>JAJFME010000014.1 GCA_021772375.1 Chlamydiota bacterium | reverse complement strand
CTAGTCTGGGGTCAGTCATATCTCCAAAAAGACTGACCAAATCTTGCGTGATCATGTGATACCTCCTAGGGAATAAAGGTATCTACTCTCTATCACAAGAGCATTATCTCTCAAGATTAAATTTTAATGCGTATTCCCTGGCAAAGCTTGGGGAAAACAGGTACGGAATCGTCTATAAGACACTTTAGACGAGATTCAACCTTCTAAGAATGAGTAACACTCCAATGAGTCAGCTTTACTTTCAATGTTTTTCTGATGCCTTTGGAGAGGCGCCCCTTCCGGGAGCCAATGACAACTGATTTCTCATATCATTCATAGAGTCTTGAGTAATCTTTTTTGCTTTAAGTTGAGATTCTACAACCCTTTGCTGAGTAGCAATTAGATCTGTTTTCGCTCGATGCCTAGCCAATTCAGCCTTACGAAGGGCTTCTGGGTCAGAAGAGGCCACGGCTTTTGTCATTAATTCCAGAGCAGTCTTTGCAGCTTTTTTTGCTTTTTCTAGTTCATCCAGACAGCTCCCGAGAAGCTCTTCTATTTCCTGTTTTATTTGTTCTTCAGTCTCATTCATAAGTTCATTCGCCTTACGCTCTCGCTCTTGCAAAATCGGTTGAATAAGAGTGTCTCTGGCCTTATTCAAAGCCCCACGAAAGGCCTTCTTGAATTCATCAGGATTATTCAAGAAATCGCTAGCGGTTCTGAAAGAAGCAATGATATTTTTTATGAACCTCCACTGAAATAGATAACACTCTTGAGCACTGACAAAACGATCAAGTTGCTCTTCACTAGGATTATAGTTACAGCCAGAAAAGAATTGGTGGCTCCCCTGTGCAATCTCTAACCGATCTTCTAGTTTAGAGCTACTCCAAAACCTGCTTGCTGTTTCGCTCTGCTTAATAAGTGATGGCTGTATTTCATCTATGAATACATTGAAAAACTCCTCCGAAAACTGTTGCTCAGACAGACCAATACCCTTTTCCATGTCTGGGTAAAAACCATTTAATGAAGAAAACACTTGAGCTTTTATCTGATTGGTCAAATGCCACATAAACTGAGCGAAAAATTCTTCCTCATCTAGGGGGTCTCTAAGAAAACAGCTCCAATACTCCTCTAGCCCTTGATAATCTTCGGTAGTCCAATGCCTTTTTCTCATCCCATCATACATTTCTTTGCTGGACAAAGCCCGTATTAGATCGGGAATCGCTAGATTTGGCGGTATGGCCCCGGTAGAGGACGAAGATTCTTGTTCTATCTGTTCTGACTTATTGGGAGACCAACACTCAATTTTATGCCGCTTCCAATCTTTCTTTTGGCAACTAGTCCCACAATAAAAAGCTGACTTACACTTTGCGCATCTCAATACTTTTAAATTGCTTTGATTTTTGTTTGGACAGCTAGCCCAGAAACAATCGGATCGAGTATGCGAAACTGGATGGGTCATCACTATTTTCCTAATTTTCAAAAAGCCGCTCTCTTACGAGAAAGAGTTCTACCACGCTATAGGAACTTCATTAAAAAAAAGCCCTCCAAGCAGGAGGGCTCTTAATCTCCGGATGCAAGATTCGAACTTGCGACCAATGGATTAACAGTCCACTGCTCTACCGCTGAGCTAATCCGGAATAGGTAGACGCTTGCCATTTTATGAAAAGAGTGGTTTAAAAGTAAATAGTGTAAGCATAGGAACCTCATATGAAAATTTATTTAGTACGCCACGGAGAAGCTGTCTCTCCGCAGATTGATCCAGAGATCCCATTGAGTCCACAGGGACGTGAGGACATAGAAAAAATCGCCCGACTCCTCGGAGAAAATAGCTTTCCTTTCTCACACGTTCTCTATAGTGAAAAACTCCGTGCTCGACAAACAGCTGAGATTTTTACGGAATTCATCTCTCCTGGCACTCCAATGGAAGAGCACTTTCAACTCAACCCTAACGATCCGATCCAGGAGATCTTAGCCCGTATCGATGCGGAAGAGACCGACATGATGATTGTAGGTCACCTCCCCTTCCTAGAGAAACTGGTGGGATATTTAGTCACCGGACACGAAGAGGAAAAACTCATCAACTTCCAAACGGGAACCATTGCTTGTCTTGAATCATCCGAAGGAAGCTGGGTGATTAACTGGGTTATTGGAATCGACCAGGTATAAAAATATAACACCTGCTACACTCTTTTTCCATGGAAGAAGTGTTTGGATACATCGACTCGATTGTCTTTTCGGAAGATGAAAATGGGTTCATGATCGCTCGGATCAAAGAACCAAAAAAGCGAGAAGTGACAACAATCGTAGGTGTTTTGCCCGGAGTTCATATCGGGGAATCGATCCGCTGCCAAGGTGGGTGGAAGCACCATTCTAAATTCGGTGCACAGTTCGAGGTTAAATCCTTTGAAACACAAGCCCCCACCGATCTAATAGGGATCCAACGCTATTTAGAGTCCGGCATGATCAAGGGAATCGGCCCTGCATATGCCGAGCGAATCGTCAATAAATTTGGAGAAAAAACACTCGATGTAATTGATGAAACCCCTGAAAAGCTTTTATCTGTCCCTGGGATCGGAGAGAGAAAAATTGAGTCGATTATCCGTTGCTGGAAAGAACAACGAGAAATACGCAGCGTGATGATTTTCTTACGAGGGAATGGAGTCAGCCCTTCCTTTGCACAAAAGATCTTCAAAGCCTATGGAGACGAGAGCATCTCAAAGATGCGCGAAAACCCTTACCGCATTGCACAAGACATCCGAGGCATCGGCTTCAAAAGCGCCGACCAAATCGCTCAGAACTTAGGCATGGAAAAGGATGCACCCCAGCGCATATCGAGCGGTATCCAACACGTTCTCTGGGAACTATCTAGTGAAGGGCATGTCTGCTACCCCAAAGAAGAACTAACTGATGTGTGTGAAAACATGTTGGAAGTTTCTCCTGAAAAAATCATCCAACAAGTACAAGCCTTGAAAGAAGAGGGCATCCTTATCGAGGAAGGAACTAATATCTGGATCAAACCTCTTTTCCTAGCAGAGGTAGGAATCGCAAGAGAACTTGCTCGCATCTCAGGAGCTCCTTGTATTTTACGCCAAGTCGATACAGAAAAAGCTCTTATCTGGGTACAGGAAAAACTACGCATCAATTTAGCAGAGCAGCAAAAAGAGGGGGTAAGTAAAGCGGTAAACGACAAGCTCCTCATCCTCACAGGGGGCCCTGGAACTGGAAAAAGCACCATCACCAACGCAATTTTACGCATCTCAGAAAAGCTTACAAAAAAGATCCTTCTAGCAGCTCCAACGGGAAGAGCTGCCAAGCGAATGAGCGAGATCACCTATCGAAAAGCCTTCACTATCCACAGTCTTCTAGAGATGAATTTTGCAGCTGGAGGCTTTAAAAAAGGAAAAGACAATCCCCTTAGCTGTGATCTACTCATCGTCGACGAAGCGAGTATGATCGACACCCATCTCATGTACAGCCTCCTAAAAGCTGTTCCGACAACAGCACGTGTTATTTTTGTAGGCGATATCGACCAACTTCCCAGCGTAGGACCTGGAAATGTTCTGCGTGACATCATTGCTTCAGAACAAATGCCCGTTGTTCGACTCACCGAGATTTTCCGCCAAGCTAAAGGCTCTCACATCATCACCAACGCCCACAAGATCAACAAGGGTGAGTTCCCTTGGCTCCAAGGCGAAAAAGATTTCCGATTTCTTGAAGGAGAGACTCCTGAAGATATCCAACAATCCTTAGTGCGGCTTGTAGCACGAGAACTTCCCGAGTTTGACAAATTCAAAGGGATCCAGATCCTTTGCCCTATGAAACGAGGTATCATCGGCACAGAAAACCTCAATACAGTACTCCAAGAAGTACTCAATCCCAGCAGTGAACCCCTTATGCGGATGGGCAAACGGTTCCACAAAGGTGACAAGGTGATGCAGATCCGCAACAACTACCAAAAAGAGGTTTTCAATGGAGACGTAGGCCGTATCACGGGGATCGACCTCTCCGACCAAGCAATAACTGTCGACTTTTACGGAAAAGAAGTAGCTTACGAATTCACAGAGCTCGATGAACTTGTTTTAGCCTATGCTGTGTCGATCCACAAGTATCAAGGAAGCGAATGTCCCTGTGTGATCATCCCCATCCATACAAGCCACTTTAAACTTCTCCATCGCAACTTACTTTACACAGGTGTTACCAGAGGAAAAAAACGCGTGATCTTAGTCGGAAGCAAAAAAGCTATTGCTATCGCTGTACGCACCGAAGAGGTCCAAAAAAGACACACAGGTCTGACACTCCAAATAAAAGAGTTTTTATCTAGAGCGCCTGTTTAGATTAAAAAAACAAGTGTCTAGAACGTTAATTAAGCAATGTTTATAATTATCGAATAAATACCCAGAGAGTCTACATGAACGTAAGTAATCATCCCCCCATTACCCCCGTCCAACACAATATTGGCTGGTTTTCTATCTTTCCGAAAATCGTGAGGCTGTGCGTATTCAAATTTGCCATTTTGCCTCTTTCAACTATTTACCAACGCTTTTTTCTCAACCGTTTTCATAATAATGCAGCTGGGGCTGGCTTTTGCGGATTCTCTCAAAACTTTGATACACTTCGGGCTCAAAAAATGGTTGATGCCCTCAAAGCACTCGGAGGAAAAGAACACTTCCTCACCCCCCAAGATAGAGAAGCCCGCCTACAGGTCATTCAGCTGAAAGTCTGCGACATTAAGGAAAAAATTGAAGAATTAGGCGGCTCTTGGAAAAAAGAAGGCGATCGAATCATCATTGAGGGGCCTGCTCAGAAATCCCCTGCATGGGATACTCACTACAATACCGTCCTAAAGAAAATCTTTTCTAAAGAAGAAAATGGCAAGCTCATCACCTCTGAATATGCCAAAAGCATTCCTTTTAAGGAAAATGAGAGAAAAACTGAGTGTGCTCTTCTTGCTAAGCTTGGGAAAAGTTTTGCGATGAGTAAACTAGAAATCGCCTACTTCCTTGGAAAAGGGATCGATGTCTGTGTGTACGATACCCGCGGCATCCTCAATAGCGAAGGATATCCAAGCGAAGGAGGCCTATATAATGACATCGAAGCCGTTGGTGAATTCCTCTTTGAGAAAGAGGATTATTCCCCTAGCAAGACATGCATTAGCGGGTCCTGTGGAGAATCCTTTACCGCTATGCATCTATTTAAGAAATACCATGCTGAAGGGATCAACCTATTCCTTCAAAATGCTCCCGACTCTTTAGGAAGTGTTATCAAAAGAGTGAATGTGATCGCTCGATGGTTATTTGGATTCTCTCAAAAGTATGTCCAGGCTCCAAAAGAATCCAACTGCTCCAAAGCACCTGAGGATAATTTTGACTCAATGGGTAAAATCAAAGGATTAAAACCTCGCCAAATGGGATATGTCATCTTAACCAAAACCGTTGGAGATGACATGGCTCCGGAATCAGAAGTTGACAATATGGCTAAGAAATTAAAAGAGAAGGGTGGAGTGGTTACCGTTCTAGAGAACAGAGCCGAAGATTCCCAGGCACGACCTGGACACACAGACCCCCATTTAGCCGATCCTGTTCGCAACCCTAAGCTGCAACCTGCAATCCATCAGCTATTATTTTGACAAAACTCCACTCGGTCTTTTCTTAGGAATTTCTCTAAGCTGCAGATTCATCTGTTTGGAAGCTTTTTTGCCAAGCCCGTGCTTCCTGAGTGAGGGGAGAAACTCCTAGTTTAGGCTCTTTTTCTAGCTTCCCAGCCTTTACATCAAAAGCTCCAAAAGCTTGGGGGCGCATCCCCATATCCCACTCGGCATTTTCACAAAAAGACCATAGGTAGTAACCGAGAACAACCGTTGTCTTGAAGGCCTTTTTAAGGTCTTCTTGTGCACGGCGCACCGCATAGAAAACTCTACTCATGTAGCGGGTTCTTTGTGTTTCATTGTGAGTTGAGATTCCATTTTCTGTGATGATGATCGGCTTTTTTGCTGCTTTATAGGTTTCTGTGATCGCTTCATAGATCGCAGCGGGATCTTCCCAGAAAGGCATCGTCGTCATCGGCGCGCCATGCAAACTAGTTGACCCTGTCAAACCGATTACAGGGCGTGTGTAGCACTGAAGACCAACGAAGTCAGCATCAAATTTCAGATCTGTTTTTCTGATATTGCAAAAGAAAGGGATTTTCAACTCAAAAACACCCGTTCTAAAAAAGTGTAAAGCGGTGTCGTTGACTAAGCGGGTGATGTAGCGTGTAACAGGGACAAGGAGGGTGTTTCCGGGGATAAAACGGAGATACTGATGAACTGTTCCGATCTCTGCTTTTGGATTTAATCTTTTAAGTTTTTCATAGACGATGCAGTGCGCCTTTAAAGCGCCATATAAGAAATGCCCCGCCTTTGTGAATTGGCACAAAAGGCCAGGAGAAAATGCGCCACGGACATAACGAGAAAAGGCCTCGATCCCAGGCTCGTTGATTGTGCAGAAATATTTAACAAGAGGCTCTCCTTTATAGTCTTCAGAAAGAACTGGGAACACTTTCTCAGCAAATCTGACAAAGTGTTGAATGTTCTCTTCTTTTTCAAAACTTCCCATCGCATGGAACCATCTTGGTTCAGAAAAATGATGAAGTGAAACCATCGGAGCAATCCCTTGATCGCGCAGGTGTTTGCAAAAGTTGACATAGATCTGTAGCTTGGTTTCATCAAACATACCTTGCTTCGGCTGGATATGGCTCCATTCGATAGAAAAGCGATAGGAATTCACCCCTAGCTTATGAAGGCGATCCGTGATTTGTTTGCGCCCGCCTTCTGTTTGATAGAGAGTGAAAAGATCAGCGCTTTTGCCTGATCGATTCCCCTCTTTAACAACCTTCTTTTCCCAATCGCTCCACTGAGAGTCTGGACAGTTGGTAGCCCCAGAGTCTTGCCAGGTACAAGTTGCTGTACCAAATAAAAAGTTAGGATTTTTTTCTCCAACGGGGTGATTCTCTGGCGCCGTATCAAGCTTTCTCCACTCTCTTGGATCTTTTAGAACAGCAGAAAAATCTTTTTTCGGATCAGGGGGCGAAGTCTTCGAAAATATCTCAAAACAAATAGAAACAATTTTTGTTACCAGTAGAGAGACAGCTCCAGCTCCAAGGAGAAAAGGAGCGGGAAGGTAGTGAAACACGCGGTAGTTTTTAGAGTCTTGGGGCAAGGGAGTGAGGTGCTCTTCTACTGAAAGCCATATCTTGGCGTTAAAGTTTTGAATGGCTTGCATTACCCTCTCCCAGTTTAGAATTTTGCAGGAGATTATAACATAGGGGATTTTTCTTCGCTCGATAGAATAGTGTATTGCTATTTTTGCAATGCACCATGCGCTGTCTCAGCACTTTCTAAGGCCATGAGTAGTGCTGCTGTAGCCCATCCGAGAGGGCAAATAGGTGAGGGCATTGGGCTAACTCCCTGACGTATATCAATCACTGTATTGATACTCTCTGGTAATTGGAGGGGGGGTAGCTTCTCTCCATTTGCTGCATAGGAGTCTAACCCCGTCAACTGACCAAGTGACCGTTTCAGATGCATGTCCCCCTTTCTCACATAATAGGCTTGGACTTGGGGGTCTTTTTCTAGCATTGAGAGGTTGTAGTAAACCTTTGCAAAATTTGAATCAAAAAACCACTGGGCATCCAGTGGTTGTTTGCTCGGCGTGTATCCTTTTTCAAATCGAGTAACAAATGTGCGCTGTGGAGTTTCAGGTCCTGAAATGGCCGAAGGAACTTGAGATGCAATCCAATAGTTCGCTGCTTGATAAGCATCATATTTATAACGATAGACACCATAGGGCCCCACCAAACTCAAAGTGAGATTGAGGATTTCCCTGATCTTTTGGGTATTATTCGTATATAAAGCATGTTCAGGAAGACAAAGGAATAGGAGCGCTATATCAGCCCTTCGATCTATTCCTTTTCCATCTAAATTGGGGGCTTCTCCCCCAAGATTAAGATTTTTTTCTACACGCTTAAGCCCTGCTTGATAGAGTCTTTTGATATTTTCTGCAGATAATGAAGATTCAATTTTTTTCAGAACAGCCCGATTATTATACTGCTTTTTCAGGCGGACCACAGCATCGTTAAGCCCCTGACGAAGAGCTGGCGTTGCATTAATGACCTCCATTATTCTCTTCTGTCCAGAGGCAACAAGCCCCGCTGAGCTCGCATTATGCAACAACTCTTCTTCCCACGGCCCTGCATCCCCTTTCTGTGCATAATCAATCTCTGTAAAAAAAGCAGGAAAAAGAGCAAGAGCTTCAAAGTACTGAGGTTTAAAATCTACAGGGCTTACGATTTTTGTGCTCAATGCATCCGATAATGCTAGTAAGAATAGCCCGTGAGAGTCCAGCTGCAGGTGATTCCATTCCTGATCCTTTCCATCAACCTGGTGATGAGATAACGTCTTACTTGAAAAACGAATCAGAGGCACATCCATGTGAGCATTGGTATTCTGCTTGGGATCCGCGACTTGTGGATTCTCAATGACATTGAGTAAGCGCTGAATCTGCCCTTTTTCTGCATAGAAGTTTGCAAGGTTCAGCATTAGCGTTTTGGCGGCTTCTCTGTCGCTGATTTTCAGTCCATAGTAGTGCCAACAACAATCACGCACCCATATTGCTGAATAGCCAGTCGCATCCATCTCACTTTCATCGCGCCTTGTCGAAGCCGATGTAAACCCTTCTTTTGTGAGAGGGATTTTAAGATAAGGAGCTAGCTTCGCGCGGATTTCTCGAATTTTTTGTAACTGAAACGCCTCTTGAACCCACTCTCCAACCATTGGATGATAAAAATAGACAAACCCGCCTTCAGGCACTGCGCTACATTTGGGAGTGGCAAGGGATTCTATACGTTTGCGATTAGCAATCGTCTCTTCTTTTGAAGGAACATGTGCATGTAAGTGAAAAGAAGCCAGACTCAATAACAGTAGTAAGCTCTGATTCATGCTCTTCATCTTGTGTATCCCTTACGTGATGCAATCACCTGGATTTGCCGAGTCAAGGTTAAGTACTTCGATACCGCTTTCTGTTCCTGCGGCCAAAACCATCCCCTGACTTTCAATGCCCATCAGTTTAGCAGGCTTTAGATTGGCTACAACGGTAACTTTCTTACCAACAAGAACTTGAGGATCTTCATAGAACTGGGAAATGCCTGACACGATGGTTCGCTTTTCAAAGCCAATATCAACTGTAAGTTTGAGAAGTTTTTTGCTTTTGGGAACAGGCTCGACGCTCAAAATCTGACCAACACGCAGGTCGAGCTTTAGGAAATTGTCAAAGGTGATCTCTTCTTTAAGGGGTTCATAGCTGGTTACAGGTTTTGGAAGGTTCTCTTGCAGAAAGGCTTCTTCTTTTGAGATCGTCTCATCTTCCACCTTTTTGAATAGAGGCTTTGGCTCTTCTAAAGGTGTTTTCGATTTGATGGATTCTTCCATAATTTCACTCCAGTTTTGTTCTTCTAGTTTTGTGGAAAAACCAATGAGTTCCCATAATTTTTGCGCAGTAGCTGGGATAATGGGAGAGGAAACGAGAGCAAGGGCCTTAAGGCACTCGATGCAAGAGCCTACTACAGTCTCCATGGCTTTTTTCTGATCTGGGTCTTTAGCAAGAGCCCAGGGCTTCTTTTCATTGAAATAGACGTTGCCTAAAGAGGCTAGCTCCATGATGAGTTGGGAGACCCTGCGCAAGCGGAAGGTTGCATAAGCCCCTTTTATCTCTTCTACGAGCTTCTTGACACCTTCTAAAAAGGCCTTGTCATCAGCTTGTAGATCAAGTGGCGGCATTTTCCCATCACAGTTCTTTTGTGCGAAAACAAGTGTGCGGTTAGCTAGGTTTCCAAATTTTCCAAGGAGCTCTGAATTACAACGCATCTGAAACTCTTTCCAAGTGAACTCTGCATCTTGTGTTTCTGGGGCATTGGCTGCAAGAAAATAGCGGATCTGATCTGGAGTGAATTCAACAAAAAAGCGCTCTAAATCGATGGTCCAACCATCTGATTTACTGAACTGTCGTCCTTCTAAGTTAAGAAACTCATTTGCTGGGAGCTCATCAACAAGCTTATAGGGCTGATTCTGTCCCATCGTCATGGCGGGAAAGAAAATTGCATGAAATGGAATGTTGTCTTTGCCCACAAAATGGACGAGTTTGGTATCGGGATCACACCAATAGTTTTTCCAGGCATCGCGCTCCCCTATCGTCTCAGCCCAATCGCGAGAAGCGGAAATATAGCCAATGGGAGCATCGAACCAAACATAGAAAACCTTCCCTTCCGTCTCCCCTAGAGGGATTGGAACGCCCCATTTCGAGTCACGGGTAATGGCTCGAGGGCGCAGATCTTTAATGTAGGACTTAGCGAAATTGACAACGTTGGGCTTCCACTGTTTTTTATCAATCCACTTATTCAGTTGGTCTTTGAAGTGATCGAAGCGCAAGAACCAGTGTTTGGTTGGCTTACGGGTTAGGGGAGCATTAGAGATCTTTGAACGGGGATCTTTTAGATCGGTAGCCTCGTAGCTAGCTCCACATTTTTGACACTCATCACCGCGAGCCTCTTCAAAACCACATTTTGGGCAAGTTCCGATTACATAGCGATCAGCAAGGAAACGATCATCTTTTTTAGAGTAGAGCTGATCTGTCTCCTTCTCTTCGATATGGCCATTTTCCTTGAGATCTTTGAAATACTGTTGGACAGTTTCTACGTGTCCCGGCCAAGTAGTACGAGAGTAATGGTCAAAGGAGAACTCAAGTTTTTGAAAAAAGGCTTTATTGATCTCATGGAAGATATCCACATGCTCTTGAGGACTGCGCTCTGCAGCTTCTGCATGGATAGTGATCGGAAGACCGTACTCATCTGAACCACAAATATAGAGGACATCACTTCCCTGCAGCCTCTGGAACCGCGCATAGCAATCTGCAGGTAAAAAAGCACCTGCAATGTGACCGAAATGCAACGGGCCGTTGGCGTAAGGAAGAGCAGAGGTGACGAGGACTTTATCCTTCATACGGAGGTGTTTCTTGTTCCTTAGAACGTTGTTCGATTTTATCGATCTCTCTTAACTCTTCAATATAGTGAGGATCAGGGTGCTTTTTGATATCTCTTAAGATGTCTTTCATGTTCAACTCTCTGCCCGAATGGATGTAGTAGCGTGCTAGCGCAATAGCAAAGTGGGTAAGCTCAAAACTGCTATCGCAAATCCCTGCAAGCTCTTCATTAGTTAAAGATTCTGTCATGATACCTCTCTGTTTTGTGTTCTTCGGCAATTAAAATACTCCGCAAAATCTCGTAAGCATGATGCAGATTATCATTTGTAATGATGTAGTCATAATGAGACGCCATCTCAAGCTCATGCTCTGCAAAAGCAAGACGCTTTTCGATGTGCTCATCGGCTTCTGTTTTTCTTTTAATTAGTCGGGCTCTAAGCTCTCCCATCGACGGCGGTTTAATGAAGATGGAAAGAGCTGGATAGTCGAACTTCCGCAATTGCTCAGCACCTTGTGTATCAATCACTAAAAGCACATGCTGCCCACTTTCTAATTTCTTCTCCACATCTTCTTGTAAAGTACCGTACTGGTGGTTAAAGACATCAGCGTGTTCGAGAAAAGCCCCTGCTTTTTTCTTCTGATTGAACTCTTCTCTTGATAGGAAGTGGTAGTCTTTATCCTTTACCTCTCCAGGGCGTTTAGAGCGTGTTGTGCAGGACACACTTTTCGAGATGCAGCGGAACTCATCCAAGAGCATATGCGCCATTGTGGTCTTGCCAGTGCCAGCTGGTGCGCTCATTACAATGAGCATCCCCTTAGAAAGTGTTCCTAATAATTTTTCCATGCGACTATTCTATATTGTGCACTTGTTCTCGTATCTTTTCCAGCTCTGCTTTGGAGGCTATTGCCATCTGGGTGATTGCAAGCTCGGCTGATTTAGATGCGATCGTATTGATCTCTCGCAAAATTTCCTGTGTTAAGAACTCCAGCGTCCGTCCAACACTTTTTTCCTTTGACTTGAACACTTCTGCCACTTGGCTAAAATGGGACTTCAAACGGGTGATTTCTTCTGTAACATCTGCTCTTTCAGCAAAAAGTGCTATCTCACGAAAAACCCGCTCATCTTGAGCAGCATCTTCTAAGAGATTCTCTAATCGCTCAAGGAGTTTTTTTCGAAGTTTTTCAGGGGTTTTTGCACTGAGTTTTTCTATTGCTTGAATATTACTACTTAAGGTTTTAATCCGCTTGAGAATATCTGCCGCAAGGGCCCTACCCTCGATCTCTTTCATCTTAACAAAGTCATCGAGTGCTTTTTTTACCGTTTTTTTTAGCTCTGTCTGAACCTTTGGGCTAAACTCATCAATGGAGACTCGATCCATCTGTTCTAATAGAAAAGAAAGGGTGATTTCTTCTCTAGAGAACCCGAGCGCTTTTGCCGTTTTCTCCCATTCTGTCTTAAGCTTTTTGAGTAAAACTGATGACGAAGCTGTCTGTTTGCCTTTATTGATGCTAATTCTGACGGTTACTTGACCTCTGTGAACTACTTGGGTAATCATCTTACGCAACTCTTGGTCAAGGGAAAGGAGTTCTCGAGACAAATGCATATGCACATCAAGAGCTTTTCGATTGACTGAGTGGATCTCAACGCTCCAGCTCAGACCATCGATCTCACTACTTGTCGCACGACTGTAACCGGTCATGCTCCGTGTCATGTTCATTCTCCTTTTAAACGACCAAAACTCATCCTATGAATGGGTGTTGGACCTTTGCTATCTATCGCTTCTAGATGCTGTTTCGTTCCATATCCCTTATGATCTTTGAAACCATACTCTGGATAAAGCTCGTGATACCCTTCCATAATATGATCCCGTGTCACTTTCGCAAAGATGGAAGCTGCTGCAATTGCCTGTACTTCTCTATCTCCACCGACTACCGGTGCTGCAGGGATATCTCCTGGAGGAATATGTACCCCATCCACCAATAAAAATGAGGGCTGAACTCGCAGGCGGCTCACAGCTCTTTGCATTGCTTCCAAGGTAGCATTATGGATATTGAGTCTATCGATTTCAGCAGCCTCTACGACTCCTACTCCAGAATCGACTCCCTTATTTTCAATGAGTTCCCGGTAAAGCCTAAGACGTTCTTGTTCAGTTAACTTCTTGCTATCGTCTATGCCCCTAAGAATATACCCCTCAGGAAGGATACAAGCCGCTGCTACAACAGGACCCGCTAAAGGCCCTCTCCCAGCTTCATCAATACCTGCAATCGTTTCAAATCCTTGGGCCCTCACCTCTTGTTCAATATGACAAAGACGCTTGAGCCGCAGGGTTTCTTTTCGCTTTTCGGTAACTCCGACCACGACCTATTCTTCTGTTGTAGAGTCCTTAGGCTGTTCTTGAGCTTTTTTTTCTGTCTTCTTTTTAGCAGGAGCCTTTTTTGGCTTAGCCTCTTTCTTAGGCGTGACTTCTTTAGCCTTAACCTCTGCCTTTGCAGGCGCGGGAGCTTCTACTTTTCCTTCTTCTATTGCAGGAGCTTGTACTGAAGCTTCTGGCTTCTCTTTCTTCTGACGAACAATGCGCTCTTGAATTTTCGCTTTTTTACCGAATACACCACGCAAATGGTAAAGTTTCCCTCTGCGAACTTTTCCGTACTTGATGACCTCAATTTTTGCAATTTTAGGGCTATGGATAGGAAGGACACGCTCCATCGCAGATCCGTAGGCGGTACGGTAGATAGAAACAGTTTCAGAAATTCCGTTTCCTTTACGGGCGATTACAGTACCTGTAAAGATCTGAATACGCTCTTTTTCTCCTTCAATGATCCGATAGTGCACGCTAATCGTATCTCCCACTTTGAATTCTGGAAGATCTTGCTTGAGCAGCGCTGCTTCCATTTCGTCAATCAATTGTGACTGGGTCATTATATGCTCCTGTTAATTCTGGTCGGACTAGCCGAGTTTTTTTTAATCCTTGTTCTGCACGCCATTCTTCAATCACAGCGTGGTTCCCCCCCAATAGTACCTCAGGGACGGATCTCCCTTCGAACTCCTCAGGACGAGTATATTGAGGACCTTCAAAGCCCCCTTCCTGAAAAGAGTCCTTAGCTGCAGCCTCTTCATGTCCTAAAACGCCGGGGATAAAACGAGTAACAGCGTCTATTAAAACAATCGCAGGCAAACAACCATTGGTGAGGACATAGTCGCCGATGCTAATTTCTTCATCAACTTCACTATCTATTACCCTCTGGTCAACCCCTTCATAGTGGCCACACAACAAAATAAGATGAGGTTTCTTAGCGAGCTCTTCACTCTTCTTTGCGTTAAGCATCTTACCCTGTGGCGACAGATAGACCACATGAGAACCTTCTCTTTTTCTCGCGCGGATCGCCCGGACACAAGGCC
Source organism: Chlamydiota bacterium (assembly GCA_021772375.1). Classification (GTDB taxonomy): domain Bacteria; phylum Chlamydiota; class Chlamydiia; order Chlamydiales; family Rhabdochlamydiaceae; genus Sacchariniichlamydia. Next base: position 33,757 of record JAJFME010000014.1, on the reverse strand, counting down.
CAGGTGTCAGGACCATCCCAGGTCCCCCACCGTAGGGGCGGTCATCTACACTTTTGTGCTTATTTTCAGCAAAGTCCCGAATGTCGGTAAACTCCACATCAATCAACTCCCTCTCTCTCGCTCTTTTCAGCATACTCACATCAAACGGCCCCCGAAAATATTCGGGGAAAAGAGAGAGAATATCAAAGCGCATTACTTTGCAGATGCTTTCGCTGCTACTTTACGACGATTTTCACGACGCTTCGCTGCAAGCTTTACTTTTTTTGCTTCTCGCTTCTCATTCCACTGCTTGATCACACTTGGGGCTGTCCGTGCGATGAGTTTTTTTGCATCTTCACTCATCTCTGCACCAAGGTTTAACCAATGCAAGACTCTCTCATCATTGAGCTTTGCATTGTTTTCCTCTAGGAAGGGATCGTACCATCCCAAATTTTCTAGATAGATCCCATCGCGTTTTACATGTGTATCACAAGCAACTAAACGATAAGTTTGGCGATTAGCGCGCCCCTGTTGGCGCAAGCGAATCTTCACTGCCATAACATTGTCTCCTTTAAATTAGGCATCGATTTCATTTTAGGCATCGACTTACAAAACTTTTTCAACTTCTTAAATCCTTTTACGAGACGATTGACATCGTCAATCGTTGTACCACTGCCGAGTGCGATCCGGCGACGACGGCTGGGTTGCAGCTCGACACTTTCTTCTCGCTCAGTGGCAGTCATCGACTGGATGATTGCCTCGGTTTTCATAAACTCTTTTTCAGAAAGCTCGAGGTCGCCCATATTAGACATCCCTGGAACCATCTTAAGAAGACTCTTAAATGAGCCCATCTTCTTCATCATCCCCATCTGCTTAAGGTAATCATTATAGGTAAACGAGGCTTTACGCAGTTTCTTCTCAAGCTTAGCACTCTCTTCCTCATCAATATGCTCTTCAGCCTTTTTAACAAGGTTCACTACATCACCCATGCCAAGAACACGATCAGCCATCGAACGAGGGTTAAATACCTGGAAATCGTCTAAATGCTCGCCTATCCCCTCAAACTTTAGAGGTCTTTTAGTTACCTCCGTGATAGAGATTGCAGCACCAGCGCGAGCGCTTCCATCGAGCATCGTCAACACAGAACCGGTAATGCCAAGTGTCTGATCAAATTCTTGCGCTGTTTTTACAGCATCTTGTCCTGTTGTCGCATTCGCTACGAAAAGGATCTCCTGAGGGTCGAGAGCTTTCTTGAGTGTTTCGAGTTCCTTCATGAGAGCTTCATCAATATGCAGACGACCTGCTGTATCAACGATCAGAGTGTCGAATCCTTCTTTCTTGGCTTTATCTAAAGCACCTTTTGCAACCTTAAGAGGCTTTGTCTCTTTATCAAGTGCAAAAACATCGGTCTCGATTGATGCGCACAGACGCTTCAACTGCTCTACAGCAGCAGGGCGTTGCAAGTCACATGCACAGACAAGGATCTTTTTATTCTGCTTCTTGAGATGCGCTGCAAGTTTGGCCGCAGTCGTTGTCTTACCAGATCCCTGAAGCCCACACATGAGAATAACAGCGGGATTACCTGTAAGCTGTAGAGAGACCTCATCACTGCCCATTAAAGCAATCAACTCTTCGTGGACAACCTTGACAAACTGTTGACCTGGTGTCACCGACTTAAGAACTGCATGACCAAGAGCTTTTTCTTTGACTCGCTTCACAAACTGGGAGGCCACTGTGTAGTTCACATCGGCATCGAGCAGGGCTAAACGCACGCTACGAACAGCGTCCGAGACATTACCCTCCGTCAAGTTTTTTTTGCCAGAGAGCGAGGAAAAAAGGTTGGTAAACTTATTAGCAAGTGAGTCAAACATAATTAGTTCCCACTAATATAGGGAAAAAACCTTTCATTTTCAAGGCCTAAATTGAGGTAGAGAAGAACCTATCATGACCCGCCCAATCGGGCTTGACGCTTGGATCCTTCCAATCTCCAGAAGAAAACCTCTCCAATACCCCAGCTCCTTGCCCTGTTCCGATCTCACAAAAAACTTTAGCTCCCGGATTGAGGATCTCTGGAAGCTCTTGTTGGAGTCTCTCAAAAACTTCATAGCCACTTACCCCAGAGACAAGTGCCATTTTAGGTTCAAAATTACGTACCCCGGGATCAAGAGTCTCGTAATCAGCTTCCGTGACATAGGGAGGATTGCAAAGAACAAGATCAAATTTTTGATCTTTAACCGGTTCGATCAGATCCCCATGGAACCATTTGATTTCTACATTATTCTTTGCACTATTCTCACGAGCGATTTCCAAAGCGTCTAAAGAAAGATCTACTCCAACAACCTCTAGATTTGGATGCGCCTTTTTCAAGCCAATTGCCAAGCAGCCAGAGCCAGAGCAGAGGTCGATCACCCGCTTTTGTGAAGAATCAATCTGTTTGGAGACCATATCAAGTAAAATCTCTGTTTCCTGCCTTGGAATCAGAACAGCCGGCGTTACCTTGATCCTAGCTCCGTAAAACTCCACCTCCCCTAAGATGTAAGAAAGAGGATCCCCTCGAACCGCTTTTTTTAGAGCAGAACGAAAAAGCTCTAGCTCCAGTTCTTGAACAGGCCGATCGAAATGCATGTAAAGCTCAATCCGCTTGAGATCTAAAAAATGAGCCAAAAGAGTCTCTGCCGAAAGACGGGGAGAGCTCACCTGATGTTTTTCTAAAAAACCAGCCGCCAAAGAAAGAATCTCTTTGACCATTTTCATGATGAAGCCGAGAGCTTCTGTTGGTGAAAATAACTGACTAGAGCCTGGGTGATATCATCAATATCTCCATCCATAGCCATTTCGAGTTTATAGAGGGTGAGATCGATTCGATGATCACTGATACGATTTTGAGGGAAATTATAGGTTCGGATCCGCTCAGAACGATCCCCCGTTCCTACTTGACTCTGGCGAAGATCTGATCGCTCTTTCTGAGCCTTCAACCTTTTCTCATCTGCAATTTTCGCAGCTAGAAGACGGAGAGCCTTCTCTCTATTTTTATGTTGAGAACGCTCTTGTTGACAGTAGGCCACAACACCTGTCGGAATATGCGTGATACGCACTGCTGAATCGGTTGTATTTACATGTTGCCCTCCCGCACCAGAAGCGCGGTAGGTATCGATTTTGAGCTCTTTCTCATCCAGATCCACCTGTTCTTCTTCATCCGGCTCCATTAAAATAGCTACCGTTACAGCTGAGGTGTGAACCCTTCCTTGTGTCTCCGTAGTTGGAACCCGCTGCACCCGATGCGTACCTGCTTCATATTGGAGCATTCGGTGAGCATTAAGCCCAGATACAACCATGATATATTCTTTATAACCACCGACGTCAGACTGCGCGCAAGACAAAAGCTCCCATTTCCAGCCTGAGTTGGCTGCATAGAGCTGATACATTCGGACGATGTCTCCAACAAAAAGAGCAGCTTCATCCCCACCCGTCCCAGCACGTACTTCGATGATCGTATTTCGACTGTCATTTGGATCAGGCGGAACAAGAAGAGTTTCTAACTTTGCCTGGACAACAACGGATTCCTTCTCTAGAGAGCCAATCTCCTCACGGAGCATCTCAAGAAGCTCCTCATCAGTCTCTTCCTTGATAAGTTCTTTGTCTTCTTCGAGTTGTTTTTGGGTCTTTTGGAAATGGTCCCACGCCTCTTTGATCTGATTCAAATAGGCGTGTTCTTGAGTGAGTTCTTTGTACTTCTCTTGATCAGAGAGCACATCGGGCTCTCCTAAAAGTCGCTCTACTTCAGAAAAGCGAGCTATGAGCTTCTGAACCCGTTCTTTCACAGCTGTTATTTCTTAGCAGCTTTTTTTGCCACCTTCTTAGGAGCAGCCTTCTTTTTGGGCTCTTCTTTAGGCTCGGCTTCTGCTTGAGGAGCTTCCTTCTTCGCATAGCGCTTACGGAATTTATCAACACGCCCTTCCGTGTCAACAAACTGCTGACTTCCTGTGAAGAAAGGGTGAGAAGCTGAAGAAATAGGGACACGGTATACAGGGTATTCTTTCCCTTCAAAAGTCTCTCTTTCTTCGGGTTGCAGAGTAGTACCACAGACAAACTTCGTCCCTGTAGAAGTATCAACAAATAGAACGTCTTGATAATTGGGGTGGCCTTGCTTTTTCATTGGAGCTCCAAAAATGTTTTGTAAAAGACCTTAACTATAGACCGAGAAGGCAATTATTTACAACACCCTTCCCGCATCTTGGCCAAATAGGCAACCTGGGCCGAACGGAACCCTTCTAGGACACCCTCTTCGTATCGGAACAAGGGGTGATTTTCGAGTACAGGAAAATCATTCGGCTGAAGCATATCTTCTTTTGTAATGTTAGGGATGATCCTCTGAGCGAGCTTAAAAACCCTCTCTTCTTGCTGCATAACCATTTCTTCAAACAGCGCTTCCATCCCGTCTCCTTTGGCGAAAAAATTCTTGCATTAGCCCTTTGGCCATCCCTTCACACACACCAGAAGTCACTTCCACCTGGTGGATTGGATGGGAAGTATTCAACACATTAAAAACACTTCCATTAGCCCCATGGCGCAAATCAGGAGCTCCATATACAAGCCGCTTAACCCGAAAAAGAGCCATAGCACCTGCACACATCGCACAGGGCTCTAAAGTACAATAAAGAGTGCTTTCTACCAAACGCCAGTTCCCTAAGATCTTTGCTCCAGCCCGCAAACAGAGGACCTCCGCGTGACAAGATGCATCGCACCTTTTCTCGACAAGATTGTGCCCACGTGCGACAATCTTCCCCTCATGAACAAGCACAGCACCAACAGGAACCTCCTGCAAAGCAAATGCTTTTTTTGCTTCAACAAGTGCTTCTCGCATAAAATTTTCATCACATACAGACATGATTTTTAACGCTTGGATTTAATTGTTTTGCCATGCTAACATGAACTTTTGCAATTGACAAGCAGTCAGAACTTTCAACTTCTCATTGAACCAAAAAGTTGACTTGTTTAGAATAATGTTTAGTTGCGCACACGGTTTTTGATTCTAAAGGAGATCTTTAAATGTCACTCGATAAAGGCACGAAAGAGGAAATCACAAAAAAGTTCCAGCTTCATGAGAAGGATACTGGATCTGCTGATGTCCAAATTGCAATTTTAACTGAGAGAATTGCCGAACTTACAGAGCACCTAAAACTAGCTCCTAAAGATCATGGCTCTCGCCTCTCTCTTCTGAAGCTCGTAGGACAACGTCGTAAACTTTTAGATTACCTCAATTCGACTGATACTAAGCGCTACCAGAACCTCATCGTTCGACTCAACTTACGCAAGTAATCTTCTAACTTAACACGATCTTTACAAAAGGCAAGCCTTTGGGCTTGCCTTTTGTTTTTCCTCAAAAAGATACTAAACAACTCGCTTATCAGATCTCCGACCGAAGGGCATTCTTATTTCCCTAAAGTTTCTCTTTGTGTTACAATCTCTTAGATTATTCGGCTGATAGAATGCCCCCTTCCCTAGAGTAGAGCCCTACTCTACAGAAGCGGTCAGTTTATCCGCCGGATATCATGAAAATTTAAATTAGGAGATCCAAATAATGGACAAACACACTATCTCTGTATCGATCGGCGGAAGAGAAATCAGCTTTGAGACAGGCAAAATTGCTCGCCAAGCCAATGGCTCTATCATGCTCCGCTCTGGAGACACCATGCTTATGGCAACAGCCTGTGCATCTGCTCAACCTCTAGAAGACGTCGACTTCCTTCCTTTGCGCGTTGACTACCAAGAAAAATTTTCCTCTACAGGAAAGACCCTCGGTGGATATCTAAAAAGGGAAGGGCGCCCTACTCAAAAAGAAATCTTAACTTGTCGCCTAATCGACCGTCCCCTACGCCCAATGTTCGAAAAAGGCTATTTCCACGAAATTCAGCTCTTGACCTTCGTTCTATCTTATGATGGCGTGCATGTTCCTGATCCTCTAGCGATTTGCGCTGCATCAGCTGCACTTGTCATCTCCGACATCCCTCTTGTCAAGCCTGTAGGTGCTGTACAAGTGGCTCTAATCGGTGAGCGTTTCATTATCAACCCTACTCGTCAAGAGATGGAAAAATCCAAGCTCGACCTACTCATTGCAGGTACAGAAGACGCCATCCTAATGATTGAAGGATATGCTGACTTCCTTACAGAAGAACAAATCCTTGAAGCTGTAGAAGAAGGCCACGAAGCAATCAAGACTATCTGCCGCGCCCTTAGCGAATGGCAGGACCTAATTGGTAAACCAAAACAACTCGATACTTTGCGTGTTCCCTCTAGCAAAGTTCTAGAAGACGTCAAGAGCTTTTGCTCAGAAAAGGTCGAAAAGGCGATCCGCATTGCTAGTAAGCAAGAACGTGATGAAGAGATTAGCGCAATCAAAGAAACCGTATCTGCGAAGTTCTGTCCAGAAGAAGAAGCTGTCTATCCAAAATCTGATGTGATGAATGCCTTCAAAAAGACCCAGGCCTCTATTCTGCGGGAAATGATTCTCTCAGAGAATGTTCGCCCCGATGGAAGAAAAACTGATCAAATCAGACCTATTTCTATCGATACAGGTTACTTGCCTCGCACCCATGGAAGCGCCGTCTTCACCCGCGGCGAGACTCAAACAATTGCTGTGGCAACTCTTGGTGGAGATCCTATGGCTCAGCGCTATGAAAGCCTCCATGGAGAAGACAGTCATCGCTTCTACCTCCAATACTTCTTCCCTCCTTTCTGTGTAGGAGAAGTAGGACGCTTCGGCCCTCCTGCACGTAGAGAAGTAGGGCACGGAAAACTTGCAGAAAGAGCACTGAGTGCAACCCTTCCTGCGCAAGATTCCTTCCCCTATGTAATCCGTCTAGAATCTAATATCACTGAATCCAACGGTTCTTCCTCTATGGCTTCTGTTTGCGGTGGATGTCTTGCTATGATGAACGCCGGTGTCCCAATTAAACATCCTATTGCAGGGATCGCCATGGGACTTATCCTTGAAGGAGAGCGTTACGCAATTCTCTCCGATATTCTAGGAGCAGAGGATGCTCTCGGGGATATGGATTTCAAGATCACAGGAAACGATGCAGGAATCACAGCTTTCCAGCTCGACATCAAAATCGAAGGGATCACCCCTCAGATCATGCGTGTTGCGCTAGCACAAGCAAAAGAGGGTAGAGTCCATATCCTCCAAAAAATGCTAGAGGCTTGTCCTAAATCCAACGATAGCCTCTCTCCACATGCACCACGTATCGAAACCGTCCGAGTCAAGCCGAGCAAGATCGGGGTTGTAATTGGGCCGGGTGGAAAACAGATCCGTGCAATCGTTGAAGAGACTGGTGCTGAGATCAATATCGATGACGACGGCATTGTGAGCATCATAGCAACTACCCATGAATCAATGGAAAAAGCCAAGAAGATCATCCATGATCTGACCGCTGAAGCTGAAGTTGGCAAGGTCTATAAAGGGAAAATCGTATCGGTTGTTCCTTTTGGGGTCTTTGTCTCCCTTATCGGTAGCGTAGAAGGCCTTTGCCACATCTCGGAACTCTCCTTCGAGAGAATCGAAGATATCAACAAGAGCGGCTTTAAAGAAGGACAGGAGATCGAAGTTAAAGTACTCGAGATCAATGACCATGGAAAAATCCGCCTCAGCCATAAAGTGTTGTTAGAGGCTCCAGCCAAGAAAAATGGATGAGTAGACTCCATCTAGTTCGCCACGGCGAAACCGACTGGAATGCGCAAAAACGCTACCAAGGTTCTATAGACATCCCCCTCAATGAGAGGGGGCGTCTACAGGCCCGCACGACAGGTGATGCTCTTGCCGAGCATCCCTTTACAGCTATCTATGTATCCCCTTTAAGCCGCGCTGTTGAAACAGCAGAAATCATCAAAGGCTCACGTCCTCTTCCTATTACTATCTACGAAGAGCTTCGAGAAATTGCCTTTGGAAGCTTAGAAGGAAAAACTCTTGCAGAAGTGCACAAAGAGCTGAAGCTAGAAAGTACCTCTAGTAAAGAGAAGTTCCTCCAAAAAATCGTCCCTGACATGGAATCTGGCAAAGAGACCGTGGATCGGGTTCTCCCCACTCTTCTCACCATCGCCAACCGTCATCCCGACGAAGACATCCTCATCGTAACCCACGGAGGCGTGATACATTCTCTCCTCAGCCACCTCGCAGGCTTCGATTGGTCAGACTTCCGAGTCGGTAATGGAGAGGTTTTTACCTTTCACCATGAGGGCGATACTCTAAAGTATGAGTCTATTCATACCGATCCCAAGAAATAAATTTATAACTGCAGGTATCTTTGCCCTGTATTTGATTGCCCAATGTATAGATTTCCTTGAAAGATCATTTAATCGAAGTGACTTTTCCACCTGTTAGATTTTGTAAATTTACAGATTGTAGACTAAATACTGCATGAGGAGTACCCGCAGCAGCCCATACTGTTTCAAATTGCAAAAGGTCCTCATCAATAAATGTTTCTATCGGCTGCTTGTGACCAACTGGAGGAATTCCTCCGATAGCAAATCCAGTTACTTCACGAACAAAGTTTGGGTCTGCCCTTTCGATTTTTTCTCCAATAAGCTTTGCTACAGTCTTTTCATTAACTTGATTAACTCCACTAGCAAGAATAAGAATCGGCTTTTTTGTTTCTTTGGTACGAAAAATCAATGATTTCACGATCTGAGCTACCACGCATCCAATTGCTTCCCCTGCTTCTTTTGCACTACGAGTACTTGCTGGAAGCTCAACTACCTCAGCACTTAGATTTTTTTCAGAAAGAGTATTTTGAATACTCTGCGCGCTTTTACTTAACATATCCATCTCCTTTATTCAGCCCTGGAAAAGTGATATCTTCACCACCCGATTCCTTAATATAATCCAGCAATGATCCCAAGAAAGGAAACGACTCGGTCGCTTCGACTATCCCTGCAGGAGGTTTTTCAGCCAAGTTTAAAGCCTCTAGACTTGAGCTTATGTTCATTCCTATTGTAAAATAACTGTAATTAACTTTTTCATTCTAACCCTCATCCCTCTCTATTTGAATTAGAGCACATACCGTGAAAATCCCGGAGTAAAACTAGGCATTGCAGTAGTTGTATAGCTCGGTGTATAGTGGTAGGGAGTATAACTACTTCTGTAAGGGTTACCGTAGCTTGATGATCCATAACCACCATATCCATCATAGTCAACGGATGATACCTCAGATGATGCGTACTCCGTGAAAGTCCATCCACTTCCAGATTCCCTTGCATAAGGCCTTCTTGAAGCCGCTCGTGCCTGACCCCACTCATCAAATTTGGCAGAGATGGCCGGCAAAATAAGAGCTGCAGCAGAGCAAGCAAATGTATTGGTATACAGTTCTGAACCAGCCCCTTCGATCCAGTTCGCATAAGAGACAAAAGCAAAGAATGCTGCTGTTATTCTAGCATATTTACAGAAGGTCTTGCCAACTTGAGGGAGGATGTCTTTCCCATCTAGAGTATCGAGTAGGAGAACCGTCATCGATGCCAGAGCAAACCCTTGATGACCAAGTACCAATAGAGCAATGGATGATATGGTTGATAGAAGATAATTCAAGGATCCTACAACGGTAATGATCCGCTCTTCTAAAGGGGTAATGTCTCGATCCGCCTTTATGACAGACGCGACCAAAATTGCAGGAGTCAGGAAAAATACTCCCTTGGCAGTAAGGGAAAAAAGACCCATAGGGGACCCAGCTGCCTTTAGGGCTATCCCTCCGATCAGAAGTGCGTGATTTGTCTGTAGAGCCGTGTATTTCCAAGAACTCTGCATTTTTTTATTGAGAGTTCTATCTACTTCATTATAGAGAAATGATGTGGCTCCGGCTGCGACTAAACCTTGTATTGCTGACATGAAAGACCTCCATTGGGAAAAAGAGTCTAACATAGAGCCTGGAAGGGATCAAGAGGGCCGACGCTCTAAGTGCCTTGAGGGCTAGGGTCCTGCAGATCGAGGTCTGCTGGAGGAGTTGTAGAAACAGGTTTTGGAGGCGGTGGTGGCTGATTACGCGCACGGTCTGCATCGTCTTTTTGACGCTGACGTTTCTTCTCCGTATCCCACGTGTCTGCCATGATATCGAGTACGTCCTGGCGATCAAGTGTCTCAAACTCCATAAGCATATCAGTCATGAGGATGAGTTTATCTCGATTCGCTTCGATAATATCTGTGGCATTTTTATTAGCTTCATCAAGAAGGCGGCGTACTTCTAAATCGATCTTTGTAGCTGTCTCTTCCGAGTACTTCTTCTCATTATGTCCAGACATTCCAAGGTACTGCCCTTGCTCACTACGTTCGTCATAGGCAACAGCACCGAGAGCATCAGTCATTCCCCACTCACAAACCATACTCCGCACAAGGCGTGTGGCTTGGGTGATATCCATCTGAGCTCCACTTGAAATATCTCCAACAAAAAGTTCTTCTGCAATCCGCCCTCCCATAAGAACGGCAAGCTGATCGATCACTTCTTTTTTCCAATAGCTCAAGCGGTTTTTCTTGGGCATAAAGTGAGTCGCTCCAAGCGATGGACCTCGAGGAATAATAGTAACTTTGTCAACGGTATCCCCATGCTCAACACAGAGACCAACAATGGCATGCCCTGACTCGTGGATGGCAGTTGTACGCTTCTCCTGGTCATCTATATCTAGAGAACGTCGCTCTTTTCCATAACGGACCTTATCACAAGCCTCGTTTACTTCTTGCTGAGTGACAGCACTGCGACCATTGCGAGCTGCAAGAAGAGCTCCTTCATTGAGAATATTGGCAAGGTCTGCCCCAGATGCTCCAGGAGTGTTTTTTGCAATACCCATGAGGTCTACTTCTGCATCGAGTTTAATTTTGCGCGCATGCACTTTTAAGATCTCATGACGCCCTTTCACATCGGGTAGTTCTACTGTAATACGTCTATCAAAGCGCCCAGGACGCAAGAGCGCTTTATCCAAAACATCGGGACGGTTGGTTGCAGCAATGAGGATTACCCCTTCTCGTGTATCAAACCCATCCATCTCAACAAGAAGCTGATTGAGAGTCTGCTCACGTTCATCATGGCCTCCGCCAACTCCACCACCACGGTGACGTCCTACAGCATCAATCTCATCAATAAAGATGATACAAGGAGCTTGCTTTCGAGCTTGCTCGAAAAGATCACGGATACGGCTTGCACCGACTCCAACAAACATTTCAACAAAGTCAGAACCTGAAATAGAGAAGAAAGGACGATCAGCTTCTCCCGCTACAGCTCGAGCAATAAGGGTTTTCCCTGTACCTGGAGCGCCGATGCAAAGAACACCTTTAGGAATACGAGCTCCAAGAGCTGTGAATTTAGCTGGGTCTTTAAGAAAATCAACAATCTCATGCAATTCTTCTTTAGCTTCATCACAGCCAGCAACATCTTTAAAGGTAACTCTGTTTTTCTCCTTTGTCAAAAGACGAGCTGGAGATTTACCAAAGTTCATTGCACCGCCTGTTCCCATTCCCTTCATCTGCTTAGAGAAGACAAAGTAAAGAAGGAATACGATCAGTAGCACAGGCATAAGGGTAATAAGATAGCCGAAGTAGTTTGTTGCAGGCTGCTCACTTTTGAACGTTTTTTCAAGAACGGTATTGCGCGGCTGATCCGGGGCTTTGAACTCTGCTCCCTTATTAACCGCAAAAGCTTGCCACTCTTCGTTCGCACCTGCAAACCACTGACTATAGGCTTCGGGATCTTGCTTTTCTAACTGGCGTGTAGAGAGCTCTTTGTTATTGAAGTACCAAATAACTCCAGCAACTTGTTGGCGTGCCTTATTTAGCTGAGCGCCATTTGTCACGAGTTCTTCAGCGATCTCACGGTTGCGAACCAGGTCTTGTTTATAGGTACGAACAGGGCGTAATTGGTTAAGTCGAACGCCTCCCTCAGAGACATTCAATTCATCAACGATTCCTTGGAGATGGTTGATAGATGTTGCGTATACTGCTATGCGGTCTGCAATACTGAATCCTTCAGCTTTAATGACCTCTGCTTCCATGTCTTTAAGCTGCTGTTTCATCGCCTCATTTCCGATCCCTAAGTTGGGTGAGCGGAAACCTTGGATGAGTGTATGCAATTGCGTACCAAATTGATCGAGCTCTGCTTTAGAACTAGAGGCTGCGCGGAAATTGCTCTTTAACTCTTTTAGGTTGATCATCTGTCGATCTGTAATGGAGCGGAGGACAACAGAGTGATTAGACCCAGGCATATCAAAACCAGAACCTACAACGATGTACCCCCTGCTAGGAATAGTGATTCCACTTAAGTTAAGGAACCAGTCGGCAGAGCTTTCCACCCCTGAACGGAGTTTGGCAACGTCTTTTTCAATAGCTGCCTGCTCTAGGGTGAGTTGATTATTGGTGTTGAGTAGTTGTAAAAAGCGATAGCGGGATTTAGCATCATCAGAAACACGGTCTTGGAATTTCCCACTGAATGTAACAAGATTATCATTCAAAGCTGTTTTCTTATTGCTCTCCTTATGAAGAAGATCCAAATTCACCAAGTGCTCTACTTGATGACTGAAGGCTACTTTACCTTCTTTGTCCTTATTCATGCTCTGAATAGAGAAAACAGTTAATACGGCTGCCAAAATGAAAATGATGAATCCCCCAGGGAATCCTTTCTTCGGCACAGGCTTGTTGTTATTATCTTCGCTCATAATTTATTTATATATCACAACCCTTAGGTTTTTAAAACAGTAAAAAGACCTCTATTTTTTAGAAATCCAAATCCAGAGAAACTAAAATTTTTAAGATGAGCGCTTTATACCTATCCGGATAAACACTATCTTTTTTTCCCTTATAACGGAGCTCAAAGCAAAAGTCACTCTTACACACATGCTTAAGGGCAAAACTGAGAATACCATACCCAGGCCTTTAAGGACGAGTGTTTATCTCAACAGTAATAAACCGAGAAGCAGTTACAGCCTCTTTGCTCTTCTTTTGCTCTGTCATAGGGAACGCATCACGCAAAAATGCTGGAATTCTATGGCTATTTTGCCATTTACGTGAGGACCGTCCTGGGATGTCCAAAGTCTGTTGCCCTTCCTGAACAGCAAATGAAATTTTTCCTCTCCACCAGTCCTTCCAACTCGATAGAGATCCTGCGTCTACAAATCGGATAGTCCATTCCCAATCTCCCTCCTTGACAAGCCCCTCTTGAAGAGGTGCTATTTTTGGAAAACTCGGCAGATCTTTTTTTAACCAAAACAGGTGCCCTCGATCCACGATTACAGTTTGCGAAGAAAAGAAAAGCTTGCGATTGGCCGCTTTTGTATCAACTGCTTCTAGGATCCGATCTACGACTAACTGGCTAATTGTTAGGCTTTTTCGCCTAAAAAAACTCCCGAGAACATAGCGTATTTCCGCTGGATGAGAACTAGAAAAATCCCACATCAGCCCAAAGGGCCCTTCTAAGGGATAGAGAGATTCTGTCTTCTTACGAAGATAGTCCTCTAACTCTAAAGAATAGCGACCAATTCGAGCGACAGAAGGAGCAATCTCTTTACCGAACTTCTCTGAGAGAAAAGGGATCAGCTCCCCTCTCATCCGAGCGCGCAGGTACTTCGGATCTCGATTTGTTGGATCATCAATTGGAGTAAGGCTATGTTCTTTCAAGTAAGAGCTAATCACCTTCTTGGGGACCTCAAGCAAAGGACGCCAAACAGGCATTTCCCCCATATAATGGGTAGGTCTAATTCCTTTGAGTGTGGTGAGATTTGCCCCCTCAAAAATACGCTTTAGAACCGTCTCTACTTGATCTTCTCGGTGGTGAGCCAAAACGAGTGCTTGAAATCCCCCTTTTACAAACAGATTTTCAAAGAATAAATATCGCTCCTCTCTTGCAGCTAATTCTCCTCGCTCCCCACTTGAGCTACGATCCGTATGAAAAACAATCCCCTCCCTCTCTGCCCATTTTTTAAGTTCTTCAGCTTCCCATTTACTCTTTTCCCGCCAAGCATGATCAAAATGGGCAAGATGAAAGGGAACCTCAAGCCGCTTTAAACAGTGAGCTAAAGCAAGTGAATCTTCTCCACCAGAAAACCCTAATAGAAGTGGGTTTTTCCACTTTTTGGATCGTTTCAAAAAATTATGAACTTTTTCTTCTAAATGCATTTGCTCTACTAATGGCTATCTGAACAGCTCACTCGTTGATTCTTTAAGTCAAAGACATCCTCTGACTTGTCATATAAGCTCTAGAGGCATACAATCAGGGCTCTTTACTGGGTGACGAGGAAACTGAATGCCCTTGCTATGGCGCTATCTGTTGCGCAACTACCTCAAAGTTTTTCTGTTGTGCGTAACCGGATTTATTTCGGTGCTTCTCGTTACGCGATTCCAAACGATTGCTCGTTTTGCCACGACCGGAGCCTCCAAGCTCTATATTGTTAAATTTATTCTCTACCAGATCCCGTCTGTTCTTCCTCTAGCGATTCCTATTGCCTGTTTGATTGCATCTCTTCTTCTTTTTCAGAAAATGAGCCGCTCGCACGAGCTGACAGCAGTTCGAGCAGCAGGCCTTAGCACGCTGCACATCACCTTTCCCCTTATTATCTCTGGGATTGTTATTGCGATGCTAAACTTCACTATTGTCTCTGAAATAGCCCCTAAATGTCGAGCTCTCTCGAAAAATCTAGCTTATCAGATGACTGCGGTCAACCCTTTATGCCTGCTTCAAAAAGAAACTCTTATCAAACTCAAAAATACTTATATTGATATGAAGGTTCTCAAAGCAGGAAGGTACGCCAAAGATGTCTTTTTCATCACGCGGAACGTCTCGAACCAACGCCTCAGCCTAATGCTGGCGGAAAAGCTCTCCTTAAAGGACCACACACTTCTTGGTGAAAATGTCACCTTTATCTCTAGTGTGGCTCCCAAAGCAGGAGAGAGCTTCGATCACTTGGTGATTGAAAATCAGTCAGAAATGCAGACTGAATCAGAGCAACTAACACAGTACTTGCGAACTAGTGATTGGAACTTCAACTACGACTACCTAAACTTGCGCATGCTACAAGCAAGGTACATTGCAGAAAATCGAGGGAAAGAGAAACCCGATGTCCGAGCAATCCAAGAACTTGCACGCCGTCTTTCTTTAGGACTCGCAGCGTTCACATTTACCCTTGTCGGAATAGGATTTGGTATGGAGATCTCCCGCAATCTCAAAATAAAGGGAGCTCTCTGGTGTTTTGCTCTAATGACTTTTTATCTCGTCGCCTTCATGGGAGCAAAATCGATCAAACACGACTGGCTATCTAGCGTAGTTCTTTTCTTAGCACCCCATCCGATCATTCTCTTTTTCTGTCTCCGCTCCTTTAAACAGGTTGCGAAGGGGGCTAGCTAATGTTTATTAAAATCTGGGAACGCTACATCTTTCGGGAATTCCTCAAAGTCTTTGCCCTATTCCTCCTTGGGTTCTATCTCCTCTATGTTGTAATCGACTATTCGACCCATATGCAAGACTTTGTCCAAGGCAACCAGCTTCCCTTTTGGAAAATCCTCCAATACTACGTTCTTCAATTCATTAAACGAGCAGACATCCTACTTCCCCTCGCAACGCTGATTGCTAGCATCAAAGTCCTTTGCCAACTCAACACCCACAAAGAACTCGTCGCATTTCAGTCTGCTGGGATCAAACAGAAAAAACTCCTTCGCCCCCTCCTTTATATGGCGCTCCTCTGCTCTTTTGCAACGCTAGCCGTCAATGAATTTGCTGTCCCGTACTCACTAAACTTCATCGATAAATTCCATGATGCTCATTTGCGCCACTCTTTCCGAGGAAAACGATCCGATCCTTTAAGTGTAATTCACCTAGACGACCATTCAAAACTAATCTACCAAAGCTACGACACAGCAAAAGAGTCCTTCTTCGATGTGATCTGGATCCGCAATGCAAATGATATCTGGCGCATGAAGTACTTAAAAGCTGACCCAGACCATCCTCAGGGACAGTGGGCAGACCATATTACCCGGAATGAAGCTGGAGTGCTTGAAAAAAGTGAGTCGTTTTCAACACATGTGTTTAAAGACTTGAGCTGGCGGCGCGACCTCCCCCGCAAAGGGCTTATTCCCTTCGAAAACCGTTCGATCCGCGAGCTGACACGGCAAGCAAAGGAAGATCTCCATCTCTCAAAATATGAAAAGCAAGAGCTCCTCACTCAGCTCCTCTTCAAATGGACGATGCCCTTCCTTAGTATCCTCGTCCTCATCGCTATAGCTCCCTCTTGTATCAGATACAAGCGACACCTCCCTCAATTCTTTATCTATACCTTTGCTGTTTTTGCGTTTGTTGCGTTTGTTGCATTCATGGATGCAGCTGTCATCTTAGGCGAAAATGAGATTGTCTCCCCCCACTTAGCAATACTCGCTCCTTTTGCTATCCTGTTCACATTCTTCGGCTGGAGATTTGCAAGGGCCCGATGACAACAGCAAATTTATCCCTCACCCCTTCTTGGCAGAGGAAAAGCTTTTTATTTTGGAACGCTTTTGGACTCCTGCTTTTCCTAAGTACAGTGTTACCACTTACAACAACTGCATGGGCATGGATTGATACAAGCTTCTTCCACCTTCTCAACGCCCCCCTTAGACAAAACGAACCCTTACGTATCTTCTGGGCCTTAGCTAATCACAAGTTAGCAGACTGGTTAGAAGACCTCTTCATCCTGGGATTCTATATTGCAGCTGTTTACAAAGCCCCACGAGAGAAGCGACTTAAAAGAAGTGCACAGCTCTTCTGCTGCATTCTATGGACAGCACTCACCATTATCTTGATTAACAGGGTCCTCTGCAAAGACATCCTTCGCCTTCGCCGTCCAAGCCCAACACTTGTTCTTCCAAGCGCTGTTTATCTCTCCGACTTCATCTCTTGGATACAAGTCAAAGCCCATTCAAGTAAAAGCTTTCCAGGGGATCATGCAACAACAGCGATGATGTTCGCCTGTAGCTATGCCTACCTAATCCGAGGAAAACTCGCCATCAGTGCACTTATCTATGGAGCGTTCCTCTGCCTACCCCGTTTAGCAGTTGGCGCCCATTGGCTCTCCGACATCGTTGTCGGTAGCGGCTGCATAGCACTCATCTCCCTCTCCTGGCTTTTCTTTACCCCTATCGGAGCAAAACTCTTCTCTCTTACTGAAAAGTTCTTTGGAAAAATCCACTCTTTTTCAAAAAGTTCCTAGAAAAACGCTAAATAATCACGAATCGAGATTTCTTCTCCTACGGCCTTCTCAAGCTCTTCAACATGTGCTTCCCCAAGAAAGCAGGAAAGCATTTCCCGTTTCTTGTCGAGCGCTCTTTTCAGGTCCTCGCTCATACTCAATACCTGGCATCCTCTGCTCAGGCAGAGCCACCCACTTGTTGCTCTGGCTACCTCTTCTTCTGTAGGCTGATGTGCTTCTGATCTTATCGTAGTACCCACTCCACCCAAAAATGCTTCAGCCATTTTATCCCAGAATATCCCCTGCATATCAGGTGTGATCGTATCGAGAAGAAGAGCGCCTTTTCCCATCTCAATAATTTCTTCCTCTTTTCCACCCTGTCCGATTAAGGAAAGGATCAAGTTAAGGTAAAGATCTGCCTGCAACCGATCATCTGTAATGGAAAGCGAAAGTCCTCCCCTTGCCGAAGCCTCCGCTTCTATGTAACGCCCTTCTTGATTATAGAACTGCGCTTTGACTCGCATCCGCTCTGCATCTCGATGACAGTCTCTACTCACCCTTCCTTCTAAGGTAGCAACTCGGATTTGGAGCGCATTGAGCGTCTGTAGAGTCTCTATCAGCATTTCACACACACCAGCCAAATGATCTTCTACTACTTTTTCTGCTATAGGAATACTTTGGGTCGAGTTACCAATCCGCTCTAACATTTTTTGATCCCGTGTAATTTAGGATTTGGTTTGATTTGAAGGAGCAATCTGTTGAGCAAATTGATTTAACCTTGATCTTGTCTCAGTTGAAATCCCCTGAATATTAACTCCTTTTTGCAGAGCAGCAAAAGCCTTCTTAATGTCCCCTTCAGGCTTTCGGTAGAAGGCCATAGCAAGAAATAAGTAAAGATCTCCAGCCACATCAGGCTCTATAGGATCCAACGAAATTCCTCCATAGGCCATCTCTATTGCTCTTGCATATTGTTGCTCACAGATCAAAGCCTCTACCAACCGACAGTAAACTCTGCCTTTCAAAAAGAGATCTTCCATAGAAAATTTCAGAACAGCCTCTCCCATGGAAACTGCGTCCTCATATTGTTCTTGAACCAAATGTACATCAATGCCCCTCAGGTAAATCCGGGCAATCAGATCTATGTTCTTACTTAATCGATCCATAGACTGCCCAACAACTTGGGCCACCCCTGCCCAATTTTTTTGCTGAAACAAAGCCTCCACGAGCTCTAAGTAGAGTTCTCCCTTGATTTCCTGATCCAAGATTTTCAGAGAAAGCCCCTCTCTAGCAAGCTTCTCTGCATCAATATGACGGCGATTTTGGTTGAGAAATTGCACTCGAATTAGCTTTTGCTCCGCAATCTGGTCTGTTGAGAATAGCTTCACTCGTTCTTCTAGCCTGCCAACACGGGAAGAAATCCCATCGAGTTTTTTAAAGATCTCTCCGACATTTCTAACGACGTCTGCCAACGCCTTATTTATCTTCTTTTCTATTACGGCAGGCATCTGACCTGCCTGTGAAACTGGATTTACCACGTTGCTTTTCCTTTTTTTAAAGCCTCTTGCAAAATGAGGTTCTGTACGAGGCAAGCATTCTGTCGGATGATTCGATTTAACTACAACTTATTCTCTTTTCCCTCACTGCTTCATCCAATTAAGAATAACAAAAACTCTGGAACATATAAGTCCAGTCTCGACAAATAAGTTATTCAGCCATTCCTTACCAAAGAGGGCTTCGAGCTAAGCACTCAGAAAGTGCTCAACTCAATTTTTCTTTTCGAAATTCTTTTCTTTGAAAAAACAGACAGCTAAGGAGACTCTGAGTAAGTGCTTTTCCAAAGATCTAGAAAATGGCTTGTTTCAGCGCCTTCTTAATCTCCTAGCCCTTAAGACCGCTCCAACACCAAACAGTGAATGCATCATCACCAAGACCTGATAACTCTGAGCAATTCAATTCCTCTGCAAGTTTCTTATATAGAAACTCAGCAACCTTAACAAAGCCGTACGGTTCTACAGTTCCAGCAGAATAACGATTCGTTGTTTCACAAAAAAGTGTTCTCATTCCATTTGCTTTGCATAACTCTATTTGACGCTCTCGCATATCTTTACCCAGGCCCCGACCGCGATGGCTGGGAAGAATAGCGATCCCTGCAGCGTGGAAAGATGTTTCCTCTGACTCTTGTATTTTCTTTAGATACTCACGCTCTGCTGCAACAGCCTTTTTATGAATAGAAATAAAAATCTGAGTAGAGAGATTTTGTTCACCAACTTCAATGTTCTCCAGGTGTGACCAATACCTTGAGGCCTTATTAGCAGAGCACTGCCCTATGACCTCATCGGATTCTTTGACTATCAGAGAAATGTTGGCATCCGGCTCCGGTAAAGCAAAAGGAATATTTGTTTCTTTCAACGCGGTTGTCAAAGGCTCGCTGGCCCAGGCCTCAACTAAAAAAGTCGGAGGCAATCCTTTTTCAAACTGTAGATTCGTGCTCATTTCTTATACTCCCGTATTGTCTAGAATGGTTAAGAGACCGGTATTTTGAATATATGCGAAATAAAAAAACAGCTCCATTTCTCGATGGTGACATAGATTTTTTCATTAAAAACAGCTGTATAGCCATAAGGTCCCCTGAACAGCAGTGATAAAATACGTGAAGAGAGAAGAAACGCTTCTACAACACACCAAAGCGGGCTAACTAACTCAGAGGGTTTCTCTTCCTCCATCAGAGTCTAACCCATTCCTTTAAACTCTAGAAGTTGATTGAGAATTCGTCTTCTTTTAGACTGTGGCTATGACAAAAAATCCTTACCAGACTCTTACAGAACTATCCACAAAAGCATCTCTTTTTAGTGGGATCTCTATGCTCTTAGAATGGGATCAAGAGACCTACATGCCAAAAAGAGCCATAGAAAACCGCTCTAGCCAAGTCGAGCTTATCGCAAGTCTTCAGCATAAAGAGCGAACCAGTAAAGCCTATACAGATGCCCTCTCAGCACTTATTGATCTAGAAACAGCCACTATCCTCGACCCCAATCTTTCTAAGGAACAGCAAGCTGCTGTGAGGGAGTGGAGACGCGACTATATCCAAGCAGTGAAGCTCCCCACCTCTTTTGTAGAAGAATTTGCTAATGCTTCTTCAGCAGCAACGCATGCCTGGATAGATGCCAAAGAGAGCAATGACTTCAAATCCTTCCAGCCTCATTTAGAAAAAGTAGTCGAGCTCTGCCGAAAAAAAACAGAGATCCTTGGGTATGACAATCACCCATATGACGCACTGATTGACTGCTTTGAACCAACAATGACAACAAAAGAGCTGACTACCCTTTTTGAAAGACTCAAAGTCCCTCTCACAGTTCTGCTCAAAAAAATTCAGACGAAGAAAGAACCCAATGACGCCTTCCTTCACAAGACGTGCCCAAGAGAGACTCAGCTAGCCTTTGGAAAATCCATCCTGAAAAACATGGGCTTTGAAAATAGTTTTAGCCGCCTTGATGAATCTGTCCATCCGATGTGTATCCCGATCCACCCCGATGATACACGGATGACAACGCGCGTCTATCCAGACCAGATGCTTGTCAATCTCCTCTCATGCATCCATGAGGGAGGACATGGTCTGTATCATTCTAATTTACCAAAAGAACACTTTGGAACGCCCCTTGGCGAGGCCGCATCACTTGGGATCGATGAGAGCCAGTCACGTACTTGGGAGACGACCATTGGTCGCTCTCTTCCCTTTTGGCAGCACTACTTTCCCTTATTGCAGAAAACCTATCCAGAGCATCTATCTAGTGTCCGCTTAGAAGATTTCTATAAAGCGATCAACATCGTAAAACCTACCATGATCCGTACGGACAGCGATGAGGTCACCTACAACCTACATATCATGATCCGCTTTGAGATGGAAAAGGCGCTTATTGAAGGAGCAGTGGCTGTATCCGATATTCCTGATCTGTGGAATGAAAAGATGCGTTCCTACTTAGGCATTGTTCCAAAAGCTCATTCAGAAGGGTGTTTGCAAGACATTCACTGGTCTCTTGGTGCAATCGGCTACTTCCCAACGTATACTCTTGGGAACCTCTATGCAGCCCAGTTCTTCGAAGTCTTCGCAAAAGAGCACCCTGACTGGAAAGAACGCGTTGCACATGGAGAACTCACCTTTATTGCAGATTGGCAGAAAGAGAAAATCCACCGATTTGGAAGGCAATATCTTCCCGAAGACCTTTGTGAAAAAATCACGGGAAGCAGGCTTAGTGAAAAGCCCTTTGTTCAATATCTAGAGAATAAATATAACACTCTTTATCACCTCTCATGAGATACATCCTTTTGCTTGGTCTTGTGTTTCTTGCTGGGTGTAGCCACTTCAGCACAAAAGATCTCTATACCGAGATCCCCTTAGGAGATCAAAAAACAGATTCAATCGAGTATCTTTTACAGCAGAAGTTTACCTACTTAGGTGAAGGCTCTCAAGTCTATGCGTTCGCAAGTGAAGATGGGGCCTATGTCCTAAAACTTTTTAAAGCCCGGCACAAAAAACCATTCAAGCTCTCTCGCTTTTTTCACCACCTTACCCGCTCTAAAAGCGATTGGGAAGCAAGTCACAATCGTTGGTGCATGAAGTTCTCCGACACCTGCAGACGGTATCAGATGGCTATGGACCACTTGAAAGAAGAAACCGGTCTTATTTTCCTCCATTTTGAGAAGACCGAGAAGTCTTTGCCTATAGCGTTAGGATCCCTTGAGCTTGATCTCTCTTCCCTTCCCTTCATCCTCCAAAAAAGAGCAACTCCTCTCCCTACCTATTTCAAAGAACATCCAGAGAGAAGAGACGAGGCAATCGACGCCTTGAAAGAGTTTTTTGTAAGAAGAATTGAAAAGGGATTCAGTGATCCCAGACAATCCCTTACTATCAATTATGGTTTCATAAAAGATGCTCCTATACAAATCGATGTAGGAAAAATTGAGCCTTTCGAAGGAGATATCGAGCTAGAGCTTAAGAAAATCCATTCCCATATCGATGATTGGATCTCACGACTTTAAACGAGCTTTACGTCTTCCTTCCGCATCAGAAAAGCGCCGCTTCTCATCTTCTGTCTCAGGAATGATCTCGGGGATCTTTGTAGGACGGAGGTTATCATCTAGGGCGACGAAGGTGAAATAGGCAGAGAAGATATGCCTTCTCTCTAGTGTCTTAAAATCCTCAGCAAATACTTTAAGCCCTACTTCCATCGAGGTGTTCCAGGCCTTATTAATCGAGGCCTTTAGAACTAAGATATCACCACTTTTTGCGGGAGCCAAGAATCGAACAGAGTCAAGCCCCAGCGTGACACATACCTTGCCAGAATGCCGCTTGGCAACGATACCACAAACCCAATCCCCCAGCTCAAGTACCCTGCCTCCGAAGAGGGTTCCATAGGTATTAAGATCATTAGGGAATACTAGGGCTGTTTGCTGGTCGATAGCAGAAGAACTGACGGGTTTCTTATCCATTCTTCTTTGTATACTTGAAAGAAGGCTTCTTGCCAAAAAAAAAGAGGCCCGAAAAATCGGACCTCAAAACAACAAGGAGAAAAAAATTGATTAACGCTTAGAGAACTGGAAGCTCTTACGTGCACCAGCCAAGCCGTATTTCTTACGCTCACGCTTACGAGCGTCGCGGGTAAGATAACCAAGCTCTTTTAGCTTTTGCTTTCTAGTTTCATCCTGCTTAACAAGAGCTCTAGAAATTCCAAGGCGTGTAGCAATTACTTGCCCTTGGATACCTCCACCTTTCAGGCGGATGACGATATCATACTCTCCAAAAAGGTCACATTTATTCAAAGGAGAGAGGATAGTTTCTCTCTGAATCTCTAACGGGAAATACTCTTCGAGTTTGCGTCCGTTTACTTTGATTTGTCCAGAACCCTTCGGGCGAAGGCGTACTGAAGATACAGAAGTTTTTCGTCTTCCTGTTCCAATAAATTCTTCCATAATACTCTTATACCGTTGCAGTGATTGGTTGTTGGGCTTCTAAATCGTGCTTGCTACCAGCGAAAATACGCAGCTTTCTAAGCTGCTGCTTGCCAAGACGAGACTTTGGCATCATGCCTTTTACAGCACTTTCGATGATGTATGCAGGCTTACGAGCCAGCATAACACGGAAAGGCACTTCACGAAGACCACTCATCGCACCTGTGTGGTAACGGTAGATCTTCTGTGCCTCTTTTGCACCTGTTACTTTAATTTTTTCTGCATTAATGATGACAACACCATCTCCGCAATCCACGTTAGGAGTGAAGCTAGGCTTGTGCTTACCACGCAAGACTTGAGCGATTTCTGCTGCGAAGCGACCTAGGGTCTTGCCTTCAGCATCAAACAGAATCCACTTTTTGTCTGCAATTGCCTGCTCTTTCGTTACGAGGGTTGAATATTGTAGCTTACTTTTCTTCATAAATCTCGGCTCTTAAAAATACTGCCCCAGCATACGTCGGATCTCCTATTTTTGCCAAGAGATTTATCCATCCATTGCAACCATTGCAAAAGATCCTTGAATCTTGCTAGAATTCCCCCTCCAGGAGACCGCTTATGAGAGAACTAAAAACTTTTTTTATTAAAACTTATGGTTGCCAAATGAATGAGCTCGATTCTGAGCTGATGGTTGGAGCCCTTGAAAACCGAGGTCTTGCTCGGGTTAAAGAGGAGGAAGAGGCTGATTTGCTCCTTTTTAACACCTGCTCCATCCGAGATCTGGCAGAACGTAAAGTGATGGGAAAGATCGGACGATTGACTCGCTCACCTAAACAAAGGGCCCTTATAGGGGTAACCGGCTGTATGGCAATGGCAAAAAAAGAGCGTATCTTCCGCAAACTCCCCCATGTCGACTTCGTCCTAGGGACAAATAATATTTCTGATCTCAATGCCGTTCTCGATGAGGTCTTGGAGACAGGAAAGCAGACTCTTAGAACAGACAGCTCTTTTGAAGAAAATCTTAACTATTTTGATGCAGTACGCGACGACCCTCTCAAAGCATTTGTTTCCATTATCCGGGGATGTGACAAGTATTGCACCTACTGCGTAGTCCCCTATACCAGAGGAAAAGAGGTATCTCGACCTGCTCATGACATTGAGGCTGAATGCCGCCAACTAGCTGCTAAAGGGTATAGAGAGATCACCCTGCTTGGACAAAACGTCAATAGCTACGGTAAGGATACCCCTGAATCAAAAGAACTCTTTCATGACCTGCTCTATCGCCTTGATAAAATCGATGGGATAGACCGCATCCGATTTATGACCTCCCACCCTTGCGATATTACCGTTAACCTCATGGAAGCTGTCCGAGACCTCCCATCTCTATGCGAGTTCATCCACTTCCCCATCCAAGCAGGATCAAGCCGTATCTTACGAAAAATGAACCGGCGCTATAGCCTAGAAGAATATCTTGAAAAGGTGGAGCTTTTCCGTCAAATCGTTCCAAATGTCTCACTCGGTACCGATATAATTGTTGGCTTTCCAACAGAGACTGAAGAAGAATTTCAGATGACCTATGATATTTTCAAACAGATCCGCTATTCGGTTGCTTTCTTATTTTCTTACAGCGCTAGGAAGGGAACTCCAGCCTATCGTTGGAAAGATGATGTCCCTGAAGAAGTGAAAAGTGAAAGACTCCACCGACTGATGGAACTCCATCAACAGATCAGCGCTGAAGGGCTGGAGGCGCTCATCGGACAAGAAATGGAAGTCCTCATTGAGCAAGAGACTAAATCAGGCCATCTCAAATCGAGAACGCGTTGTTGGAAGAAAGTGCTTTTCAAGGGAGATCTCTCCCTAATTGGAACTCTTCAGAAGGTGAAAATTACAGGATGCAATCACCAAACATTGGTGGGCGAGCTTGTTTCCAACCCCGCCCTAGCGATCGCTATTTCTTAATGAGTTTAGCTATCACAAGCCCTCCTAGGAACCAGCCGACAACTAAGTCGAAGATCCCAAGGATGGTCCATGCTGTGGGAAAGTGCCACCAGTTCCAATTTGGAATCATTGACAAGATACCGACAATCAATCCAATCAGTGTGACGAACCAGACACGGTTCCAATATTTCATCGACTTTGCTTGCAAAAGCAAGTAAGTAATGAAAAATGCAGCAATCATCTGGGTGATAACTCCCGTAATAATCGAACGCGTCATATCTTTGAAGTTCACTCCCCGCCTTATGTTGACCAATATGAAGGGTTGATCTTCCTTAGCGGTAGCACCTTCTTCCATAGAGGGAATCACGTAGACACCATCTTGAGGTGCATAACGCATGATCGTTGAAGAAACCTCTGAAGGTTCAGCAAACTTGTTGATTACAGTCTTGTGCATGGGTAAAACCATCCATGAGACCATCAACCATAAAAAAACAACGATGCCACCGATGATAGAACATCTAATTAACGGTTTCCACATAGGTCTAAACTCCTTTTTGTGTTTTTTGAAAAGAAGACCTGTGTAAAAAATTTACTTATTTAATTCAAGGAGATAATCAGAGCATGTCTGAAAAATCACTTTCAGAAAGGATCGCAACACCTAGTTTTTTTGCTTTCTCGTATTTGGAGCCAGGCTCAGCACCTACAAGAACAAAGGCTGTTTTCTTACTGACTGAGCTGCTAACTTTTCCGCCTCGCTCTTTAATAAGCGCTGCAGCTTCCGAGCGAGAATAGCTCTCAAAAGAGCCAGTAAGGACAAAGGTTTTGCCAAAGAAGGGATGCCCTTTTTGTGTTTTGATCTTTTCGGGCTTTACACCGAGATGGAAAAGACGATGAATCTCTTTAAGGTGGTCGGGATGTTGAAAGTAAGTCACAACAGACTCGGCTACTTTGTCCCCGATTCCTTCGATTTCGATCAACTCCTCTTCTGTTAAAGAAGAGAGGGCATCGATATCTCCTGTATGTTTGGCGAGTAATTCAGCAACCCCTTCACCAACATATTTAATCCCTAAGCTAAGGATCAGACGGGGCAGAGTTGTTTTACGCGATACATCGATACTTTTTAAGAGATTCTGGATCGATTTTTCTTTGAATCCGTCAAGGAGTGCTAGCTCCTCTTCTGTCAGGCTATAAATATCTGTAAAGGTTTTCACAAGTCCTTTTTCTACAAGCTGTGCGACGACTTTGGGCCCCATGTGTTCAATATCCATTGCATCTTTACTTGCAAAATAGGAAATGCGACGCAAGACCTGGTCGCCACACTCTTTGTTCGGACAACGAATCGCCACCTCCCCCTCTGCATGTGTCACTTCGCTGTCACAAATCGGACAATGGGTAGGCATCGTCCAAGGAGCTGATCCTTTGGGGCGTTTTGCCAGGTCGACTTTTACTACTTTGGGGATGACATCTCCCCCTTTTTCGATGAGAACTGTATCTCCAATACGGATATCTTTCCGCTCTACCTCTTCACGATTATGCAGAGTAGCACGAGAAATGGTACTGCCGGCTAGAGAAACCGGCTCAAGCTCTGCTACAGGAGTTAGTACTCCTGTACGCCCCACTTGGACTGTGATCTCTCGAATGGTTGTCGTGGCCTGTTCTGGTGCAAATTTATAAGCAACCGCCCAACGGGGGCTTTTCCCTGTCACGCCGAGCTCGGCACGAAGAGCGAAGTCATCCACTTTAATGACAATTCCATCGATATCAAAACCAAGGTGCTTCCGCTCCTCTTCAACTTCTCTGGAAAAGTGGAGGATCTCTTCAATCTTTTTTGTTTTGATTCTGTGTCTTTTCGCAAAAGTAGGCAGACCACTCTCTTCAAGGAACTGGTGGCAAGCAAACTGACTTTGTATCTTGTTCGAAGAATCTTGTGCTGTACCATAGAACGCAATGGAAAGCTTCCGTTTACTAGCCTCTTTCGGATCGAGCAGCTTCAGTGAACCAGCAGTTGCATTGCGTGGATTTGCCCAAGGCTCTTCCCCTGCATCCTCTTTTTTCTGATTGGAGATACGAAAAGCTTTATGGGACATGAACACTTCGCCCCGTACTTCTAATAAATCTGGAGGATCTTTTAGATCTAATTTAAGCGGCAGTGTAGAAATCGTTTTGAGGTTTGCTGTGACATCATCCCCCTTCTTGCCATCGCCACGCGTGACAGCCCGTGTATAGATCCCTTTTTCATAGAGGACTGTGACAGCCACTCCATCCATTTTTAGCTCTGCACAAAAATCAATATCTTCCCTAAGGCTCCATTTATGGATCCTTTTAACAAAATCACTCAACTCTTCTTCCGAATAAGTATTGGCAAGTGAAAGCATCGGCACAGCGTGCTTAACCTGTTTAAATCCTGTGGTTGTACTCTCTCCAACCCGCTGGGTTGGAGATGAAGAAAGGGTCCAATCGGGGTTCTCAGACTCGATTGTTTCAAGCTTTTTAACAAGCTGATCGTAATCATAGTCGGAAATAACTGGCGCTGCCTTCCCGTAGTAGGCTCGATCATGTGCTCTGATCTCTTCGATCAGCTTGAGATAGTCGTCTTTTGTAATTTTTTTAGCTGTCATCATCAGAAAATTCCAATTCCAAAATCAGTGTAGAAAGTGGCGGAATCGCAAGCCCTATGTGCTCTTCCAAAATGCTGATTTCTGGATTGATGATACCAGATCCACCCCATTCTTCTCTATCGGTATTGAATACTTCCCGAGCCCTTGCAACTCGTTTAAGAGAGATCTGATAGTTTTCGAGATTGCCTGGGCAAAAATGGTGGAGACAGAGCAGTGTTTGCTTATAGCCTTTGCGTAAATAAGCAATAATGACGTTCTCCTGGTCAAATGGGACGACCCATTCAAAGCTTTCAGACTCGTTATCTCTTTCAAAAAGAGCGCCATTGCCTTCGTAAAATTGGTTAAGAGCTCCTACCATATTTTGAAGCTTAGCGTGAGACTCTTGCTTCAAAAGCTCCCACTGGAGCTGCTCTTTGCAATTCCATTCTGTTGGTTGTCCAAACTCCCCTCCCATAAAGAGGAGTTTCTTTCCTGGGAACCCCATCATAAAACTGTGAAGAAGACGCATACTTGCCAGCTTTTCTTGATGGTCTCCTGGCATCTTCTCAATCAGACTTCTCTTTTCATGTACAACTTCATCGTGAGAAAGGACTAGAGCATACTTTTCCTTAAAAGCATATTCGGCAGCAAATGTCAGCCTTGAGAGATTCTCTCCTCTACTAGAGAACTCTCGAGAGAAAAAATCCAAAGTGTCATTCATCCACCCTAAGTTCCATTTCAAGTCGAAGCCAAGACCGTCTTTACCTACTTCTGTTGTAACAGCTGGGAATGCAGTCGATTCCTCAGCAATCATAAGGACATCGGAGAAACGCTGATGCACGATAGAGTTCATGTGCTTAAGAAATTCAACAGCTTCTAAATTGATATTCGAACCCATCTGATTAGGAACCCACTCGCCAGGCTCCCGCCCATAATCAAGATAAATCATTGACGCAACTGCATCAACACGCAGCCCATCAACATGCATTTTCTCTAACCAATAAAGAGCACTTGCGATTAGAAAGTTCGAAACTTCCCACCTTCCATAATTGAAGATGTGTGTGTTCCAATGGGGATGGTACCCTTGACGCGGATCAATATGTTCGTAGAGATAGGTTCCATCAAAGCGAGCTAGAGAATGATCATCTGTTGGGAAGTGGGCTGGAACCCAGTCTAAAATCACTCCAATCTGTTTCTGATGTAAATAGTTGACAAGGTACTGAAAATCTTCTGGTGTTCCGTATCGACTTGTCGATCCGAAATACCCCGTGACTTGGTACCCCCACGATTCATCGAGCGGATGCTCGCTAATACCCATCAGCTCCACATGAGTGTAGTGCATTGCTTTGCAATACTTCGCTAGGCGGACAGCTAACTCGCGATAGTTGAGAACTGATCCATCTTCACGTTGCCAGGAGCCCGGGTGAATTTCATAAATATTTGTCGGTGTATTGCCGCATCGATATTTTGCCCGCTCTTCCATCCATATAGCATCTTCCCATTGAAACCTATCTACATCGAAGACAATCGAGGCGCTTTTGGGACGAACTTCAGCAAAGTGAGCAACAGGATCCGATTTGATTTTCCTCTCACCCTCTACAGTGCGAATCACAAACTTGTATTTCTCTCCCTCGCTAAGACCTGGCATAAAGATCTCCCATACGCCCGTAGAGTCTATAGAGCGCATCGGATTGATCTTGTCATCCCAATGATTAAAATTCCCTATCAACGAAACAGCTGTTGCATTGGGAGCCCACACAGCAAAATGTGTACCTTTCACACCTTGATGTACTTTCAGTGTTGCGCCGAGTAAATTGTACAACTCGTAGTGGAGCCCTTTGCTCAATAAATGAACATCAAATTCACCTAGTACTTCATCAAAAGCGTAAGGATCATGACTGAGTGTGCCGTTTTGGTGAAAAACCTTATAATCTGCATGGGTAATAGATGCTGGCACCTCATACTCATAAAGGCCTTCACTACTCATAGGCGTTGCATTAACAGCCCTACCACAAACTTCTAACTCACACTTTTGACACCCTGGACGCCACAGGAGGATTTTTTGTTTCCCCTCATCAACAGGCTGCAGTCCTAAGAACTTATGAGGATCGCTAAAGCGTCCCTCAAGTAGTTGGTTGTAAAAGTCCTCTTGCATTGCACTCTCCTATAGGTATAATCTAATAAGTTATTTAGGAGAATGGATCAAGTGAAACCAAAACGAGTCTTGTCTGTATTCATGTTGACGATGATCAACGTGGCAACTATCGGTAGTGTAAAGAACTGGCCTGTCACAGCAGAGTATGGCTTCTCTTCCGTATTTTTCTTTTTACTCGCAACGATTATTTTCTTTATCCCTACAGCACTTGTCTCAGCAGAACTTGCTACTGGTTGGCCAAAAGTTGGTGGCGTTTTTGCTTGGGTAAAAGAAGCCTTTGGTCACAAAAGCGGATTTCTAGCAGCTTGGCTCCTCTGGACGCAAAACATCGTCTGGTATCCAACAGCCCTTTCATTCATTGCAGCTACCATTGCCTACATCTTCAACCCCTCTCTAGCATCAAGCAACCTCTATACCTTCTTTACTGTTCTCATCATCTTCTGGGCTACAACACTCATTAACTTCCGAGGGATGCGTACCTCTGGATGGATCTCTAGCATGGGGATGATCCTAGGAACCTTTTTGCCTGGTATCTTTATCATCCTTCTAGGAGCTGCTTGGTTCTTAGGTGGTCACCAGAGAGAGATCGATTTTTCTTGGGAATCCTTCATGCCCAGTATGGGAAGTCTCTCCCAACTCGTTCTCTTCACAGGCGTTTTAATTGGCTTAGCGGGGATCGAAATGTCAGCTGTCCATGCTCGAGATGTCTCCAATCCAAAAAAGAACTACCCCAAAGCCATACTCTATTCCGCCCTGATTATCTTAGGACTTTCAATCCCTGGAGTGTTGTCCATTGCTATCGTAGTCCCGCAAGCAGACATTAGCCTTCTTGCAGGTTCGCTCCAAGCCATTGCTGTCTTCCTAGAGAAGTACCAGCTCAAATCGTTCATGCCTATCTTTGCCTTCCTAATTGCAATAGGAACCATCGCCTCTGTGAGTACCTGGACAGTAGGTCCTACCAAAGGACTTTTGGCAGCTGCACAATCAGGAGACCTTCCTCCCCTTTTCAGACGCATCAATAAAAACGCCATGCCAACTCCCCTTTTGATAGTGCAAGCAGTGATCGTCAGCTTTATTTCCCTCTTGTTTATCTTCCTCCCATCACTTAATGAAGCATTCTGGATGCTCGTTGCAATGGTCTCAGAACTCTATCTCCTTATGTACCTGTTGATGTTTGCAGCAGCGATTTATCTTCGCTACAAACGCCCTAATGTCGATCGCCCCTACAAAATCCCAGGAGGCAATATAGGCATGTGGATTGTTGCGGGCGTTGGCATCCTCAGCTGTCTTTTCACCATGGTAATTGGTATACTGCCACCAGAGCATATTTCCATTACAAACCCCTCTAACTACATACTCATTATGGTAGGTGGTGTTGTGCTCTTCTCTCTAGGCCCAACCCTCATTCTTCTTTTCCAAAAGCCAGAATGGAAAAAACGTCTCGCCCACGAAGCTGATGAGTATGAGGCCTAAGATAAGGTCTGATTGGAATTTCCGGACCCACATGGATCTCTAGTCAGGGTTTTCCTAGTGAGTAAAACGGTCTAGGTAGAGCGTTTTCCCCTTTTCTAAGGTAAGAGATTGGCAGTGCCTGCATTCTTCCCCTTTTTGGCGAAGGCCTGTTCGGAGACGAAATGCCCGCAGCCTTGATTGAAGCGCTAGCTGAATAGATCGATCTTTTCCTGGCCGGAGGATTACTTTTTTCAGCTCTTTTTTTGACCACTCAATGTCAATGTCATCTCCTTTCGAGGTAGTGAGATGCACAAAACGCCCCGCATGCAGTTCTTTAGGGAGATTAGGGAGTAAATGAATTGTATTTCCCTCTTCATAAAAGAAAAGAGCTTCTATTTGCTCAGCTCCATAATGAATAAGCCCTAAAGGAGAAGCTCCCTTTTCGGTTTCTATCTCAGGTAAGATTCCAAGATGATTTTCATCACATAATCGTGGGCATAAAATGCCTTGAAAGGCTGTTTGAAAAGCAAGATCGAACCTTCCTTCTTCAACAAGAACTGCAGTTCCCACCTTTGCTAAAGGAGCCTGAGGAATGAGCTGGGAGAGACGTATCCAAAAAGGAAATACCTCTGCCATATCGGAGCGTCTTTGGATCAAGTCCCAATCTTGCTTTTTATGCACACCTAAAGAAAGTCGCTTCTGGCTAGTAGGCAGCTCTATTTTTGCAAGGAACGGGAGTGGGATTTTCTCACCCTTAGCAAACTTGATCCCGTCTGTTGTGATGAAATAGCGAAAATATCCTCTTTTTCCTCGGCCAAAAACCTCGACTCGCCCTTTTTCCATATCTTGTAAAATAGTAAATCCGCCAACAGGCCCTTTAATTGGAAGAGAAATTTCCAGCTCTTCATGTTTTGCAAGGTTATAAAAAAAGAGTTTAGCAGGAAAAACTGATATCTCCCAACTAGAGTAAGGAATCAAGCAGCGTGTCCCAGGCTTATGAGAAAAAGGGCGGAGCTTAACAGCTATTTTGATACGCATCCAACAAGTCCCTTCGGTGTATTTTCAATCAATTCTACCTGCACAATTTCATTCGATTTAAGTCCCTCTCCCTGAACAAGCACTTCAAGAAAATTTTCAGTATGGCCTGAGAAGCCTCCTTCCTCTTTAGCCTCTAGAAGAACTGGCATGGTCTTTCCGACGTAATCTGATCGAAGATCAAATGCAAGCCGCTCAGAAAGGCGCAATACCTCTTGTTTCCGTTCATTGATTATATCCAAAGGCACTTGGTTGGGATAGAGAGCCGCGCGAGTCCGGTCTCTTTTACTATAAGGAAACATGTGCACTTTTGCGAACCGCACCTGGCGCATCAGGTTGAGAGTTTCTTGAAAATCGCCATCCGTCTCACCAGGGAATCCCACGATTACATCAGTCGTAAAGGTAAATTGAGACGAGGCTTTCCTACATTTGTCAATTGCCTCAACAAACATTTGGCTTGTATATTTGCGATTCATTTTTTTAAGGATTGCGTTAGAGCCCGACTGCAATACAATATGCATGCTGTGACAGGTAGTTCGCCCATTAATAACAGCATCGAGCAGAGCATCATCGATCTCATCCGGATCGATTGAAGAGATCCTAAGCCGCTCTAGCCCATCTACTTGATCAATAGAACGGACAAGCTCAGACAAAGGAACAGGAGGTTTCACCCCCCCGTCAAAATCCCCTACATTAACACCTGTAATCACCACTTCTTTATAGCCATTAGCAATAAGAGCCTCCACCTCTCGTAAAATAGCTTCCATCGATCGGGATCTAGAACGCCCCCTCACGTAAGGAATAATACAATAGGTGCAAAAGGAGTTACAGCCATCTTGAACCTTTACAAAAGCCCGTGTATGACCCCCAAACTGATCGATCGCAAACTCTGGCAATTCCTCTTCAGGCAAAATCTGCTTAAGCAAATTTTCTTTACTCTTGTTGGGAACAACCTCGTATACCTCTTCCATTTGGCCAATCTCTTCTGGAAGACGGTCTGCTAAACAACCCGTCACAACCACCTTGGCATCTGGGTGCTGACGCCCCAATTGTCGGATCTGATGACGAGAGGAGCGATCAGCCCCCTCTGTAACCGTGCAACTATTTACTATACACAGGTCGGCAGGCTCACCCTTACCAGCCTCCACATAGCCCATTTCTCTAAGTTGCTTTGCATATGCAGCCGACTCATATTGGTTCGTTCGACAGCCCAATGTAGCCACAATAAATTTTTTTTTACTCTTCATAAGATAAGGCATTATGCCCAAAATCCCCTAGGGATTCAAGGACTGCTCACAAGATTCTTATCAAATCTTAAAAAAGCTATTGGCCAAAGTAATTAAGGAAAGTCTGAGCAACGCAGCTTTAAGCGATGTGCAGCTTAAATATCTCAAAATCGATCTAAATGAAGTTTTTGACTTGTTTTATTCCCCGGCTCCCCCTACTCAAACAGCCAATTTTGGCTGTTTGAGGGCAGGGG
>JAJFME010000013.1 GCA_021772375.1 Chlamydiota bacterium | reverse complement strand
AATCACCCTTGGAAACGAGGAGCGCGAAGACCCATTAAGCTAACAGTGTAAGCACTCAAATAGTAAGTCGGGGGACACTGTCCCCCAGCACCCCCTGCCCCGCCTTCGTTGGCATATGCAATCTTGGTTTTTAGTTCCCTAATGAGGGGGAGAGATACCCCTCATACTCCCCCTTGATTTTAAAGAATATTTTTGATAAGATTAACAGGACAGAATCACTAACAATGTCTCCCTTTAGAAAAAAAGGGGACATTTCTAATTGTCCCGACTAGGGGACATCTCTATTTGTGGCTAACAGTTTTTATGTTTTTGTTTATCTTGTTGACGGAGAGGTGATTAGGAATAAGCCATCGAGAGGGCAGAGGCCTGGTCGGCTATTGCTGGGTCCTCGCACTCAGAGAGGGCTTCTGTTTCCCTTTGAGCTTGGCGTTTGTAGCCGAGAGCAAAGAGGGCTTTTGCTCGATTGAGTTTGGTGGGAAGGTGGTTGGGTTCTAGTTTCAGGGAGCGCTCAATGTAGTTGAGAGCTACGAGGTTGTTGTTTAGCTGAAGGTGTAGAGCTCCAAGGGTTTGAAGGTCGTAGGCATTGTCGGGATTGAGGACGGAAAGAGCCTCAAAGAAGGTTGTCGCGACCTCGTATTTCCCTTGCTTCAGGTAGGAATAACCAACAAAACGGAGGTCTTCTAGCTCTCCGCCATTCCAATCAAGTACTTCTAACCAGTTTACATCACTCATAGCGTCACCCCTTCTGATATTGAGCTCGTCTTGAATTGATGTCAATTAGGAGCTGGTCGAAGGTGTGGATGTTGTTTAAGAGTTTTAGGAGAATTTGTTTCTCCCGCTCGATAGCATTTTCCTTTTCAGGCTCTTCTTCTTGGTCGTGCTTTTTTCTTTTCTCTTCGTCTCCAACAGCCTCAACGCGAAGGAGTTGGCTCTCTTGCTTATCTGGGGTTCCTAGTTGGGGGATCACTTGCTCTGCAAAAAGGCGACGACGGTAGGAGCGGTAGTTAGGGGGTGCGTAGAAGCTGGCCCAGGAGGCCTTTCTTTTGCCGAGATCGAAGAGGAGATCGAATTCTGAATGGTAGGCAGGCCTAGTGACTGAGATACGTGTTTGTGAAGGAATGGAGGAAGCCTCTTTAATGAAAGCCTCTTCAAAGAGCTCTTGGTCTTCTGCATAGCGGGTGGAAATCTCCATCCCAAGATTATCAATCGTTCTAGCCATGTCTTCTGTGTAAATTGAAAGAGGAATCTTATCAAGTAGATTTTTTATTCCCACAAATTCCCACAATTTGATATGTTGTTCGATCTCCTTTGTTGTAAGCGGGTTGAGAGGTTGAAAATGAAGAAATATATATATTTTCTGTCAAAAAGATTGCGAAGTTTAGGGTTCGTTGCTAAATTGTGGGAAAAGGTGGAAATAGAAAAATGAATCGCTTCTTTTTTAGTGGATCAACAACGACAAAACTCGATAGCAAGAACCGCTTCGTCCTGCCACAAAACATGCGTTTTGGATTGGTGGAAAATGGAGTTTTGGAGTTCAGCATTGCACTTGGGTTAGGTGGTTGTTTAGCTATTTACCGCAAGAGCGACATGGAGAAAATCGTCGCGAAATTCCAAGCGAAACAACACGTTGCGAAATATCAAAAGTTTTTCACTCTGTTCTTCTCAACGCTTCATCATCTCACTTGTGACAAGATCGGTAGGGTCGTTTTACCACCAATGCTGAAGAAGTCTGTCGATATCAAAAATGAGATTGTGATTGCAGGTGTGCTTAACAAGATTGAGATCTGGCCGAAGGAAGAGTACGAGTCACAATTGCATGAGCTCTTAGGTAAGGGTGGAGCAGGCTCTGATTTAGTAAAAATGAGTGAAGAGGCATTTGCGCTTCTAGAGGAAGAAGATGAAACAGACATCCCAGTCTTCGAGTAAAGGACGTCCTCATACTCCGATCATGGTCGAAGAGGTCTTGAAGGGGTTTGAAGGTGTCGAATTGAAGGTGTTTTTTGAGGGGACTCTAGGAGCCGGCGGTCACGCGAGCGCTATCTTAGAGGCCCATCCAGAGATTGAGCGGTATGTCGCTTGTGACAAGGATCCTGAAGCGATAGAGATTGCTAAAGAAGTGCTCGGTCCTTGGAAAGATAAATTAGAGTTGATTCAAGGAGATTTTGCAGACCTTGATCAACATTTGGAAAGTTTGGGAATCAAAGAAGTAGACGGTTTTTTTTTGACTTGGGGGTCTCGTCAATGCAGTTAGATCAGAAAGAAAAGGGATTCAGTTTCAGTAAAGAAGGACCTCTCGATATGAGGATGGATCCAAATGGACCATTGACAGCGCGTGATGTTGTGAATAACTGGTCTGAAAAAGAGCTAGGAGAGATTTTTCGCGAGTTTGGCGAAGATCCAAGATGGCGAAGAGCTGCCAGACTAATCGTCGAAGAGAGAGAGAAAAAATCGATCGAAACGACTAAGCAGTTGGCTGAGCTTATTGCGAAGTCTTTAGGAAAGGGGTTTAAGAAGAAACTTCATCCGGCGACTTTGATTTTTCAGGCGTTGCGTATCTGTGTGAATAGAGAGCTTGAGTCGATTCAGCAAGTATTACCCAAAGCGCTCGAAGTTCTCAGTTTTGGAGGACGGATTGGAGTGATGAGCTTTCATCGCTTAGAAGACCGGATCGCGAAAGCAATTTTTAGAGAAGGCGCTACAGTGCCAGCTCAAAATAAGTATAAGGACTATGTCGAAAAGCCGTTTTTACGTCTTTTAAATAAGAAACCGGAAGTCGCAGGAGAAGAAGAGGTTCGCATGAACCCACGTTCACGCAGTGCAAAGCTTCGCTTTGCTGAAAGGATAGGAAGATGAGTAAGGGTTTTTTTGTTCGAAGTATCATTTGCATTCTCTTTTTTGGGTTTTGTCTCTATTCTTACCTCGACATGCAGAATGAGGTGACCGAATTACGTATACGTGTTCCTCATCTCACAAGAGAAGTGCGCCGTATTGAAGAAGAAAACACCCACCTCCAATTCGAGATAGAGGCATTTGAGAGCCCGGAGAATCTAATGAGGATTGCACAGAGAAGTGAGTTTTCCCATTTAAGGTTTCCTTTTAGCCAAGATGTATTGACACTCAGACAGGCGAATCCTCTTCGATCAATGGAAGGGGAAACTCTGCCCGATTTAAAGACAAAACCAAACGTGACATTTGCGACAGGTGCCAACCCATAAACGACGTCCTCTCTCTTCTATTTCATCGAAAGATCAACGGCGACTCATTGGGGTCGCTCTTTTCTTGCTCTTTTTATTTTCTCTTCTAGTTATTCAGTTTTTCCGGATACAAATAGTACAGCACGAGAAATGGGAAAAGCAAGCCTACTCCCAGCATACAACAATCGTCAAAGAACCATTCAAAAGGGGGGTGTTTTACTCGAATACTTCAGTTAAATCGGCCCATCCAAGTTCTCCACAGGCACTAGTGATCGATGTTCCGAAGTTCCATCTCTATATAGACCCCAAGAGTGTCCCAGAGGATGCACGAGATCTTATTGCAGCTAAGCTGGCGTCCTTCCTAGAAGGGGAAGCTCATGAACATGGTGTTATCAGAGCCCAGTTTGATAAGTTGTCGCGCAGCCGCAAGCTTGCCATGTGGTTGAGTGGTGAGAAGAAAAAAGAGATTGAAGAGTGGTGGAGACCGTATGCGAAGAAAAAGCGCATTGCACGTAATGCAGTCTATTTTGTGAAAGATTACCGGCGCTCTTATCCGTTTGGAAAACTTTTAGGACAAGCGCTTCATACAGTGCGAGATCTGAAGGATGAGACCACCGAGCAGATGATCCCTACGGGGGGACTTGAGTATGTCTTTAACGAGTTCTTACAAGGGAAGCCAGGTAAACGTCTTTTTTATCGGTCGCCAAGGCATCAGATGGATGTAGGTCATGTTATTGAAGAGCCACAAAATGGCGCTGATGTCCACTTGACTGTGAACCACTGCTTGCAAGCAATCGCCGAAGAAGAGATCGAAGCGCAGGTAAAGAAAACAGGGGCCAAGCGAGGATGGGCTCTTATGATGGACCCCTATACAGGAGAGGTTCTCACGATCGCTCAGTACCCTTTCTTCTATCCAAAAGAATATCCGCGCTATTTTAATGATTTAGCTCTTTTAGAAGAGACGCAGGTGAAGGCTATGACCGATCCATTTGAGCCTGGATCGACGATGAAGGCGCTCACTATGGCCGTTTGCTTAATGGCAAATGAAGAGATGAAGAAGCTAGGGAAACCCCCTATCTTTGATCCGGTTGAAAAAATCTCAGTTACTCCAAGGCTATTTCCAGGAAGAACAAAGCCGATCAAAGATATCCGCAATCACAAATATATGAACATGTACATGGCCCTGCAAAAATCTTCGAATGTCTACATGTCTCAAATTCTAAACAAGGTGATTGAAGAATTGGGGGAGACCTGGTATCGCAATGTTTTACAAAATATTTTTGGATTTGGGCAGAAAACGGGAATCGAACTGCCAGGCGAGAGCCAGGGGCTTTTGCCACGGCCTGGTAAGGTACATCCAAATGGAACGCTAGAGTGGTCTCGCCCGACACCCTACTCTCTTGCTATGGGGCACAATATCCTAGCCAATAGCTTCCAAATGCTTCGCTGCTTTGCCATTATTGCTAATGGTGGTTATGATGTGAAACCAACCCTGGTTCGCAAAATTGTCCGGCAACTTCCCAATGGGGATGAGCAGGTCCTCCTGGATAATGTGGGGGGCTCGAATACTTGCCGCAAAAATCGACTTCTGGATCAAGAGATCGTAAGGCAGCTTGTTTGTGGGATGAAATATGTGACGAAGCCGGGTGGAGCTGCTCGGAAAGCCGATATTCACGGTTATACGGAAGCTGGGAAGACCTCGACATCGGAAAAGATCATCGGGGGTGCCTACTCGAAGAAGGACCATATTTCGACATTCATTGGCTTTGCGCCGGCAGATCAGCCTCGTTTTGTCTTAATGATTGTGATTGATGAGCCTGTTTATCGGTATGTTCCCGGAGTGGGAGGGAACCAATATGGGGGTAACTGCGCAGCCCCTGCATTTGCGCGGATCGGAAAGCGCTCTCTTGAGTACTTGGGAGTGGATCCCGATGATCCTCATGGGTATCTCACAGGAGATCCCAGACGAGATCCGAAAAAAGCGGATTGGTTTCCTGAGGTGGAAGCTCTTCAAGCTTTATATGAAAAATGGAATCGCTGATGCGGCTAAAACGATTGATACAGAAGATTGCAGACCTCGAGGTGAAGGGATCAAAGGATATAGAGATCACAGGTCTTTGCGCCAACTCAAAGGTTGTTGCACCAGGGAACCTCTTCATCGCCAAAAAAGGGCTGGCTCATGATGGCACTCGTTTTATCCCCGATGCAGTAGCTGCAGGCGCAGTAGCGATTTTGACAGACATGTACGATCCCTTTTTACAGGTGACGCAACTCATCCATCCTGATGTAGCAAGTATTGAAGCAAAACTAGCTGCTGAGTACTACCACAATCCCTCATCAGAGTTAAAGATCATTGGTATTACAGGTACCAATGGAAAGACCACATCAAGCTTTTTGATCAAGCATCTACTAGACAAAGCAGGACTGCTTGCAGGACTGATTGGTACCATTGAATGGATCGTAGGGGATCATAGATTCCCTACGAGCATGACAACATTAGACACCATTACTAACCACAAACTCTTAAGAGAAATGGCCAGTGCTGGATGCAAATCTTGTGTAATGGAAGTCTCTTCTCATGGACTTGATCAGAAAAGAGTGGAAGAGATCGATTTTGATATTGCTGTCTTTACGAACTTTAGCCAAGACCACCTCGATTACCACAAAGACATGGAGAGCTACAAGAATGCCAAGGCAAAGCTCTTCTCTAGGCTTAGAGAAGATAAGTGGGCTATCTTCAACGCCGATGATCCTGTGCAATTTGTAACAAAAGCCAAAACTCTAACCTATGCCATCGATAATCAAGCAGATCTGATGGCAAAAGAGCTTAAACTCTCTGATAAGGGAATTCAATTTATAGCATCTTATCAGGGCCAAGAAGTCCTTTGCAAATCTCCACTAGTTGGAAGATTCAATATCTACAACCTCCTGGCAACCATTGCAGTTGGCCTCTGTTCAAAAGTTGCGTTGGAAGAGTGTATCGCTTTTATTAAGAGCTTTAAAGGTGTTTTGGGAAGACTCGAGCGAGTGAAAAATGGAAGAGGGCTTCACATTTTTGTCGACTATGCCCACACAGAAGATGCTCTTAGCCGCGTTCTTGAAACAATAAACGGAATTAAGAAAGGGAATCTTCTTACCGTGTTTGGATGTGGAGGAGATAGAGATCAAGATAAGCGAGAGAAAATGGGGCGAGTGGCGAGTAGGCTTTCTGACGAGGTGATCATTACAAGTGATAACCCCCGAAATGAAGATCCAGAGGCCATTGTTAAACAAATTCTCCAAGGGGTCCCAGAAAAATTCCCAGTTACGGTAGAACTAGATAGAGAGTGTGCAATTAGAAGAGCCATACAAAAAATGGGTAAAGACGACATCCTTCTTATTGCAGGAAAAGGACACGAAAAAAAGCAAATCTTTGCGAATCGAGTGATTCCATTTGATGACGTAGAAATTGCACAAGCCCTAGTTAAGGAAAAGGGAGAGACATGCGACTGCTGCTAAAGCTCCTCATTCTTTTTTTGCCGATAGCAGCTGTCGCAGTCGAAAAGCCTATCGTGGTCATCGACCCGGGGCATGGGGGAAAAGATGAGGGAGCTCGTGTGCGCACATTCCTTGAAAAACAACTTACATTGCGTACCGCATACCTTACTAAAAAACATCTTGAGACCCTCGGTTACCGCGTTGTCATGACAAGAGCACGCGATGTCTTTTTGCCGCTTGGTACACGCGTTGTTTTAGCCAATCGCAGATCTCCTTCTCTTTTTATCAGTATCCACTACAATTCAGCAGCAAGCCCTACAGCAAAAGGGATCGAAGTGTACTATTATAGCAAAGGGCAGCAGAAGCGGAGAGTTGCATCGAAAGAGCTAGCTGGATCGATCTTGGATCAGATGGTTCTTGAGACTCAAGCGAGATCCCGTGGTACCAAGCAAGGGAACTTCCAAGTGATCCGCGACACCACGATGCCAGCTGTTCTTGTAGAGGCAGGCTTTATTACAAATAGTGAAGAGAGGGCCTTGATCGGAACACAAACTTATTTGGACAAACTTGCAAAAGGGATTGCAACTGGACTGGATAAGTATGTAAGATCGAAGAAGTAACAAAAAAATTTGTCCCCGGCGCGAATCGAACGCACGACCTATTGCTTAGGAGGCAACCGCTCTATCCTACTGAGCTACGAGGACAAAAAGGAAATTCTAGAACCTGAAGAGGAGATTGTCAATGCAGGAAGCAGATTTTGGGCTAATAGGCCTAGCCGTAATGGGTCAAAACTTAGTGCTTAACATCAACGACCATGGTTGGAAAGTAGCCGTTTTCAATCGCACTACATCCAAAGTAGACGATTTCCTAAAAGGTCCGGCAAAAAATACCCAAGTAGTGGGCACCCATTCACTTGAAGAGCTCTTCAAAACACTAAAGCGTCCACGCAAAGTGATGCTTATGGTTAAAGCAGGGGCTCCTGTTGACATGCTCATCGAAGAGTGCCTTCCCTTCCTAGAGAAGGGTGATATCATCATCGATGGGGGTAATAGTCACTATCCTGATACAGAAAGACGGGTCAAAGAACTCCAAGAAAAAGGCATTCTTTTCATGGGGGCTGGAGTCTCCGGAGGGGAAGAGGGAGCGCGTCATGGTCCTTCTATCATGCCTGGTGGTAATCCAGATGCTTGGCCTGAGGTTAAAGAAATCTTTCAAGCTATCAGCGCCAAAGCTGAAGAGGATGGCCTTCCTTGCTGCGATTGGGTAGGTGATGGAGGTGCTGGTCACTATGTCAAGATGGTTCACAATGGGATTGAGTATGGAGATATGCAACTGATCTGTGAGGCTTTCCATCTACTTACAAGCGTTCTTGGTTGCGATTACAACGAACTACAGTCTATCTTTGCCGATTGGAATAAAGGACAACTCCACAGCTATCTCATTGAGATTACAGGCTCTATCTTGGGTCATAGAGAAGCCGATGGA
Organism: Chlamydiota bacterium; assembly: GCA_021772375.1. GTDB lineage: Bacteria > Chlamydiota > Chlamydiia > Chlamydiales > Rhabdochlamydiaceae > Sacchariniichlamydia. The sequence goes on along the minus strand of JAJFME010000013.1, from coordinate 43,511 downwards.
ACACCTACTATCGATAAGATCCTAGATGTAGCTGGACAAAAAGGGACTGGTAAATGGACAGGGATCAGCGCTCTAGATATTGGTCTACCTGTGACCCTCATTGGTGAGGCTGTTTTTGCTCGTTGTCTCTCTTCTTTAAAAGAAGAGCGGACCAATATGTCTAAAGTTTACAAAGCACCAAAGGTAAAATTCACAGGCGATAGAAAGCAATTTATTGAAGATGTGCGTCAAGCACTCTATGCCTCAAAAATCATCAGCTATGCCCAAGGCTTCATGCTCATGCGTGCAGCTGCAAGTGAATTCAAATGGGACCTTGACTATGGCTCTATAGCCCTTATGTGGAGAGCTGGATGTATCATCCGTAGCCGTTTCCTTAACGACATTAAAAAAGCTTATGATAAAGATCCCAAGCTTGAAAACCTCCTTTTTGATGACTTCTTCAAAAAAGAAATCACCGGTGCAGAGAACAGCTGGCGCAAAGTCATCATGACAGCTATTGAAGAGGGGATCCCAGTCCCTTGCTTCAGCACAGCTCTTGCTTTCTTTGATGGGTATAGAACAGAAAGACTCCCCGCTAACCTTCTCCAAGCTCAGCGGGACTTCTTTGGAGCTCATACCTATGAAAGAGTAGATCAGCCCCGTGGAAAATTCTTCCACACCAACTGGACAGGAGCTGGTGGAGATATAACCTCAAGCTCGTACAACGTATAATATGCCATATCTAATGCATGTAGATATCATTGCAGCTGAAGAGAGAGGGATCACTCAAAGTGAGTGGCTCGACAGTTATCATACCTACAGCTTTGGGCAATACCACAACCCAAAGCGGTTCAACTTTGGTACTCTACGTGTTTTTAATGAAGACAATGTGGAACCTAGCGCCGGATTTCATACCCACTCTCATGACAACATGGAGATTATCACCATCGTTTTAGAAGGGGCTCTTGAGCATAAAGATAACACAGGGACCAGAGGGATCATCCGCGCAGGGGACATCCAAAGGATGACAGCCGGCTCTGGCATCAAACACTCAGAGAATAATGCCTCCGATAAGGAAAAAGTTCACTTCCTTCAGATCTGGGTCTATCCAGAAACTCGTGATCTAGCTCCTAGCTATGAGCAAAAAACGATCGATCCAAAACGGATCAAAAACACATTCTATCCAATTGTTTCTAAGAGTCCAAAAGAAGATGCTCTTTCAATTCACCAAGACGCGACCTTTTTTTTAGGCCATTTTGATAAAGAGCAAAAAGTAGAGCATACACCCGCTTCTGAAAAGCATGGGGATTACCTATTTGTCATTGATGGAGAAGTAGCTCTTGGGAATAAAGTGCTCAAGGCGGGGGACTCAGCACAGATCACTCAGGTGGATAAGGTTCTACTGAAGATGCTCGCACCGTCCAAGCTTCTTTTAATAGAGGTGGGTGTGAATACCCTCTAACGGCCGACCATTTTCAACTGAGGAGCTTCTTCTTCAAGCTTAGTGTAGTGGACGAGATAAGCCTTACGGAGTTTTTCGTGAGCTATTTCTGGAGTGATTTCAAAGACAGTGGAGTCATCCGCACACCACCACGTGCCACCCCGGTTGATATAAGCTACGTAGTGGCCGCTTTCAGCAAAAAGGCCTCGGTGTTCTATGAATAGGTCTGGTGTATATGTAGCAGCCCCTCTTGGGGATAGAGTTTCATCCAGTAGTAGATTTTCAGGAAAATCCATTGGAGTTGAAATCTTACGTGTTTTACAGGAACCACTGGACCAATCGTGATAAAATCTCTCTGCTTGAACTAAGAAACTTTTAGGGGGAGTTGTGAACCATATCCGTTTTTCAAATTTTTCATCCCCTCCCCATTTCGAAGAGAAGCAATTTGTAAATAATTCTGAAAAGGAGTTGTTTTGTCCAGCTTGTATCTGGAGCTGAATTTGAAAATAGTCGACAGGACGCGCTCCTCTTAATGAGACGTTACCATTAACATCTGTCTTTTGGATTTGTTCCATTAGAGGAAGAAAGCTGTTTGTCCTTACGTGTAGTTCTTCAATAGCTTTCGTAGGGTCTTCATGTATTCCGGCAGTCCCAGATATATCGCTATGCAGTCCGTGAAATAGGTTGCGTAATGTCTGAAGGTCAATCGGTGCAACAGGGGCTTTTTCTGTTTTTTGGTTCTGGAGATATAGATCCTGCGCCTCGATAAGCGGAGCAAAGTCTTTGTCCGATGCTACTTTTTCAAGCCGCTCTCTATATTCATCAGTATCAAAGAAGAGGTGACAGAGTGAAGCTAGCCAACATTGTGCAGCTGATTTTTTCTTGCCTTCGATTTCTATGTTAGGATTTTCAAGACCAAGAGGTTTGGGACCGTGGTTGACAGCTTTCGCAAGAGCAGGTGGTTGTTCTCTTCTCGAGACTGAGTCGAGCGCTAGAACACCGGCTATAATTGGAACAGCAGAGCTTCCCATAGCAATCATTGGGTGAGGGATAGCTGGAACGCAGGCTGCAACGACAGCTAGGGCGACACCAATGAGGATAAGAGTATGCGCAAGCACAACCAAAGCATGGACTTTCCAGTCAGTTTTGGAGCGCTCCGGACTGGTTTGCTTAAGGACAACCGGCGGAGAAGGGGCGTGTGTAGCAACGGCTGCTATTGGCATAAAAGCTTAATCCTCTTAGATTCACCTACGATTGTATCAGATAAGGCCTAAAAAAAGAAATAGATTCAAAATATGATTTTCCTTGGATTTCCAATGGAGGGGTTGTTGAGCGTTTCCTTGAAAACATCGAAGAAATCCGTTATCTTTTGGGTCTATGTCGCAGTACAACCGAAAACTCATAAGAAATTTTTCAATTATCGCTCATATCGACCATGGTAAGTCTACGATTGCCGATCGGCTGATTGAGTTAACAAGAACCCTATCTTCTAGAGAAATGGTCGAGCAGGTGCTCGATGACATGGATCTTGAGAGAGAACGGGGGATTACGATTAAAGCTCACCCCGTCACGATGTGGTATGAGGCAGAAGATGGACTCGTCTATCAAATTAATTTTATTGATACACCTGGGCATGTAGATTTCTCTTATGAAGTCTCTAGGTCGCTCGCTGCATGTGAGGGGGCCCTCCTAGTTGTCGATGCGGCTCAAGGGGTGCAGGCGCAGACCCTAGCGAACGTTCATCTGGCTATAGATCGAGGCTTGGAGATCGTTCCTGTTCTCAACAAAGTGGACCTTCCGGCGGCAGATCCTGAAGCTGTTAAACAACAAATTGAAGATGTAATTGGGCTAGATACAAGCAATAGCGTTTTAGCATCTGCCAAGACAGGCAAAGGGATTAAGGACGTTTTAGAGCGTATCCTCCACGAAGTACCTCCTCCTGATGAGCCAAAAGATGATACCCTGCGGGCTCTTGTCTTCGACTCCCATTACGATCCCTATAGAGGTGTACTTGTTTATGTGCGTATAATGAGTGGAGAAATCACTAAGAAAGATCTCGTTCACTTTATGGCCTCTGATAAGAGCTTTGAAGTGCTTGACGTGGGGATCTTCTCTCCCAGTGAAAAGTCAGTAGAAAAACTACAGCCAGGTGAAGTGGGTTACATTGCCTGTAACATCAAGAAAACTTCTGATGTGAAAGTGGGCGAAACTGTCACCTTAAAAAAACACCCTGCAGCAGAGCCCCTGCCAGGGTTTCGAGTGATTAATCCAGTTGTTTTTGCAGGGATCTATCCAGTGGATACATCAGACTTCGAAGCAGTTCGTGAGGCTTTAGCAAAGCTTCAACTCAACGATTCAGCTCTTTATGTAGAGCAGGAGAGCAGTTTAGCTCTTGGATTTGGATTTCGTTGTGGGTTCTTAGGTCTTCTGCATCTGGAGATCACCTTTGAAAGACTTCAGCGTGAGTTTAACCTTGATATCATCACAACAGCACCAAGCGTTGTCTATAAGTTTACGATCGCCTCAGGGGAAGAGAAATTGATCGACAATGTTGCTCAGTATCCAGACCCTGCTCATATTGAATATGTTGAAGAGCCTTGGGTTAAATGTCATATTATGGCTCCGTCAGAGTTCCTTGGACCTATTATGAGCCTAGCCATGGAGAAGAGGGGAGACCAGATCAATACTGAGACCATGGATGCCACAAGACTTCTTCTTACCTATCGTTTTCCCTTAAATGAGATCATCACAGATTTCAATGACAAGCTCAAATCCGCAACACGCGGCTACGGCTCTTTTGACTACGAGTTCGACAAATATGAGCTCTCCGACATCGTCAAACTAGAGATCCGTGTCAATGAAGAACCAGTAGATGCTTTCTCCTGTCTTGTCCACCGCTCAAAAGCAGAATCGAAGGGAAGAGCTCTTTGTAAAAAGCTTGTTGAAGTGATCCCACGCCAACAGTTCAAAGTTCCGATCCAAGCAGCCATCGGTGGTAAAATCATCGCCCGTGAAACCATCGGGGCCCTCTCCAAAAATGTTACAGCTAAATGCTACGGTGGTGACATCTCCCGTAAACGAAAACTCTGGGAAAAACAGAAGAAGGGGAAGAAGAAAATGAAGGAGATCGGCAAGGTTAACATCCCTCAGTCGGCCTTCATGGATGTCCTCAAAGCCGAATAACCAAATAGGCGATGGGAGCTTTGATAAATCGCCCCTTTTTCAGGGATTCGTACTACGCGTAACTGTCTCTTTAAGCAGGTTAGTTTTCCTGTGTCCTCATTGTCTTAATCTTCAGCTCAAGGCTTTTCTGGAATATTGCTTCTTGATTAGGCTTCAGTGAGGTTTTTAGCTGCTCAAGGTTGGTCTGGGAAACTTCTTTTGTCATAGTTAGACGAAGTATTGAGCCATCAGATTTGGCAAATCCTCCGATGTGGTACTGAACCAAATTGGAGATGATTGCATCCTGCTCGTCAAGAGATAGCTTAGAAAGTGGTTTCTTCTGGGGTCTTTTTGTCGATTGAGAATCGGGTTCTAAGAAGGGCCCGTTGTCAGAGGTAGGATCTACATGGAGGCCTGACTGTATTATAATTTGATGGCCTCCAATGCAGCTCTTTGAATCAGGCGCTACAGTGAATCGCTCTGAATCCCATACTTGTACAATCGCTTGGATCGTTGAGGGATTATCTGGCTTATCTCTTTTCAAATAGAGCACCATCTCCCTAGTAGGACCAGAGTTTAATGTAAAAAGCATTCCATCTATAGACATAACTATTCCTTTTTTAGAAAAAATGATGTGCATTTTACCACCTGGGCAGTGGAGATAACAACAAATTTAGTCGTCTTGCCAGAGAACAAGACCACCCCAGACGCTGTTTTTTTGGTCGAGGTTGATGATGAGGTAGTTGGGTTTGTCTGAGTGTGGGCCTTTGTTGATTATGATCCGATCTCCAACGTTCCACTGGTAGTAGTAGAAGGTTTCCCAGTAGCCGACTGCTAGGCGGGATCCATCTTGTGAGGCAAAGAAGATGCTCTTGCAGATGTTGGTATCGAAAAAGAAAGAATCAAGCGTATAGCCTCCATTATCAATTTTATCGATGAAGTAGGCTTTTGGAGAGTTTATGTAGCCACCATAGTCAACTAAGTGGCATTGGCCATTCGTTAGATTTTTTAGAAAAAAGCGTCCATTTTTTGCCTTGTTTAGGCAGATCTCATCTGTTTTAGACCATTCAGTTACAATTTTACCAAGGGCTGTATTTTCGTTTACATGGCAGACGATCCATTGAGAGCCATCATCTAGGGTAATGATTAGTTTTGAGCGGTTATCAATAGAGGCAGCTGCAAAGTAGCTGCAGAACCAGGATTGGGAATTGATTCTGAAGTCGGCTGTTTTGTTGATGTTATCAACAGAAGGTGAGCCAAAGAAGCAAAGAGGCAGCAGTAGCACAGAAAGTAATAGTCTCTTCATTATTTCGCTCCCACACTTGCTCTATTCACCTCTCCAGCGAACAAGACCACCCCAGACGCTGTTTTTCTCATCGAGGTTGATGATTTCGTAGTTGGTCTTTCTTGAGTAGCTCCCTTTATTGATCGTAAGGCGGTCGCCAACGTGCCAGCGGTAAGAGGAGAAGGTGTCGAAGTAGCCAATAGCCCAGTACGATCCATCTTGTGATACAAGGACATAGCCATCTTTATCGATATTACTAATGAAGCAGGCTTTGGGAGAATCTACGTAGCCGTAATAGTCGACTAAATAGCACTGATTGTTCGTACGATTTTTTAGAACAAGAAAATCTTTGTAGGCATCCTCTCCTTCTTTTAGGCGAACTTCATCTTCTGAAGACCACTTAGATTCAAGTCTTGTTAGAGCTATATCTTCATTTGCATAGTGGACGCACCACTCCGAGCCATCGTCTAGCGTGATGATAAGCTTTCTTCCATCCATATGGGCGCTTTGAAAATGAGTGCGGAAGCGGGAGCTAGATCGGGTTTTGGCCCTGAAGGAGATGGCTTCATCGGTGACATCTTCAGAAGATAAGGCGAATAGGCAAAAGGGAAGTAGTAGGAATGTGAGTAGGAATGTCTTTTTCATGTGTTGCTCCAAGGTGTGAATAAAGGGATGATACCGAGAAAGACAAAAAAAAGACCAGCCTTTTGGGCTGGTCTTTTTATAGGAGCGATCCACCTGAAATTATGAGGTGGGCTGCACCTCGGTTTGAGTAGCTTCTGCTGTAGCTTCAACAGGTTCTTCGGCAGCAGCTGCTTGTGCAGCTGACTTAGCTTCTTCTTCTCTCTGTTTGGAGAGAGAGACGAATTGGCCACCGAGTGAGCGGGCCGCTACGATCCAAGCTCCAAGTACGACGAGCATGATGACTGCGACGTATGGGGCGATGAAAGCGATCCCTCCTAATCCTGCTATAAGACCCTGGTTGATCACAGCGCCTCCAGCTTTACCAAAACGGGCTCCGACAACGTCAATCGCAGCTTTTCCTTTGACCTTAGATTCTTGGTCAAGGGGGATGTAAGCCATTTCTTTCGTTGGATCGAAGAGCGAGTATTTTGTTGCTTTACTCGCAACGTTTTGGGCTGTTCCGAAGATCACGGCTAGTACGAGAGGTGTCGTTCCAAGCGCAGAGATTGCCCCAGCAAGTTGACCTTGGAAGATGACAAAGGCGAAGAATGCGACCCCTGTAGCTAGTAGAACAACAGGAGTAAATAGAGCTCCCGTTTTCCAGCCGAATTTACGGATTACGTTTCCTCCAACAAACAGCATCATGAAGATGGTTAGTATGGAGGTGAACTGTGAGAATCCACCCATGAAGCCTACGTATTCTGTAGTAGTTGGATATAGTGTTCCAACCTGATTTTTCCAGGTAACTTCAACAAGCTGGATACAAACTCCATATCCAATTACGAGAATCGCAATGCAGAGAAGGTATTTAGACTTTAGCAAGAAAGCAAAACTTTCTTTGAGAGGCATCTTTGGCTTTGCCTTTTTCTTCTTTACATCTGTTGCATCAAAGAATCTAGAGTCGGTTAGGACTTTCTTGTTGATCCACCAGTAGACACCCATTACCAATGCACCAGCTCCCATAACAAGGAGAGTGAGGTAGCCAAGGGTGGAGGCGAAACCATCAACGCCTGGAGGTACGTTGTCACCTAGTTTTGCAAAGTATTTAATGAGTTGCCCGGAAGGCAGCATTGCAAGGTTTGCACCAATTCCAAACATTGCGTAGAAACGCTTTGATTCAGAAACACGGGTTGTATCGTTGGCAAATCCCCAGAAAAGGAGGGAGAGTGCCATGCTACCCCAAAGCTCTGACATGACGTAGAACAGACTAAAGGTCCAGTTACGGAAAATCGCAACCAATCCACTCAATCCCTCTGGCAAGGAAGCTTGTAGCTTGTCCGCTAGTTGGTGAGGGTGTAGAACGTCTTTTGCTGGGTAAAGAACAAGAGCAAAAAGAGCAAAAAACCCCAGGAAGATGGAGATAGTTGTGTAAAAAAGCTTCTTCTTGTCTAGAATGTTACTTAGCTTAGCGTAACCTAACATGAAGAGGATCGCAATGGGCAGTACCCCCCAGACTTTCAAGAATGGGATAGCGGCTGCGCTAGATCCTGGAGCTGTGACGATCAATGCGTCTTTGGTATCACGCAAGATGGTGTAGTTGAAATTGATGAAGAACATCAATAGGAGCATAGGAATGAACTTCTTCAGCTCGAAGCCATGAACTGGCCAGAGCATCGAACGCCATTTCCCAAACTCTTTAGTTTTCGTTTGCGACATAGAATTTCCTTTATCTGTTGAAAAATTAAACCTTATATAGTCGAGAGACTATTATAAGGCGTTTTCTTATATATTGCCAACACAAAAATCCCCACCTAGATGCAGGTGGGGATTGTGTATTAAAAATTTAACTTTCGCTGGAAACAGTGCTATCAGCGTTGATACAGTCAACAAAGCTGTTCCATAGCTCTTGGTCAACTCTGTTGTGGCGAATAGAAGAAATAAGTTCACGTTTTACTAAAGGAAGAGATTTTCTTGGGCTCAACATAGAAATAACTTCTTTGTCACCTGCTAGGCGAGCAAGCTGTAGCATTCTTTCCATCTGAATTCTGGAAAAAGAAAGGTTGTCACGGCGTTTGCGAGATCCACGAGGAGCACGACGTTTAGGAGCAACAGCTGAAGGACGATCTACTTTAATAATAAACTTTTCAATAAGAGTTCCAAGTTGACTTGGCTCTCTGTATTTCATCTTACGTAGTGTGAAGTGGTGCATGTAACCACCTGACTCCATAGGCAAATATTTACAAAGATCATTTTCTTTGCTTCCGCCAACCTTTTTCACTGCTTTAGCAATAGTGTCTTCGAGCTCTTTTAGACTTTTCCCTTTTTGCTCAACTGTCATTTGTAACCTTCCTTTTCTTTTCCAATTGGTTTCATTGGAGTGATTTTAATGGTGTTTTGTATCAAACTGCAACGAAGATGGTTTTTTCGATTCTACATCTCCCAATAAACGAATTATCCCAAAGCATATTCTTATCCTGGTTTTTTTCACAAGTCTATTTTTTTAATGGGGTTTAAACTATACATAAACAAAATGAAAAATTGGATTTTGGCAGCGTTAGATTTACCTCATGTTTTTGTCTGCCCCTTACTTTATGTATATGGAGATTGCTGCTCATTAGATCTACTTTAGACGCGAGGAGTCTGCCCTGTTGTCCTCCCAGGTTTTATATGTGTATCTTTCTTCTGAAGATTCGACTTTGAGATGTTTAGTATCTCCTTGTGTATATTCCAAAATCTAAGGTAATTTTGAATGTAATATGGATGTTTTAAAAATAGTTCAAGACTCTCCCCCTTCTACGGATCTTTCTCAAGTTAAACGCATTCTGGCTGTAGCTGCAGGTAAAGGGGGTGTGGGAAAATCCTCTGTTTCTGTGAATCTCGCTTTATCTCTTAAGAGGCAGGGTTTTAAAGTAGGACTTCTTGATGCGGATGTCTATGGGCCTTCATTGCAGCAGATGCTCCCCAAGGGGGTAGAGCCTGTAGAAGACCAGCAAAATCCGGAGAAATTATTACCCGCTTTAACTTTTGGAATTCCATTTATTTCAGTGGCTCACTTTAAAAAGGCAGCATCGATAGTACGAGCTCCTATTGCCAATCAAATTATCGAACAATTTTTGCATACAGTAGATTGGGGAGAGCTGGATTATCTTATTATTGATTTTCCTCCAGGAACGGGAGATATTCAATTAACGCTTATGCAGAAAGCGCGTATTGATGCAGCAATTGTTGTGACAACTCCTCAGGCAGTAGCAGCGCTAGATGTGCGCAAAGCGATGCAGCTATTTGAAAAAATGGAGATACCTATTCTTGGGGTTGTGGAGAATATGAGCTATTTTTTAGATCCGGTCTCCAAGCAGAGGTTTGCTCCCTTTGGATCTGGGGCTGGAGAGGGATTGTCTAAGGAGTTTTCAGTCCCTTGTCTAGGCGAAATTCCAATAGATTCTTCTATATCGCAGGCGGGGGACCTGGGAGAATCCCTTTTTGAGACAGCCCCTAAATCTGATGCGGCTGATGTATTTTTATCTATCTGTTCTAGGGTTATAGAGCAGGTGGATCTGCTACCTAGGCCTAATATGAACCTTCGCCAGGCTGGACCACACCATCTAGAGATCGAGTTGGACAACCAGTGGCATCGCTTATCTCTGCATACGCTTCAAAAAAGATGTCCATGCGCTCGTTGCAAGGGTGAAAAAAAATGTGCTGAGGACGTCTCTCTACTTGAGTTTTCTCTTGTGGGAAGGTATGCTATCAGGGTGATATTTTCTTCAGGATGCAGTCAGGGGATCTATCCTCTTGCGCTGATCGAAGCACTTGTAGGGTTATGAGAATTTTTTTAACTTTTTTTATTTGTGTTTGTGCTCTGTTCGGATGCTCCCAGAATCATGGAGAGGGTGTATCTGCTTGGCTTGCTGATGATGGCAAATTGAAGGTTTTAGCGACCACTGCAATGATTGATGACCTTGTAGAAGAGATAGGCAAAGACCGGGTTAGCCATACAACGCTCATTATTGGAGAGATGGATCCGCATAGTTATGAACTTGTTAAAGGGGATGATGAAAAGATTTCTCTGGCCCAAATTGTTATTGGAAATGGTCTTAACTTAGAGCATGGTGCAAGTTTGCACTATCAGCTCGAGCAACACCCTAATGTAGTTTTCCTTGGGGAAGAGATTAAAAAACGTGTACCGGATCAAATTTTGTCATCAGGTACAGAGTATGATCCCCATGTTTGGATGGACATTTCCCTTTGGGCTGAGGGAATTGAATCGATTGTGGTAGCACTATCTGATCAAGACCCAGAAAATGCCATGTTCTATCAAAAAAATGGCGAGCTCCTTCGCCAGAAAATGCTTAAGGCTCATCAGAAGATCAAAGAGGACCTAAGAGGAATCCCACAGGAGAGGCGGTATCTTGTCACGAGCCACGATGCCTTTCATTACTTCACAAGAGCCTACCTTGTTCAGGACTTAGAATGGGAAGAAAGGTGTGTTGCACCAGAGGGGATAGCACCAGAGGGACAACTTAGTTCCGTGGATATTCAACGGGTGATAGAGCACTTACACCGCTACCACATCGAAGTGGTTTTTCCCGAATCGAATGTGAGTCGAGATGCCTTGAAAAAGATCACCGCTTGCTGTGGTCACAAGGTTCGTATCTGCAAACAATTCCTATATGGAGATGCCATGGGAGGATCTGGATCTGATGCTGACAACTATTTGGGTATGCTCCAACACAATGCAAGGGTACTTAAGGAAGAATGGGAAAAGTAATAGCTCTTGGAGTTGATAAGCTAACCGTTCACTATGATAAGACCCCCGTTCTTTGGGAAATCGATTTTGAAATCCCAAAAGGTCTGCTCGTTGGGGTGATTGGTCCTAATGGTGCAGGAAAAAGCACTCTTTTACAGACAATTCTCGGTATCTTAAAACCCATATCAGGTTCTATCTCTGTTTTTGATCAGCCGTACAAGCAAGTACGCAAGAAAGTTGCTTACGTACCACAACGAACTTCAGTAGACTGGAATTTTCCGATCAATGTGCTCGAAGTTGTTTTGATGGGACGCTATGGAAAGCTTGGTCTTCTGAAGCGAGCTAAAAGAGCGGATCGTCTTGCAGCGGAAGATGCTTTAGAACGAGTCGGGATGCTCTCCTTTGCAGAGAGGCAAATCAGCGAACTATCTGGAGGCCAGCAGCAGCGGGTGTTCCTCGCTAGGGCACTATTGCAAGAAGCAGACCTCTACCTTATGGATGAGCCCTTTGCAGGGATCGATATGGCGACAGAAAAGGCTCTAATTGAGCTATTGAGCTCTCTTCGGGCTGAAGGAAAAACTCTTCTTATTGTCCATCATGACCTCACGACTGTAAAGAGCTACTTCGATTGGGTGATTTTGCTCAATGCTTGTCTTATTGGCTGTGGTCCGGTTGAAGAGGTCTTCCATGAAGAAAATCTCAAGAAAGCCTATGGCAGTTCTGCATATTTGCTCACAGAAGCAAAAAAACTAGCGCAAAGTAAGACAACGGGGGGCTGATGCTCGAGTTCTTCACCGACCCAGTTTTACGTGCTCCTACGGTTGGGAGTATGCTGATGTGTTTATCTGCTGGATTGATTGGTTGTCTGGTTTTTCTAAAAAAAAGATCTCTTGTAGGAGAAGCCCTCTCGCACGCGGCCTATCCAGGTATTGTTCTCAGTGTGGTGGTTGCAGCGCTATTTTTCCCACTTTCTGATCAGGGAACTTCTTGGGTAATTCTTCTGGGAGCTTTTTTGAGCGGTCTCTTGGGACTAGTAGTCATTGAGCAGATGGAAAAACGGCTCAAAATCAGCAGTGATGCAGCTCTTTGTTTTGTCCTATCCATTTTCTTTGGAGTGGGGGTGTTGATTGCTAGCAGACTTCAAGTGACGCATGCACTCTGGTTTCGGCAGATCCAAGTCTTTCTATTTGGACAGGCGGCTACGATGGTCGATGAGCATATTGTCGTATATGGAGTCCTGGCACTTGGAGCTAGTTGCGTGATGGCTCTACTTTACCGTTTCTTAGAGATTCTTCATTTTGATCCGAATTTCGCCAAAGCGGTTGGGATGCCCGCGACGCTTATTAATGCACTTATCCATGTACTCTTAGTTCTCGCTATTGTTGTTGGGATGCGTAGCGTAGGGGTTGTACTTATGTCGGCGATGTTGATCGCTCCAGCTGCAGCTGCTAGGCAGTGGACGCGGAAGCTCTCTTCTTTTTTTGTTCTTTCAGCCTTTATTGGGATGTTATCGGGTTTTTTAGGAAATGTCTTTTCTATTTCCATTCCTAAATGGGTTGGAGAGCCCCGCCTCCCTCTTCCGACAGGTCCGATGATTGTCCTTTCAGCGGCTGGCATCTGCTTTCTGAGCTTGCTTTTTGCTCCGCGTACAGGGTACATAACACGGCTTTTGCGTGCGACGCGATTCCGCGTTCGCTGCATGCAGGAAAACATCTTAAAGGCCTTGTACAAAAAGAAGTCGTATAAAAGAAATGGATGGCTTCTTTGGCGGATGCGAGTGAAAGGCTGGGTCGAGGGCTCTCAATTAACAGAAAGAGGGAGAGAAGAGGCTGAGAAATTAATTCGCCTCCATCGCTTATGGGAGGTCTATCTTGTTCATATGGGACAGGGTGCTGAGCGCGTGCATCATAGTGCTGAGGAGATGGAGCACGTCTTGACTCCTGAAATTGAAAATCAACTGCAGCATCTACTTGATCATCCGCAGGAGGATCCTCACTCTCAACCCATTCCGCAGAAGGGGGCGAGATGAGTCCATACTGCGGGAAAACTTTTTTCCAATTCTTTCCACTTTTTTTCAGTCGTCTATTTGCTCTGATAACAGGAGCTCTTTCATGGAAAGATCTCGCATCCGACGAGATTCAAGTCTTTGTCTTAGGATTGATTTCGATAGCAGCAGCTCTGATAGGAACATTCCTTGTTCTTAAAAAAATGACAATGCTGGCTAACTCACTCTCGCACACGATTTTACTAGGGATTGTCATAGCCTATTTGCTTCTTTTTTCTAGAGCCAGTAGCGAGCTTATCATTAACTTCAAGGTCCTGATTATTGCAGCGCTTGCAACGGGTATTCTCACAACTCTTCTGACCCAAGCTCTCCATCATGTGATTAAGTTGCAGGAAGATGCAAGTATTGGGCTTGTCTTCACTACTCTATTTGCGATGGGAATAGTGCTTGTCACCCTATTTACTCGTAACGCACATATTGGTCTTGAAGTTGTGATGGGCAATGCCGATGCCCTCCATGTCAACGATTTGAAGATAGCCCTGGGCGTAGCTTTGACAAACTTCGTCTTTGTTCTCTTGTTTTTCAAGGAGTGGAAGCTGATCTGCTTTGATCAGGGGCTAGCCGTAAGTCTGGGGTTTCGTCCCTCACTCTTCAACTATTTGCTGATGCTGCTCACAAGCGCCACTGCTATTAGCGCATTTCGGGCAGTTGGTGTCCTTCTATTTCTAGCTTTTTTGGTGGGACTGCCCCTCACAGCTCGCCTTTTGACCGATAATTTGAAAAAGATACTCTTTTTCTCTTGTGGCATTGGGATCATTTGTTCTTTATTCTCTGTTGCCCTATCCCGCCATCTCCTCACAGTGTATCGGATGCCCCTTTCAACAGCCGGTTTGGTTGTTACTTGCATAGGGGGAGCATTTGTTGTTGCCCTTTCCTTTAAAATCATTCGACGCTCTCTTGCATTTTAAGGAAAATTTGGGGAAAATGGATCTGATGAAGCGTATCGGAATTCTGGGAAGCACCGGATCAATTGGAAAGAATGCTCTCCAAGTGGTCCAGCATCTACAGGACAGTTTTCAAGTTACAGCTCTGGCCGTAAAATCGAACATCGACCTGCTCGAAGAGCAGGTACGCATTTTCCACCCCGAAGTGGTGGCAGTGTGGGATGAGAAGAAGGCCATGGAGCTCCAAAAGCGGATTCCTGATACCCCTGTACTAGCAGGGGATGAGGGAGTCATCGCTGTTGCTACCCATGGATCAGTCGATCTTCTCCTCTCTGCTATGTCTGGATTCGAAGGGGTTCTCCCTACGTTGCGTGCCATCGAAGCTAAAAAAGACATTGCTTTAGCAAACAAAGAAGTTCTCGTTGCAGCAGGAAGGCTTGTGATAGAACTTAGCTCCGCAAATGGAGTGAGCCTTATTCCTGTCGATAGCGAACACACAGCAATTTTTCAGTGCTTGAAGGGCGAGAAAAGCGAAGAGGTGCGCCGGATTATCTTGACCGCATCAGGAGGCCCCTTTCGAGAGCATAGTAAAGAGCAGCTTTCTGGGATCGGAGTCAAAGATGCTCTAACCCACCCGAATTATACGATGGGATCAAAAGTGACCATCGATTCTTCTACCCTGATGAACAAGGGACTGGAGATGATCGAAGCCCACTACTTCTACGGCACGCCCGTTGATCAGATTGATATCGTCATCCACAAAGAACAAATCATTCATAGCATGGTCGAATTCATTGATGGCTCGATTATGGCCCAAATGGGCGAGCCCGATATGCTTATTCCGATCCAGGTAGCCCTCACACATCCCGATAGAGCGCCTGGAATATTGAAGCCTTTTGATTTCACAAAATGTGAAGCTCTTCACTTCAAAGCATGGGACGCTGATCGATTCCGTTGCTTGGAACTTGCATATAGTGCCATTCGTGAAGGAGGGAGCATGCCCTGCTTCATGAACGCTGCAAATGAAACCCTTGTCCACCGCTTTTTATCAGGAGAGATTGGCTGGTTAGAGATCGGCCAGAAGCTCGAGAGTCTCATGGAACGGCATCAAGTAGAAACCCCAAAACATTACGCGGAGCTGGCAAGTATTGATACAGAAGCCCGCCAGCTAGCAGAAAGGATATAGAAACATGATACAAAGTATTGTCTATTTCATCCTCGCCCTATTGGGGATTGGATTTTTGATCTTTATCCATGAGCTGGGTCACTACTTTGTGGCCTTAAAGCAAGGGATCCGAGTCGAAGAATTTGCAATTGGATTTGGTAAACCGATTATCCAGTGGGAGCGCAATGGCGTAAAATGGAAGTTCTGTTGGCTCCTCTTCGGAGGCTATGTAAAAATGGCCGGAATGGAGAAGAAGGGATCGACAGAGCCCTATAAAATCAAAGATGGTTTTTTCGGTGTTTCTCCTTGGAGTCGGATTCAAGTAGCGGCTGCAGGGCCGCTGGTTAATATTCTGTTCACGATTATAGCCTTCTCATTTCTCTTTGTATTGGGTGGAAGAGAAAAATCTTTTTCTGAGTACACAAAACACATCGGGTATGTAGAGCCTGATACTAGTCTTTATGAAGCAGAAATTCGTGCAGGGGATGAGATCACAAAACTCAATGGCCGTCCCTTCAAAGGATTTAGCGATTTGATCTATGGTGCAGCCCTGGACAATAGTGCTCTTACTATGATGGGATATAAGATCAACTATCTAGCTGATACAAAGACCCCATATACCTACACCTTCCCCCTATCTAAGGAAGGTGATGGAATGCAAAGGGCGATTTCAGCCACCAGTTCTCTTAAGCCCGCTGAGTACCTTTCTTATGAAAAAATGCCCAGTGGTGCCTTAAATCCACTTATTCCAGACTCTCCGATGGAGGGAAGTGGGATTGCCTATGGAGATCGGATTGTATGGGTCGATGGAGAGCTCATTTTCTCCCAGAGACAGCTCTCAAAGCTCATCAATAGTAAGACTGTACTCCTCACTGTAGAGCGAGAGGGGGAAACCTTTCTGACCAGAGTTCCAAAGCTTAGCATCGGAGATTTGCGCCTTACAAAATCTGAAAAAGAAGAGCTAGATGATTGGCGTTACGAGGCCAAACTCTCTGAAAAAGTCGATCAGCTTGCTTTTATTCCCTATAACCTGACAGCTACTGGAATTGTAGAAGGGCCCCTTGGCTATATCGATGAAAAATCGCAGTCGAAGCTATTTTTCGAGTCTCAGGAGCGTACTCCTGGAGAAATCGCTCTCCGGGAAAAAGACAAAATCGTAGCCATCCAGGGACAGAAAATCACAAGCTCCTATCAGCTCCTTCAGGAGTTGCAGACGAAGAAGAGCCTGATCATTGTCGAAAAAATGAAACAAGAGAAACCTCCTCTTTGGACAAAAGCGGATAACAACTTTGTTTCCTCTTTTGATATTCGTCAGCTAAAGACCATCACTCATTCGATTGGAACAGACTCCCTGGTTGATAAAACAGAGAACTTACAACTCCTCAAGCCTGTTACACCTGTCGCGATGCGAGAGTTCCCTCTTGATGAGGTAAGTGATAAAGCACGGCAAGAAAAGATCGAAAAGTATCAAAAAGAGATCGAAGAGATCAGCGATACAGAAAAGCAGAAAAGCGCACTAGCCACATTCCAACGCTACCAAAATAGATTGATGCTAGGGATTACTCTGCAAGACAAAACAGTCGCCTACAACCCCTCTCCTTTTGTCCTCTTTGGTGATGTAGTTACAGAGATCTATCGCACCCTGTTTGCTCTTGTCACCGGTTACCTAAGCCCTAAACATCTCTCGGGACCTGTTGGGATTGTACAGGTAATTCACCATGGCTGGAGTGTTGGAGTTAAAGAAGCTGTTTTCTGGCTCGGGATGATTAGTCTAAACCTAGGGCTTATCAATCTTCTTCCGATTCCAGTATTGGATGGAGGGCACATTGTCTTCTCTATCTGGGAGGCAATTACAAAAAAACCGCTCAAGGCAAAAACCAGAGAGCGGCTTATTTTACCATTCGTGATACTGATTATTGGGCTGTTTATCTATTTCACCTATAACGATTTGGCGAGACTCTTTACCCAATTTTTTTAAAAAGGCACTGAAGCAAGTGTTTCGCTAGAGATTCAGACGCTTTGGCTTGAAGATCTGGTAAAAGACTTAATTTAATTTCTTAGCATTCCACCCTAAGAGACTCTTAGGTGCATAGAGGGCTAGATTTAGGAAGGCCTTTCCGATCGTATAGGCAGTATGAAGAGCTACTGCTTTCCAGGTTGGAGCTTCTTTTCGGTACTGGAAAATAGCTCCTTTTTTTAGAAGTTCTCGCGCATCTTTTTGGGAAACTTTATCCACAGTACAGTCATTTACTATATACCACCCATCTGTTTTTCGGATTATAGAGGTATAGTGGCCATTGTTATCTACTCCTATGTGAATTGCACATCCAGTAATTGCGTAGTAGTTTCCATTTGCAAAAAAGTGTTCTGGAGCCTCGATTTTGACCCCCTCGAAACGTTGTCCAACTCGAAGAAAAAGCTCATTTGCGATTATGTCACTTGGAATATCGAATCCATCTATTCCTAATAGAAAGGTAGGTACATCCAATTCTGCAAGGTTTATTAGCTCTATAAGAGCGTCTGCAACATCGACCTGCTCGGTATTTCCAATTTCTTGAAACTGCGCTCGTATAGTTTTTGTGTCAATTTCGATTGAAGCGGTGTCTGCTTCTAGATATTTCTCTAGAGAAGGAACTAGGTATTGGAAAGTTTCTCGCTTCTTTAGAAGATTTTCTAAGAGAAGAGGGGAGTTTGTAACAAGCTGGATCAGGGCTCCCATCCAACATGTTTGCTCTCCTTGAGGGCGATTGACCCCAACAGGGGGAAAGCTTCGCACACTTTGTCCGGCTTTTTTTGCATGAGCATGCTCTTGCTCAATCTCTGTATCGAGCAGCGTGATCTTCGTTTGCAATTGCATAAGTTCTTCGCTATTCTCTTCGCCAAGGAGGGAAGAGAGCGTGCGGAAATATTCCCAAGCTTTTTCAGGTTTGCGAAAAGCAATTGCAGTCTCGGCGTGAGCCATAGGAATTGCAAAGTCAGGATTTTTAACGCTTAAATTAACACTCATAATACTATGTTACTAAAAAACTTACATATTGTCAAGTTATTTATATTATTTATTAACATTCCTTTGCAAAGTCTAACTCTAGAGGAGAAGATAGGCCAACTCTTTATTGTGCCTGTTTGGCCAACACAAGGGAAAGAGCATCTTCAATCTGTGCATAACCTTCT
Source organism: Chlamydiota bacterium (assembly GCA_021772375.1). Classification (GTDB taxonomy): domain Bacteria; phylum Chlamydiota; class Chlamydiia; order Chlamydiales; family Rhabdochlamydiaceae; genus Sacchariniichlamydia. The sequence continues at coordinate 24,988 of JAJFME010000013.1, read as the reverse complement.
GAAAGAGAAGTGTATCGGAGGGGTTCTCTTCTCAATAGGAAAGACAGAAGAACTAGAGGAGATCATTCAGACCCTCCCAAATAATCAAGAGATCCCCCTTTGGACCTTTTTGGATGCAGAATGGGGGATTGGCATGCGGCTAACCGACGTACCGAACCTCCCAAAAAATCTCACATTAGGGGCGATTCAAGATTTAGGCCTTTTAAAGGCCTTTGGCTTGGAGCTCGCTAGCCAGTGCCACAGTGTTGGGATATGGGGCAATTTTGCCCCTGTGGTAGACATCAACAGTAATTCGAAAAATCCCATCATCGGACAGCGCTCTTTTGGAGACGATCCAGATGAGGTGACCAGGCGCTCGCTTTCTGTTATGGAGGGGATGCAAAAGGGAGGGGTTTTAGCTTGTGTAAAGCATTTTCCAGGGCATGGCGACACAGCTGTTGACTCTCATCAAGACCTTCCTAAGATCAATAAGAGCTTAGGGGATCTAAATAAGCTAGAATTAGTTCCCTTCAAAGCTCTCATTGATAGGGGAGTGGACATGGTGATGCTCGGACATCTCCATGTTCCAGCTCTTAGCAAAGAGCCCGCTTCTCTTTCTTATGAAATCATAACAGGACTGCTTCGTAAGACTTTGGGTTTTAAAGGGCTTGTCGTGACAGATGCTCTGAATATGGGCGCACTCTCTTGTAATTCCCCTTCCGAAGAAGTGTTTGTAAAAGCCCTTTTAGCAGGAGCTGATCTTCTTTTGACCAACCCCATTGTTGCTGAAGAATTACCAGAGCTTCTAGAAACGATCTCCCGAGCGATAGAACGGATCAAAATAGCAGTTCCAGAAGAGATCATCGATGAGAGAGTTAAACGTATCCTTGAGGCGAAAAAAAGAGTGCTTCCTCCCTTGCCCAAGAGTAATCCCAATTTGCGGCGGATCCTTTACCGAAATGCTCTTACAAGACTTGGGGAGAGAAGGGTATTAGGAGATGTTGTAGCTCTTGTGCAGAGCCGGCCAGATCCAGATTTCGAGCGTTATTTGTCTCGCTACACTAACCTCAAAGTTTTCTCTTTTGAAGAGATAGAAGAAGCAGAAGAGTATGTAGATCTGATTGTAAGCATTCGGAAAGAAGATACTCCACCTGAACTTCCATCCCAAGCTATTCTAGCTCTTTTTACAACACCCTATGTCTTGGAAAATCTTTCCTATCGCTTTGCTCTTATTGGGTATGAAGATGAGGTGGAAGTGAAAGAGGCTGTAAGTGATGCCCTTTTTGGTAAATTAACCCCTTTGGGAAAACTCCCTATTCGGTTATCACGAGAAAAAGGGAGTTTAAGAGATGGACGAGGAAGCTCTAACAGAAAAATCCAAATATGATGTGATCTGGCGCGACTATCCAGTCTATCGTGATTGTAGTCCTGGAGAGGACTTTGCGAAGTTTTTCTTTGATGGTTTTCAACAAGAGATGCGTGCTGGACAGACCATAATCGATTTTGGTTGTGGTACTGCTCGTGTAACAAAAGACTTTCTCGGTAAAGGACTGAATGTCACCCTAGTAGATATCTCTCCTTATGCACTCGATGAAGAAATTCGCCATTTGCTTACCCTTTTTTCTAATCAAGTCCATTTCATACAGGCTTGTCTTTGGCAACTTCCAAAAGAGCTAAAATCTGCTTACTGGATCTATTGTTGTGATGTATTAGAGCACATCCCTGAAGACCAGGTTGATACTGTGCTCTACCATATTGCACAGAGGATGCGCTTTGGTGGCTATTTTAGCATTTGTCTCAAAGAAGATCTTTCTGGGAAGAAATTAGGCTATCCTCTTCACCTCACAGTGAAGCCAAAAGATTGGTGGGAAGAGAGGCTCTTGAGACATTTCACCATTACAGGTGAAGATGTGGTTGCAGATGGGCTCTATTTTAATTGCCGCGTTGTGAAGAAAGCCTAACAGCAGCATCCTTCATCTGTGCACATGCAGCAAGAAGAGGGATTAATCCCAGTCCTACATTATGCATGGGGGCTCTACCTTGATCCCATGATTGAGCTTGATTCATAATACCTCCAGAAAGAGCGGCATATTTGACAAGCTCAAGTGAAGGCATCATTTTATGCTTTGCTAGAAATTGCTTGTATACTTTCGCTATAGCAAGAGTTGGGATATAGACAGCTCCCGCAGATGCGAGCATGGGGTTTAGCTTATCAAATTGATAAGCTACAGCTATCGCAGAGAGAAGGGCTGCAGCATCTTTTGTGCTAAGAGGTTCTTTGATAAAAGCAATCATTTGAGAGACCATTTGCTGTACAAGAGTAGCTGTTTTCCTCGCCATATATTGACTAATTTGTAGAAGGTGAAGAGCTACCACCTTTGAAATGCCTTTAAACCTCGGAGACTGCTGCGAAGAGGGGATTAAAGTAGTAGTACTCGGAGCAAGTGTTTCAGATAGAGTGACCTCTTCGGTGTCAGAGGGATTGGCTACATCACTTGGGGGAGCTGGTGGTTGTGAAGGGGGATTTGGCGCAGCATTATTAGGGCCGGGCACTGAGGATGGTGCTGGGTGGTTATCGTTGTCTGGCAGAGGGGAGTCTGCTCTAGTTGGAGAGGTATCTGTGTGAGTTGGTAGTTGTGAAGGTGATGAGGGATCATCTGGTGCAGTATTATTAGGAGAGGGGGCTCGGGAGAGTCTTGGGTAGAGATTGCTTTGGCTAGGTGTGTCTGGCAGAGGAGAGTTTGGTCTAGTTGATAGGGGTGTAACAGAGGGTGTTAGCGAGAGGTCTGTTTCGCTAGGCGGAGGAGTTGTATCAGGTTCTGTGGAAGGAGTTAGAGGATGCTCTGATACAGGGGTTGTAGGTAAGTCTTCTTTATCAAGAGATCTAGGGGAGGAGGTGTCTAGGTTGAAGGTAAATCCATCTGTAGGGGCCGCAAGTGCTCTAACCTCTTTATCTTCATCGCTCAGAGCTTCATCACTTGGGATGCGTTTAATCTTATTTTGCATATTTTTGAGTGGAACCAGAACCGTAATCTCTTTTTTGGCTGGAGTGTATTCAGATACCTTTGTACGGCAACATGGGCATCGGTCGCTAGATTCATGATCAGATTCCTGCCACTTTGTGATGCATTCTTTATGGAAAACGTGTTGTGCAGCGTCATTATGAGCTAAAAAAGGATTTTGATCGGTTGCTGGATCGCTTGTTGTGCATATAGAGCATTCACCTTCTGTTATAGGAGCTGTCCTGGTTTCCTCTGTATAGATAGTATTGGGTTGAAAATCTGTAATTGGTGTAGCTGTCATAATTAACCTATTTTTATTTCGTTATTAAATACAAATTGTACAGTAATTGTGATTTTTAGTAAATTACTAATAATTAACGATGTTGGTAATCAATGGTTAAAAAACAAAATAGGAAAAGGCAGGCAGGGTATTAAAAGGTTTAGTTGATTCTTAAGTGAAGAAAAAAGGCCGGCAAAAACCGGCCTTTTAAAAGAAGTTATACTAAGTATCAAAAATGTAGGTTCATTTTTGATAAATAATACTACTTTGTCTCTTCCTCTTCGAGGATTTCGACTTCAGCCTCTTCGATATCGGGCTTAGCCTCTCCCCCTTGAGGAGGAGGTGGTGGAGCTGCGCCAGCAGGGTTAGCGCCTGGGGCTCCCTGCATTGCTTCACCGATCTTCTGCATGTGTGTGTTCAGATCATCTGTAGCTGTCTTAATAGCTGCAGTATCTGTCCCTTCAAGGGCTTTTTTCACCGCATCGACGCGAGTTTTGATCTCAGAAGCTACTTCAGCTGGGATTTTATCCTTATGCTCGTCAAGTGCTTTCTCTGCACGGAAGGCAAGAGAATCGGCTTCATTACGAACTTCAACAGCTTCTTTTTTCTGTTTGTCTTCGTCAGCATGCAGTTCTGCGTCTTTAAGCATTTTATCAATCTCTTCTTCAGAAAGACCTGATTTTGCTTCGATTTTGATCTTTTGCTCTTTTCCTGTTTTTGTGTCCTTTGCTGAGACACTTAGAATTCCGTTGGCATCGATGTCGAAGCAAACTTCGATTTGAGGCACACCGCGGGGTGCTGGTGGGATGTCTGTAAGATCAAAGCGACCGACTTCTTTGTTATCAGAAGCCATCTTACGCTCACCTTGTAGAACAACGATGGTAACAGCGGGTTGGTTGTCGCTTGCTGTCGAAAAGACTTGCTTTTTCTGTGCGGGGATGGTGGTGTTTCTCTCAACAAGAGGAGTGGAAATACCGCCATAGGTCTCGATCCCGAATGTAAGAGGGATGACGTCGAGAAGAAGAACGTCTTTGACGTCTCCTGTCAGAACTCCTCCCTGGATTCCAGCGCCGATTGCTACGACTTCATCTGGGTTTACCCCTTTGTGTGGCTCTTTGCTGAAGATCTCAGAGACTTTTCTCTCTACAGCTGGCATACGAGTCATTCCTCCAACGAGGATTACTTCGTCGATTTGGTCTGTGGAGAGACCTGCATCTTGAAGAGCTTTGACACAAGGCTCTTTTGTTCTTTCAATGAGGTTGTGAACTAAGCTCTCAAACTTCGCTCTTGTAAGAGAGAGTTGGAGGTGCTTAGGACCCGTTGCATCCATTGTGATGAAGGGCTGGTTGATCTCTGTTGTCTGTGTGCCTGAAAGTTCGATTTTTGCTTTTTCAGCAGCATCGCGTAGGCGCTGTAGAGCCATCTTGTCTTTGGCAAGATCGATCCCGTTCTCTTTTTTGAATTCTTCCAAGATCCAGTCGGTAATAACGTTGTCAAAGTCATCTCCGCCGAGGTGAGTGTCACCATTTGTGGAAAGTACTTCAAAGACACCATCGCCGATTTCAAGGATCGAGATATCAAACGTTCCTCCACCGAGGTCATAGACAGCAATTTTCTTGTCGCTTTGCTTATCAAGTCCATAGGCAAGAGCTGCAGCTGTCGGCTCAGGGATGATGCGCTTTACATCAAGACCTGCAATACGACCTGCATCTTTTGTAGACTGTCTTTGAGCGTCATTGAAATAGGCGGGGACTGTGATTACTGCCTCTGTTACGGTCTCACCAAGGTAGGCTTCTGCAGTCTCTTTCATCTTTATGAGGACCTGCGCACCAACTTCTTCTGGGGTTAGAATTTTACCATCTACTTCAAAAGCAGCTTCGCCATTTTTCCCAGCAACGACTTTGTAAGGGGTGTTCACAGTTTCAGAGGCGACTTCAGAGTGATTACGTCCAATGAATCGTTTTGCTGAGTAGATCGTTTTTTCTGGGTTGGTAACAGCTTGGCGTTTAGCCGGAACTCCGACAAGACGCTCGTTGTCTTTATAAGCTACAACAGAAGGGGTGGTACGTGCACCTTCTGCGTTTGCGATGACTTTAGGGGTTCCTCCCTCCATGATGGAGACACAAGAGTTAGTGGTCCCGAGGTCAATTCCTATAATTTTGCTACGTTGTTTATTTTCTGCCATGGGTTTTACTCCTTGTTTTCTTCTTCTTTTGGTTCTTCTTGATTGGGGGCCTTCGCAACCTTTACACGGGCTGCACGCAAGATGCGATCGCCACTCTTGTATCCCTTCAGGAACTCTTGGAGGATAGCTCCTTCAGGGTGTTCGGTTGTCTCTTCTACTTCGACAGCTTCGTGCTTGTGAGGGTCGAATGTTTCTCCCTCAGAGTGGAAGGCGGTAATATTGTGATTGCTGAGGATTTCTTTAAACTGGCTAAGAATCATTTCAAATCCCTTTGCCCAGTTGCGTGTATCCTCGCTCATCTGATCTGTAAAGCTAAGCGCGCTCTCAAAGGTATCGATGGGAAGAAGTACTTCAGAGATCACATTTTCGATTGCAAACCGAGTCATCTCATGCTTTTCCTTCTGGATCCTTTTGCGAGAGTTCTCCATCTCAGCCAATAGGCGGAAATACTTATCCTTGAAATCCTCTACTTCAGGGATCTTCTCAACGATCTCTTCAGAGGTCTCTTCGATAGGAGGAGCTTCTTCTATTTTTTCTTCTTCTTGGGTCATACATCATCCTTATTATCAATAAGCAAACCAAGCGAGCTAGACTTGCTCTCCAGCTCAATCTGAGAAGGCTTTGGTTTGCGGAAGGTAATTTTAAATTTATATAGACTGCTTGTCAGAGTCTCACTAAGGGCCTCAGAAGCTGCAGTTAGTAGTCCGAATAGCTTCTTATAGGGGAGGCGGTTGGGTCCTAAAAGAGCAATGGCACCTGCTTGGGTCTGATGGATCCGGTAGGGGATCACAATCACTGAACAGCCAGCGATGTCGGTCGCAAGAGGATCGAGGTCATCGCCCAAAAAGCAACTGAGTTCCTGTTTCTCGCAGGCGATTTTCAGTAGTAGACGTAAGTCACTCTCATTCTCAAATAGAGAGAGTCCGCTTGCTAGGGAGGCAGCATTGTTGAAGTCGGGGTAGTTCAAGAGCTGGGAAAAACCTGTTTTGTGGATGTCCTCTGCACTGAAGTTTGAGTAGGTGACGATATGCCGAAGCATGATCTCTTTATAGAAGTGATTTCCAAGCCTCTCTTCTTCAGGAGAAATTTTGGGCTTTTCAACTCCAGAGATACGCCACTGCAAGTAGTGGGCTATTTTCTCTAGATTGGCATTTGAAAGTCCCTTCTCTAAATAGAGAGTCTCAGTGTGGACCATACCAAAATCGGTAATGAGTACGCAGAGACATCGGTTACTATCAATTGTTACAAGCTTGATATCGAGAACAAAATCTTGATCAAATCGAGGGGAGGAAAGGAAGATCGCGCATTTGGTCGTCCCAGCGAGGACCTCAGCTGCTCTTTGAAGGTAAGTGGCAACCTCTCTCGTCGGGCTGGAGAGCTTTTTGCGTAAAGCCTGGGTTTCTTTGTCCTTTACTTCAAATTTGCGGAGATGAGCCTGGACATAGAGCTTGAAGGCTTCCTCTGTGGGGATGCGCCCCCCAGATGAGTGTTGCTGGCGCAAGAAACCATTTTTTTCAAGATTGGCAAAGTAGTTACGAATCGTTGCAGGAGAGAGATTTTTGAACCCGTGATCACGCAAAGTATTTGAGCCTACGGGAGTTCCAGTCTCCAGGTAGAGCTCAACAAGGCTTAGGAGTACTTGGCGCTCTCGCTCGTCCTTAGCGGGTCTTTTTGGGGCCATCGATTTTAACATAGAGTTAATGATAGCAGAGATTGTTCTCGGAGTAAAGAGAAATTAGCAGTCTTAGGTGCGGATTGCTGAAGGATTTTTATAAGTGATTTGTTTCTAGATTCTTATGGATTATATTTTCCGTGGAATCGCTCAAGCCCTCAGCGGTAAATAAAGGGGGTGCTTGAACGGTGTTCTTGTGAAATTTTAACACGACATTGACGGAATTTCACTGAAATTCTGTCGTCCGGGTGTCACTATTTCACAATAAATAAGGTGGTTGGGAATTTCTGATCAACTCGAAGCTTATAGATTCAGGCTTTTTCTCAACTCCCATCCAAGATATCTGGGTCTGTAGCAATAAGTGGAAGGATATCGACGATGGAAGGGGACCAGTCGAGCCCTCGGGAGTAGACAAGGTGAGAGGCGATATAGGTTGCTATGATCGCCTTTTTGTGGATATCAGGGATGTCATTGATGATTCGCTTTTGATATCGGTTTTTGAGAAGAGGCGGACAGTAGTTAAGAAGGCAGCGTATGAGAGGGTTTTTGGGGTCTGTCGAGAGTGTTGTTCCTTCTAGATAGTCGAGAAGTTCGTACATATAGGTGTTGATCTTCTCTGAGATCTCTTCAGAGATATCCGTGAGGTAGGCTCCAGTTTCCGCATGGGTATTGAGTAGTAGGCGCCCCTCGTCTTGGGCTCGATCTCGGATAAAGCCGAGGATCTCGGGCATGAGGTCGGGCTTGATTTTGATGAACTCTTCTTCAGAGGTCACAAGGCCTGTGAGAACTTCAAGAGAAGAGCAGATGACCCCGCCTTTGTTAGCTGAGCTGTCTTTGATGATTAGAACACCGAGTTTTTCTAGTTCTCTTCGAGCCTCGGGGGTGAGATAGAGATTAGCGCCTTCTACGATTGCTCGAGAAGTGGGATTGCCCGTTTCATCTAGAAAGTCTTTGTAGTTGTCCTGGTTCAGAGTTCTTGGTCTGCCACCTCCGGGGATAAAGATGTCAGTTTTAGTCTGGTGGACGTTATGGCGGAAGAGGTGATTCATCTCGTTTCCAGAGAGCCAGTCTTTTACAGCTTTGTTTTTTGTTTTTCTCCAGCAAAGAGTTTGTTGTGCATAGGTAGTGTGCTCTTTTTTCTGTGTTAGGTCGAGCAGGAAGCCCCCTTCATGGAGTTTTTCCGGGGGGTAGAAGCAGATTGAGTGCTCATCTTGGAACATTTTAGCCAGGATTTTCAGATCAAGGCCTTTAGGGTCATAAATGGTTCCAGAGACATCTGTAAGGGCTAGTAGCTTGGCAGTTTTTGGGAAGAACTTATAGAGGTTAAGGATCTGGTTGCCCGCTACATCTCCGTCTGGACCTCCAGAGATTTTGATCGTAAAAGACTCTGTTCTAGGATCGATGCCCATATACTGGAGGGCTTCTTCCATGTAGACATTTACTCCAAATGAGGTGACGCCATACTCTTTGTGATTGATCCCTACACTTGGCTTACTAGAAATGAATGAGCTGCCTGGTTTGTAGTTGTAGTATTTGGCGTGGTTTGCAATCCAATCGAGCATTTGATTGTGCATGTTCTCATCAGGGCCCAAGTAAATATATTCTGGACGTTTGTAGTAATCGAGAATGTGTTTTGCACGTAGTTTTCCATCTTGATCACAGTTAAGTAGAGTAATGAAGGCTTCTATGAAAGAGCGTTGTGACTGGTAGAGATATTCGAGTTTTTGTTCTTTTCTATATGCGACAAGGCGCTCTTTGATCTCATCTTCAGATAGCCCCGCTTCTAGAAGCTCGTCTCTATAGATCACTTTCTCAGACTGGAGTCTCTCATAGGGCTCAAGGAAGATCACCCCTTTAGAGCCTCCTTCGGGGATGTCTTTGTTTTTTTTCTGCTGGGTATAGGCTAGGTTGTAGCACTCAGAGAAGACGTTGTTTCTCTCCCAGAGCATCTGCTCCATCTTTTGTGGGAAAACAGTTCGCAGTCCTCCTCTGGAGAGATCTTTAAACCTGATATGGAAGCCGATATAGAACATTCCCTTGGCAAAGAAAACGGAGAAGGGGAGTTCTGGGAATTTCTCTTTCCTATCATAGGGTAGATAGTTCAGGTACTTTGGATCGAGCCTGAAAATAAAAGCGGTCTTGTTGTTCCGGTAGAAGTTGTTTTTCAGTGTGTGCTCAACGAAATTCATCCCTTGTAAAAGGATGTTTTTTCGGCGAGTGTCGATTACCTCATTGCCTGTATCAAGATCGGAGACAAGCTCCAGGTATTCTTTTTTGAGTTTTTCGTATTTTTTTAGATCGTGGTGTTTTGGATCGAACTTATACTCAAAGGCTTCTGTGAGCTTTACAGTGAGTTCTGGGTGGCGGCAGAGCCCCTCTTCGATATTGCCTAAGCTGTACATGTTCACATCAGCATGTGTTAGTGTCTGATGGATAAAAAGAGACATCGTTTTGATTAAGTTGCCGATGTTTCCTCGGACAAGTCCTGTGTCGACAAATTTTCTCTCGAAGATTTCTTGCCCTTCGAAATACTTAAGCGTCACCATCTCTTGTAGAAAATCAGTCACATCGGCTTCTTCCCACGCAGCATCCCCTTTTGCTCCATGGAGTCCTACAGACATGATCAAAATCGAGTCCTTACTGTAGGGATCGATATAAGTGGCGCTTACTCTTCGTATACTCAAGCCATGCCTATGGACTATTTTAGCAAAGTTGTATAAGAAGTTGTGCTTCGGGACATTACGCCAAGCCAAGACCACCTGCATAGAGGGCTGGTCTTTGGTGTGATGCCACTCTTCATTATAAATCACTTCATACTGGCAGTGATCTCGAGTTTTTGCTCGGAAGAACATATCAAGGGCTAAAATAAGTCGTTCTTTCGGTACTGCTCGCAAAAACCTGGGACTCATCCCCTGCAACAGCTTACGAAAGTCTGTATCAGTCACTTCCGGGTTGCGAGCTTTGACGAGCTCTTTGATTTCTTTTTTCGTTTTGGCATCGAGGATTTTTTCTGTAGCTTCCACTTCTGGTGGGACTGTGAAGTGGATCACTGCAATACGTAAGTTCTTCTGTATCTTTGGGAAGGGTGGTGGTTGGTTAGAGACGAAGGCTCTATAGTTTTTCACTCCGTGGAGCTGGTAGTGCTTGAGAATCCTAAGATCGGCATCATCACTATCTAGGCAAAGAACAATAGCAGATTCTTTCAGGTGGATGTGGGAGAAGAATTCTTGGAGATCAAAGCCCATTAGGCTATGAGCGATTAGGAGAACATCTTCGTCAGAGACCTCGTCGAAGAAGGTAGGGGGCATATGTTGCTCTAGCCAGAGGCAGCACTCTTCACACTTGCGGCTCTCTTTGAGAACGGCTGCTGCGAGGTTCTCTTTGAGCTGCTTCTCACTGTCTGGTTTTTTCTTCCCTGCCATATTTCATATATGACATAGTTAAATTATTTTTTCAATTTAATTTAGTTTGTTTGGTTTTTTGTTACTTTAGCAATCTGAGACTGTTTAGCCCGACGATCACAGTACCCCCTTCATGGAGAATCACTGCGAGCCAGAGGGGGATGTAGCCCAATAAAGCTGGCGTTGTGGCTAGGCAGATGACCGCTAAGGCTAGAATTAGGTTCTGTTTGACGATTCGTAGTGTTTTATCAGCTTTATTCATGAGCCAGTCAAGAAGAGAGAGGTCGTCTTGTAGGAAGACGACATCCGAGGCATCGACTGCGGTGGCACTTCCAATTTTCCCCATAGAGATGCCCACTGTAGCTCTTGCAAGGGCTGGAGCATCGTTGATCCCATCACCCACCATGATAAGCCCCTTTTCTTGGGAGAGATTGGCTACTTTTTCGAGCTTGTCTTCGGGGCGCAAGTTTGCGTGGATAGCAGAGATGTTGAGAGCTTTGGCAACGACATGTGCATTCTCTGTGTGGTCGCCAGTGAGGATGACGCAATCGAGCTTTTCTTCGAGGGAGGTGAGCGCTTTTGGAGCTTCAGCTCGGATCTCATCTTCGAAGTGGAAGACGTAGAGAGATGTTCCAATAAGAAGGAAGGTGTTTTGAGTCTCCCACTTTGCTTTTTCATGCCAGAGCTCTTTTGGTAGTTGCTGGGCGATGAAATCGGGATGACCAATGAAGGTGGGGTAGGTTTTTCCATTGATAGTCACTTCTCCCTGAAGGCCATAACCGGGTACGCTTTTGAAGTTGTCAATGGAGAGGGCTGAGAGCTTTTTTTCAGAAAGAAGATTCAGAACGGCTTCGCTGATTGGATGGACAGCATGGGTCTCTAGACCAGCTGCTGTAGAGAGGACTTCTGCCTCGGAAAAGAGATTGTCCGTGAGTGGGTCGATGCCTGTGCAGGTGAGCTTACCACTTGTTAGGGTACCAGTCTTATCGAAAGCGATGGTGGAGCAGCTAGCCAGGGCGTCTAAGATGGTTCCTCCTTTGAGGATGATTCCTTTACGGGCGCAGCTGGAGATTGCACTCAGGTAGGCAGTGGGTGTTGCGATGATGAGGGCACAGGGTGATGCTGCGATCAGGAAGGTAAGGGCGCGGTAGACAGAGCCTTCCTCACCTAGAAAGGGCATGGAGAAAGCATAGGGCAGTAGGAGAGCAAAGAAGAGGGAAAGAAGGATGATGCTCATCGAGTACCACTTTCCAAATCGGTCGAAGAGGCGTTGGAGTTTGGGCTTAGCGCTTTGGGCTTGTGTGATGAGAGTGATGATTCGGCTCAAGGTGGAGTCAGTGCTTTGCCGAGTGACTGAGAGAGTAAGGGTTCCGTCGAAGTTGTGCGCACCCGCAGGCACCTCATCACCAACCCTCTTGGAGATCGGTTCACTTTCACCTGTGAGGTGGACTAAATTGACAAATGAGCTTCCTGAGACCACCTTTCCATCTAGGGGAACTACTTCGCCTGCTTTGATGAGGATAGGGGTATTGGTGGCGATATCTCTAACGGACCGTTCGATAATAGTGCCATCTGGCTCTATTATAAGGGCTGTTTTTGGGGAAAGTCGCCTAAGTGAGATGAGGGCCCCTTTCGTCTTGTATGTCACCATGTTTTCCATGGCTCCAGAAAATTCAAAGAGGACAAGCAGAAGGGCCCCTTCTATGCCACTACCAATAGTAATGGAAAGGAAGGCTGCCAAAGTCATGAGGACATCGATATTGATCTCGATGTTGCGTAAATCTTCTAAGGCATTGAGGAGGGCTGGGGTGCCGACGAGGAAGTAGACAGATGCTAAACAGAGGTTGGAGGCATTGGGGTTAAAAAAGGAGAAGGTGAAAGAGAGGGCTAGAAGAAAAGCTGCGAGCAGAGCACTTTTTAAAGGGAGATTTTTTCCCCAATTACGAGATTTAGGTGTGAGGAAAGGACTGATGGTTTCGTCGCGGCCCGAAGCAAAAAACTCGTCAAAAATATAGGGATGACTCATAGGGCGATAAGCCTGGCTAGGAAATAGGATCCAAGGCCTGCAAAGAGGCCAAGAGCTAGACTCCAGATAACGCTATTGAGTTGTTTCCTCCTTTCGAAGCGGGCTGTTGAGTTAGCCGCTATGGCAATCGTCAAGAGGGAGATTAGCGGAATACCAAGAGGGGGCCAGAAATAGAAGCTAAGAGTGGCAAGAGTAGCTGTGATTAGAGTGCCAAAAAATGCTCCAAAAGCCTGTTTGAGGGGGTGTTCATAAACTTCTAATGAAAGGCCTAGTTCTTCTTCTAGCATGACACGTAAGAGGCGGTTGTCATCAGCCATGAGGACATCGACAACTTCATCAAGTAGCTTTCCTGAGAAGCCTTTCGCTTCATACATCTCACGGAGCTCTTCTTTTTCTTGGTCTCTATGGTGCTCGATCTCCCACCGCTCTTCTTCAATTACGCGGTGGAGCCTCTCTAACCTCCCCCAGCCGAGAAGGGCACTACGGCCTGTTTTCCAAATGGTCCAGCCAAACCCAAAAGCAAGAAATAAGAGAAGAAGGGTGCTGTTTTCTATGCTAAGAGCCATTCCCACAGACCAAAGAATCAGATAGACAAGAGCGGTGTCTTTTGCACCGTCAGCGCCTGCAGAAAAGTGGCCAGCGAGCTCTGTACCGTGTGTTTCTGCAGTAGCTAGAGCTCCTCGTTTTCGGGCATCTTTTAGGTGAGCTGCAACGCTCTTACCTTTGAAGTGCTCTGGTGGGGTTTGATGGGTCATAGCTTATCCTGAAGAAAATAGGTCAACAGCGTGCACATGTCGATGTGATCCTGACAGGCAATTATCTCACGTGCTGCATGCATAGAGAGTTGAGGTGCTCCAATGTCTGCTGTTTCAATTCCAAGCTGGGTTGCAAAAATAGGACCTACCGTAGAACCCGCGGGGTTGTCCGAGCGATTCGTGAATTTTTGGCATTTAAGACCCAAGTTATCACAAAGATCTGAAACGTAGCCCCCTGTTTTGGCATTTGTGACGTAGCGCATATTCGCATTATATTTGATCGCAATCCCTTCTCCAAGTAGTGGTGTGTGATTCGGGTCGTGCTTTTTTTCGTAGCAAGGATTTAAGGCATGAGTCATGTCGACGGAGAGGCAAAGAGAGCTAGCTCTGCAGATCACCTCTTCTTCCTCTGTCATTTTATAGAAACCAGAGACCCTTTTGTAGATGTCTTGGAAAAAAGGAGAAGCAGCGCCGCTCGCTGTCGCTGATCCAACTTCTTCGTGATCCCAGAAAAAGGCCATTGGAAGGGTGTTTTTGGAGGGGGGCTCGCTGTTTCCGATTGCTACGAGCGCAGCATGCGCACTGGCAAGGTTGTCGATTCGGTAACTCGCGAGCATCTCCCCATTTTTTCCAATGAAACGGGGCGGCTCAATTGGAACAAGAAAAAGATCGAAGTCAAGCAGCTTATGGAAAGAGAGTTGCCTTTTGAGAAGGCTCTCGACGTAGTCTTGATTAAAATCGTCACCTTTAAGAGCTGCAATTGGAGTGATGTGATCTTGCTTATCTAGGTCCAGTCCTTTTCGAAATGCCTCTCTATCAAGGTGAGGGGCTAGAAGGGGAATAATTACGGGAGCTTCATCAAAATAGACGAGGTGTTGGCTTATTTCATTCGACTTTGTCTCAACGACAACACGTCCTGCAGCGGCAAGATCTCGATTGACCCAAGAAGGGAGAACAGGGCTTCCGTAGACTTCTACCCCGAGTAACTGCATATTTTTTTTCTCAAAAGCAGGATGGGGTTTGAGTTTGAGAGCGGGGCTATCGGTGTGAGTGGCAATGATCGACATCTTTTCAGGCTTATTTTTTGGCAAAGAAAAGGCTGCGATGGCGCCATCGTGGCTTACGAAGTATTTCTTCCCTTTCTCCAGTTTCCATTTTTCTCCTAGCACAAGGGGGGTGAAATCAAGGGAAGCTAGTCTATTGCCCATTTCGACTGCTGCATGCCAGGAGGTGGGCGAGTGCTCTAAAAAGCTTTGAAAATCTTCTAAAAGGTGTGTCATGTAGCTGGTAGCTCCTTCATTCCATTTAGGTATTTGTGTAAGACAAGAGGGATCTCAACAGATCCATCTTCTCGTTGATTGTTTTCTAAAAGAGCTACCATAAGCCGTGAGGTGGCAAGTCCAGAACCATTGAGTGTATGGCAAAACTCAGGTTTCTCTTGTTTTTCTCTGAAACGGGTGTTAGATCGCCTTGCTTGGAAGTCGGTGCAATGCGAGATCGAAGAGACTTCATAATAGCGATCTTGTCCCGGGAGCCATACTTCTAGGTCAATTGTTTTTGCTGCAGCAAAAGACATATCGCCTGTCACAAGCTCGGTTGTTTGAAAATGGAGTCCCAAACCTTCAATGAGAGTTTTTGCAGAAGAGAGCATCTCTTTGAAAAGAGCTTCACTTTGCTCAGGCGTTGTAAACGCGAACATTTCCACCTTGTTGAATTGGTGCGTCCGGATAAGGCCTCGTTCTTGTGCACCAAGTCCACCGGCTTCCCTTCGGAAGCAAGGGGTGTAGGAGACATATTTGCAAGGGAGGTCATCCTTATCCAGGATCTCATTGTGATGTAATCCCATCAGGGCAGCTTCTGCTGTTGGGATGAGGTACAAGCTGTAATCTTCGTCTTGGACCTTGAATAGTTGATCAGCAAACTTAGGTAGTTGTCCTGATCCATGCATGATTTCTGGGCGCACAAGCAAGGGAGGAAGCCAGAAGGTGAAACCGTTCTCTTGGTGGACATCGAGCATGTAGTTAAGAAGAGCCCATTCGAGCTTGGCTCCATTACCTCGGTAAGCGGGCCAGTTACTTCCTGAGGTCTTTGCGGCTCTCTTAAAATCGAAAAGGTGTAGGTTCTCGTTGAGTTCGACATGATTCTTTGGAGTAAAAGAAAACTGGGGCTTTTGCCCAAAGGTTTCTTTGACGACGTTATCTGCAACATTAAGCGAGATTTTTGCACTCTCTTCAGGTAGGTTGGGAAGGCGGGAAAGAAGGTCTTCAAGTGAAGTGTTTTTTTCTGATAGTTCTTTGTCGAGCTTGCTGATCTCTTCTCCAAATCCACTAACTTCCCTCATCAAAGAGGATGTGTCCTCTCCGGAACGTTTTTTCTCTCCGATCTCTTTAGAAAGAAGGTTGCGTTTGCCTTTGATCTCTTCCACCTGGCTTTTGATGTGGCGCACAGCCTCATCAAGTTCCAGGATAGGGGAGAGGTCAACATGGGGATCTTTGGTTTTGAGCTTGGCCTCGATCTCTTTGGGGTTTTGGCGCAAAAGTTTTATGTCGAGCATGTCTTATATTCCACTTCCTTAAATGAAAGAATTGTACTGAGAAGGAAGCGGGAAGTCAAGAAGGCTGCAATAAGTGCTTTGCCGGAGGCTTTTGAGTGTTTTACGACGCATCGTAGATTAATCGGGTTTTTTGGCAGTGGAGCAACTGAGAATAGTACACGTGTCTAGACTAGGACATGCTTATATAAAAACTGCTTTCTGCGAATGCAGGACTCCAAGATCGTGTTATGCAGTGACTAAAGTCTTTCTGATCTTCTACCCCATGACTGCTATCATATGAGAGCGGGGCTATTTCAAATGCTAGCTCTTGAGGTTATCCCTTGTGGCCATACGCCCGTCTTAGGCCATCGCCTCACGAATCATCTCTGAGAGTATGTGAGTCTCTTCAGTATCTTTCAGCATTGGTATAAGATCGATGGCGAGCTGATTAACGTCATTTTTGACAAGGGGGTCAAACTCCTTCTGAGAGCAATAGCGAGGCCACTTCCATGTCTCCCCCTTTTCTGCAGACGGAGTGGAGTGGGCTATTTCCATTTTTATCAAGGATGGAGAGATCGGCTCCCCTATCGGTTAAAAATTTCGCGGTCTCTCCTGCTCCCCATATACCGAAGAGGCTCAGCTTTTGTGAATTGGGCGCTCTCCTGCTTTGTTGGAGGCATTTTTATCCACTCCAGGAGAGGACATAAGGTATTTTGCGACTCGTAGATTACCCTGCTGACGAGCAATGTGGAGAGGCTGGTTCCCATCTTTATCTCTGGCTGTCAGGTTCGCACCTTTTGAGACGAGGTATTGAGGGATGAGCTCACTTATCCCAGAACTGCAGGATTTGTGCAAAGGTGTTTCTCCCCTCCTATTTTTCACATGAACGCTTGCTCCATGTTCGATAAGTGATTTAATCGCGGCCAAATTTCCATGGAGACAAGCCCAGTGAAGCGCGGTTTTTCCATCTTGATCTATTGCATTTACGTCAGCTCCGCTATCAATGAGCTTTTGAATACTTTCGATGTTCGGGGTCTCTACTGAGCAAACATGATGAAGCGCGGTTTTTCCATTTTCATCTGTCATATCTATATGTGCAAACTCTTTAAGGGTATGAATAGAGGAGTCAACAAGACATGGATCCACACAGTCGGCTATTGCTCTGTTCAATGCATCAGAACCTGCCACCAAGCCTTTTCCGAGGGCGATGTTCTTTAGTCTTGTTTGAACTTCCTTCATTCTGCCAAAAAATGAAGCCATGAAGAAAGTTCGATCCTTTTCGAATTCTGTTCGAGTAGTTTCTCTATCCAGACCTTTGATACTAGAGACTCTGTTCAGTAAGCTATTAATATTTAGATAAATCTTTTCGGGGCCCGCGGAGATTGCTATCGCTTTCCCAAAAAAGGCCAAGATCTTCCCGACAAACGATGAATAAGCTCGTATCCCTTTTCTCGATTCTTTTGCGATTAACGGATTCACATCTGAGAATCCAGGGATTCTCCTGCCACAAGCTTGGATATCTAATCTGCCGTTTGAAATGCTAGCGCGTAGAATTAATGAGTTCATTGATTACTCCTTTTTAATTTTAATACAATTTTAATACAATATTTACTTTTTGTAAAGCGATTATTTGTATTTATCGTAATTAACTAGTTTTAAACAACTTCGAATAGAGAGCTGAAATCCTTCCAATTCCTTAGAGGAGGCCTTTTCCTAAAAAACAGCCAACTGGGTGGAGATACCCCCATGCAAGAGCTTCTTTCTGCAAATGCAGGACTCCAAGATCGTGTTATGCAGTGACTAAAGTCTTTGCAAGAAATCCTCCCAGGTTATAATTAGCTCATATGCACCTATTAGCGCTTTTGTTCACAGTTTTTATCGATAGCATGGGCTTTGGATTGGTCTTTCCAATCTTCTCTCCTATGATTGTTAACAATGAGAGCGGGATTTTTTCGCCTGAAGTCTCTCTTGCTACACGTGGCCTTGTTTTTGGATTGCTGGTTAGTGCGTATTGTCTAGGGCAATTTTTTGGAGGGCCAATTTTAGGTTCTTACTCCGATAGGGTGGGAAGAAAGAAAGTGCTCATTGGAGCTATGTGGCTTGCTTTTGTAGGGTATATTTTAGCAAGTCTTGGGATAGTGATACAGAGCCTGACCGTTTTATTTATAGCCCGGCTTTTAGCGGGGCTATCTGCAGGGAGCTTTCCTGTTGCTCAGTCAGTGATTGCTGACATGAGTACCAAAGAAAATAAGACAAAGAATTTTGGCCTTGTCGGGATGTCTTGTTGGACAGGATTTGTGATTGGACCATTTCTTGGAGGTAAGCTTGCAGCATATGGATTCACAGTGCCGTTTGCGGTTGCTGCATTCTTTTGTTTGTGCAACGCTCTTCTCTTGCTGTTCAAGCTAAGAGAAAGCTTGTCTAATCCCAATGCAGCCAAAGTGTCTTGGCTTCATGGTGTCTATCAAATTAAAAAAGCATTTTCCATGCCCAATTTGCGTGGTGTCTTCATCATGATGTTCATTTTCTGCTTGGGCTGGGGCTTTTTTACAGAGTTTTCTCCCATTTTTCTTACTCAAAGACTTGGGTTTAACATAAGTCAAATTGCTAACTTTTATGCTTGGGTAGGTCTTTGGATCGCAATTTGCCAAGGAGTATTCATCCGCATATTGTCGAGATGGATTGCTCCTGAAAGGCTTTTGACAGGTGGGTTACTTCTTTTGGGAGCTATTTTGCCTGCCATGCTATTTATGAAGGGAATGGCTGGTCTATTCTTCTTGATTCCATGTATTGCCTTCGCACAATCACTTATCTTTCCTAACGCTGCGACGATCGTTTCTAATGCAAGCAGTAAAGAGTCACAAGGGGAAATGTTGGGGATCAACAGCTCCGTGCAATGGGCTGCAATTGCTCTTCCTCCGCTCTTCTCAGGAGGGCTAGTAGCTCTCTACCCTCATTTGCCGGTCACGGTAGGAAGTGCTTGTATGTTAGTGGCTTTCTTTGTCTTTCTAAAAAGTTCTAAGCCTGTGCCAGTGGAAGCAAAAGTCGAGGTGGAGTCAGAAGAATAACCTTGAATAGGCCCCCCATATGTGATAAATTAGACTTTTTCCAAGAGGTGACCGAAACATGGCAAAGACTAAATATCCCCAGGCAAAAAATCCTTTGATTTTACGATTCCATCGCTTGATGGATGCCTTTGCAAAAGCAGATGATGAGCGAGATTTCTATCTCGATAAGGTTGAGGGGTTTATCCTCTTTGTAGACCTAGATAAAACCCAAGAAGATCTGGATTCTCTTGAGAAAGAGATCGTAGAGAATAACGAGCGTTATCTTATTTTGCCTAAAATGAGCTTCTATGAATCCAAAAAATTTATGGAGGGTTTTGTAAATGAAAAAGTTTATGATATCGATACGAAGGAAAAACTTCTCGATATTATCCAAGCCAAAGAGTCACGTGAAAACTTTCTAGAATTTATTTACGACCATTTGACAGAGCTAGAGAAATGGCAACAGTTTTATGTCGAGCGTTCCAGGATCCGCATCATTGAATGGCTTCGCAACCATGAAATTCGCTTTGTATTTGAAGAAGATCTAGATCTTGGGAAAAATGTCATAGAGGGGCTCAAGAAGCATCTCTTTGATGCGAAAGTATCCAAAGAGCTTACAGGAGCACGTTCATCTCTAGAAACCAAATCAAAAATTTACTATTCGAACGAAGCTCTGAACCCTCGACCAAAAAGAGGGCGTCCACCTAAGCAAGTTGCAAAGGTAGAACTTGAGCCACAGGTAAGTGCTGATATTTATACAACAGTTCCTGTTATCGCCCGCCAATTCCTATACGTTCCTGAGATCACAAGTGCATCAGGGGTTACATTCTCCACACGCTATGATACAGAAGCAGAGCTGCTCGCAAGCTTGCGAGGAAGCTCTCGTGTCAAAGTTGATGAAAAGCTGCAAGCACTTTCAGAACGTCTTGAATCACTTCGTCACATCTCTTCTCGTTTGGCTGATCTCAAAGAAATGGGATCTGAAGGGGAAGAAAAACTCATTCGTTCTGCTGTTAGGCAGGAGCCGATTTCTTCCTCGGAGGAATCCGAATCCAAGGGGATTATGGGTGTTGTTAAAGGATTCTTGCCGAAGAAGAAAGAGAAGGCTGAAAAGGAAGAATCGCCACAAGCTAAAGTGCGTCAAACAAAAATTGTTACGCCGATTAAGCAGAAAAGGGGAGGCAAAAAATCATGAGTACTGCGCTAGCATCAACGGCTGCAAAGGAAAAATGTATCAAAACGCTTGAATCTATGTATCTCACACGCTTCCTTGATGAGAAGATGACCAAGCTTGCCCGTCAGAATAAAGGCGGAGCGTTTCACCTATCAAGTCTTGGTCATGAAATGATCGGAACCATGTGCGGGCTCGCACTTAAATCTGGTCATGACTGGGGACTTCCCTATTACCGCGACCGCCCCTTTTCAGTTGGATTTGGTGTCTCTCCTAAAGAGATGATAGCCGCCTTTCTAGCACGAGCAATCCCGACCCATTCAGGTGGGCGGATGATGCCTGAGCATTTCACAGACAAAGAGATGCACATTCCTTGTCAGTCAAGTGTTGTCGGTTCTCAGTATTTACAAGCAGTAGGTGTTGCCAAAGGCATTCAACTCAAAAACCTCGACCAGGTTGTTTATGTCTCTGGAGGAGATGGATCTACTTCTCAGGGAGATTTTCACGAAGCTCTCAATTTTGCTACCATCCATAAGCTTCCACTAATTTTTGTCATTCAGGACAATGGCTGGGCCATTTCTGTTCCTGTTAAAGACCAAACAGCTGGAGGCTCAATAGCGCTTGTTGCTCGCGGATATCAAGGACTGGAAGTACACGATATTGATGGATGTGATTTCGAGGCCGTTTCTACAGCAGTTACAGCTTCTGTCGAGCATGCGCGCAGTGGAAAAGGGCCAAGCATTATCGTTGCTAAAATCCCCCGTATCGGCCCGCACAGTAGTAGTGATGATCCGAAGAAGTATAAGGAAGAAAGCACTGTTGAAGAAGAAAAAGCACGTGATCCGATTCCCCGTTTTGAAGAGTGGCTTCAAGAGATGGGGCTAGCTTCTGAAGACGAGCTTGAAAAAATCCGTCGCGATATCTTTAAACAGGTAGAAGATGCTGCAGAAGAGGCTGAGAAAGAGCCTTTCCCTGTAAAAGAAAGCTGCTCTACCAAAGTCTTTAAGGACGTTGTAGAAAAATCCGTTTCAGAAAAAGAAGAAGCCAACACAACAGAGGCTGTTGTGATGGTCGATGCAATCAATGAAGCGCTTAAAGAAGAGATGGAAAGAGATCCTAGTGTTGTTGTTTTTGGACAAGATGTAGCTCATGGAAAAGGGGGCGTTTTTGGCGTTACACGCGAACTAACTTCACTATTTGGGGAGAATCGCTGCTTTAACACACCTCTTGCCGAATCGACTATCATCGGTCTTGCAATTGGGATGTCTCTTGTAGAACCTCTCAAACCAGTTGCTGAGATCCAATTCGCCGATTACATCTGGACAGGGATCAATCAGCTTTTCAATGAACTTGCCTCTTACCATTATAGAGCCAACGGTCTTTGGAACTGCCCTACAGTTATCCGCATGCCCTATGGTGGCTACATACAAGGTGGACCCTATCACTCACAAAGTATCGAAGCATTCCTTGCACATTGCCCAGGGCTAAAAGTTGTGATCCCAAGTAATGCAGCAGATGCAAAGCGGCTCTTAAAAGGAGCAATCCGTGATCCTAATCCCGTTATCTTCCTTGAGCACAAAGGGCTCTACCGCCAACGCGTTTTCTCTGCTCGCAAGTCTCCAGGTAAAGATGAAATTCTTCCTCTTGGTAAAGCAAATATCGTTCGAGAAGGTGCTGACGTAACGTTTGTCGGTTGGGGAATGATGATCTTCATGGCCGTAGATGTTGCTGAAAAACTTTCTCGTGAAGGGATTTCAGTGGAGGTGATTGACCTTCGCACCATCGTTCCACTTGATGAAGAAGCTATCGCAAAGTCCGTTCGCAAAACAGGCAAGCTCCTCATCGCACACGAAGCTGCAGGTAACTGCGGGTTCGGTGCAGAGATTGCAGCAAGGATCACCGAGAAGCAGTTTCCCTACCTCGATGCGCCTATTATGCGCGTGACTGGAAAGGACTGTCCTGTTCCATACAGCAAGATCTTGGAAGATGAAGTGTTGCCTATGCCACACGACCTCGAGAAGGCTCTGCGCGATCTCGCTCAATTCTAATCCTTGATGTAAACCTTCATCCTTCTTAACCTGTTTGGATGAAAGGTTTTTGTCCTCTAGCATCTGGTTCCAAAGGGAATGCACTCTATGTCGGTACAGAGCACACGAAAGTGCTTATCGATGCGGGAATTTCTGCTCGCATGCTCAAAAAAAAGCTCTCTGAGATCAACGTCGACCTCTCTGATATCGATGCGATTGTGATCACACATGAACACTCTGATCACATTCGAGGCCTTGCTATGTTAGGGTGTAAGATGGGCTTTCCTGTTTTTGCTAATAGCGATACAGCAAGAGCGATTTATGAGGTGATAGGAGATGCTCCCAAGTTTAAGATCTTTTCAACAGGAGAGAAGTTTGAGTTTGGAGATATGGAGTTTGATCCGTTCAGTATCCAGCATGATGCTATCGACCCTGTTGGCTTTGCTATTCGGATGGGGGGTGTTAAGCTAGGTGTCTGTGCTGATTTGGGCTTTGCGACAAGCCTTGTTGCTAATAAACTCCAAGAATGTGACTACCTTTACTTAGAGGCTAACCATCAGGTAGAGATGGTTCACTCCTGTACTCGTCCCCCTGTTTATAAACAACGTGTTCTGGGGCGTCTTGGTCATCTTTCTAATATTCAATGCGCAGAACTTCTCCAAAACCTACTTAATCCCAATCTCAAGCATGTCCATCTAGCTCATCTTTCTAGTGAGTGCAACGTTCCTGAGTTAGCGCAAAAAGTCATTGCAGAGATGCTAAGGGAACAAAATGCTGAAGTTGAAGTTTCTATTGCACATCAGGACCAAGTGAGTAGGTCAGTCATCTTTTAGTCTACGCTTTTGAATTGTCTGGCTTGGGCGGTTAGGAGAGCTGTTTTCTGGCAATTGCAGCTCTACCAATGCTAAAGCAACGTCAGATGAATTTAAATGTAGCTGTAGCTGTAGCTTGGTCTCAAGATTTGGCAAGTCTAGTGCTTTTTCTAAAAGAGCTTGGGCTTCTCTAAGTAACTGTGGGGTTTTGGGAAGTTCAAAAAGTGCTTTGGCATGCTCCAGTAGAATAGTAGCAAGAATTTTTCTTGCACGGGTTTTATAAACTGCAGGAGTAGCTTGGATAGCTAGTGCTTTGTATAGCTCTTCTTGAGCCTGATCGAGGAGCTCTAGTTGTTCGGGGTTTTGAATTGACTGTTTATAAAGAAAGATTCCTTTGATTCTGTGCCTGTCAGCTCGAATTTGAGGCATAAGTTCCTCTAGATTTGCCTTCGTACTAGCTCGAATACTTTTTTGCCTAAGCGCTTCTTTGACGCCATCTTCTGCTTTATCAAGAATAGCGAGACTCTCTTCAAAGTTACCAGTGTTATGAATTGTCTTGCTTGCAAGATTAAATAAGAGACAGCTCTTAGTATCCAGGGTAGATGCTAGCTCCATGTGAATTCTTTCTTCTCCCAAGGAATTTGGTACAACCAGAAGCTCTCGTACCGCTTGTTCTGCATTTCTTACACTCAAGAGACTGTCGTAATTTGGGTCGTTTGAAAGCCGGGCCCAGATAGAATGTAGAGTTTGTAGCATTTTTGCAAGACGCGCTGTGAAAACGGCTTTATGCTCTTCTGTAGAGCTAGGTAAGGCTATCCCTTTTCTACTTGTTTCTGCAACTTGATTAAGAAGATCAACTTTTTGTAGATTACTGGCTGCGGGGAGTATCTTTGCGTGCTTTATTAAGGCTGTACATTTTGTGTGTAGCCATTTGCTATATTCTTCTTTTAGCAAGGATTGTAGTCGCTCATTGGTTTCTTGCAGTTGTGTGCCCCAAAGTCCAATTGCCTCTGCTTTTTCTACGAGCTCTAAGAGTTCAAGAGTATTGTTATTTGTATGTAAGGATTTTGCTTCTTTTCCAAACTGTAAGAGTCTAGTTAGAATCATAGATCCAAGTGGATCTATGAATTGTACTTGCACATCTGGTTGGAGGGTATGTAGTGCTTGTCCTAGTCTTACAATGGGATCAGGTTGCTTTGTCAGTTCTTGGTAGGTGCGTTGAATCTCTTTATTAGAAGGTGCTATTGCAAGAGCTTCTCTTAAGTGCGTTTTTGCAGCAGTTTCTAGCTCACAGGCCTTTTCAAAAAGAGTTTGAGAGTCAGTTATGAATCTGCTTTTAGATTCTTCGTTAAGGCAGATTCGTTTTTCTGTTCTTGTATCTAAGTGGCTAAATTCCCTGCTCCGCTTTTGTCCCACTTTAAACTCTTGGAAACTCTTAGAGCATTCTACAAATAGATCGTTGGATTCACTTATGAAATGTTGAGCTTTTTCGAAGAGGTCTTGCACTCTTACAGTTTGTGCTATCAGACGATCCCGTGATTCTGGAAGGGGGTGTGTAAGTACTTGCTCAAGTCTTTCTTGGATCTCTTGGTGGATCCCTTTTACAGTAAGGGCTTGGGTAGCTAGTTTTTTTGCAGCTTCTACTCTTCCTCGTGCTCCAGTTTCCTCTTTTGAAGCTAGCCCAATGAGGGCTTCAGCTTCTATGCACAAAGCACTAGAAAAGGACGGAGAGTCTTTAGGCAAAGGACTTTTGGCTCTAGCTGCAAGGGTTTTTGCTTCAGAGTATTTTCCTTCTTGCAGACGGTCTTGTGCGTCGACAAGTAAAGGAGAAAGTGCAGAGAGCACATCAGTGCTTCTGGCATTAGATAAAATATATATTGTCATTTTTTAAATTATTGTTTAATAAACACTGTTATTATATACATAAAAACAGTTGAAATCAATTTAAGAAATGTTTTTGTAGGCGTCAAATAGAAATGTCCCCTTTCCGACAATTAGAAATGTCCCCTGTGGTAAAGAAAGGTTTTTACCAAGGGGGAGCTACAAAAAATGGAAAGGGTTATCACTATGAGTCACAAGGAGTTATCAAGATTGGAGG
>JAJFME010000012.1 GCA_021772375.1 Chlamydiota bacterium | reverse complement strand
TAGAAAGGTCAATAGTATGGATTAAGAGAAAGGCGAGAAGATTGATCTGTAGATGGGAAAGATTATTCGAAAATTGGGACGCAATCGTTACGCTGGCCCTTATTTTTTACTGGATGGCGATTTTAGTGAGATAGGTTCATGTTCGAAACAGAAAAATCGAGGAGGTTATTTATGCGTTTATCTGAAAAAATAAATTCAATTCCATCGGATTATCCGATTTCTGAATTAAATCAAATTCTAGAAAAAAAAGTTCAAGTGAGTATCTCCTGGTTTGGGAAAAGGGTAGTATCGATAGAGGGTTTCGAGGGGACCGTGACAATTGATTCTATAGGGAAAAAATATCTTAACTCCTCTTTTTCCCAAAAGAATAGAGGATGGAATAAAGATATAGATACAGCCAGTTTAAAAGAGAGATTGGGATATTATGATCTTTGGGGAAGGGTGGAAAAACTCTATTCCGACGGTGATGCAGTGTTGGGCAAAACCTGGATTTACAAGTACCTGGTTTGGATGCTTGAGTTTAGCCCGTATTGTCGTCACTGTGCAGGAGATCCAGCTGCGATTATTGGTATGGGCTTGGATAGAGAAAAAGCTTTCGAATTCTCTAAAGAAAAATTTTATGAATATTGGCCAGAAAGGCGGTTTGATTGTATTACCGTTGGTGAACCGTCCTCAGAGGATGATTGGTTAGATCGTACCAGAACAGCGACAAGAGAACAGATTGAAGCAGCTATTACGAAGCTTGGTAAGTCTATTTCAGCCTAAAAATCTGTTCCCATTCAATTATTCTTATAAAAGTCGCGCCAGCTATGGGGCGGCTTTTCTGATTCTGTTGGAACAAGGCCTATCATGAGAAGAAGTAATCCTATCACCATATAGTTCTGGAGAAGGGCTTGATGAGGGCTTTGTTTGAAGATGTAGGCAAGTGCGATGAGATAGCATGCTATTAAGAGATTCAAAAGATGCATTTTGCGAAAGGGCTTGTAGTAGCAAATAAGCGAGAAGAAGGCAAGAAGCGTGCTGCAGCTAAAGTCATTGATTAGGAAGAAGAATGCGCTGTCGGGATATCCAAAGATGAATGGACTGATCGCAAGCCATAAGGCGAGCATAAATTCTACAACGCGTGCCCACATGGTTATTTCCTCCAGTCTCTTCGGTTTGCCATCTTGGAGCCTACTTCATGAGCGATAGGATTGGCTCTTCCCCAGAAAGTATCCCAGACGACAGAGAATTTTCTGCTTTTTTTTCCTACTCTATAGAGGAAGAGAACACTGGACCAGACTTCATCATAGGCAAGGACGACCAGGATCAGTGATAGTACAGCTGTTACAAGACAAAGGAAGCACCAAGAGCCTACGACAAAGCCCTGCATGAAGATAAGAGTTGCGCTTACGATGCCAAGAGGGATCACATCAAGACCGAAGAGAACAACAAGCCAAGGGCGATCGTGCCATCTTCTTGTTGATCCGGCGAGTCCGAAAATAATATCCCCAAGATAGGCAAGAGCACCAAGGATCGAATCGGGCACACGTACCCAGCTGGTGATTTTATGAGAGACTTCTGAGTCGAGTACTTTCATTGACTGGTTACCAAAGACCGGATCCCAGACATGATCAATGAGTCCCCATTGATACAGGCCCATGTAAATGGCTATCAGGGTAGCAATCAATGCAAATAAAACAATGCGAATACGCTGGCTCCATTTGGAAGGATTGTATTCCCAAGGCTCTGGGATCGCATTGAGGGGAATTTGTTTCATATTTCTTGCTTACCAAATTTTTGGATTTGCTGCAAAAGCTGGGGTGTACCAACCATGTTCTATCTTGATAGAACAGTAGACGAGAAGCTAGTTATTTAGGTATTTTTTTAGGAGGTTTACTTACAAGGAGGATCCAGACACCAGATCCGATGATAAGAGCCATTCCGATGTAGGCGATTGGTTGAGGGACCACTCCCCATAATAGCCATTCATAAATACCTGCAAAAATCACAGTTGTGTAGGTGAAGGGAGCCAGCTGGCGAGCTTCAGCAAACTTCATCCCTTTAAATAAAAGAATCTGCCCCAGAGCTGAAAATAATCCCATAGAGAGAAGGCCGAGAAGAGTGAGCCAATTTTCTATCTTCCAATTGAGAAGGGCGAAGGGGGCTGTAACGATTAGGCCAATAGCAAAGAAATAGAGCGTGAAGGAGTAGAGCTGTTCTCCTTTGGAAGCAAGACGCATAGTTACAAGACTAATAGAGAGGGAGATCCCAGATAAAAGCGCATAGGCAGCGCCTATATTGAAGATCCTCTTATCGGGTTGGAGGATAAGAGCGATTCCAATGAACCCGATGATAATAGCTGGCCAGAGTTTGAGTTTGAGGGGCTTTTTCATCCAAAGCCAGACGACAAAGGGAACGAAGAAGGGAGCGCTATTGTTGAGCAGGGTAGTGTTCACAAGGGAGATTTTTTCTACAGCTAGGAAGATAAAAAAGAGGTTTGTAAGCCCCAAAAAGGCGCGGATTGCAACTAGCTTGATATTGTTGATTTTCACACTTTTGGGCCAGTGCTTAACAATCCAGGGAATGACAATGACAAGGCCGAGAATGTTGCGAAAAAAAAGCATGGTGGGAACGGTTGTTTGATCAACCAATAATTTTGAAAGGGCGAATAAGGTACTGATACAGAGCCAGGCCACTACGACAAAAAAGACTCCTTTTTTCAGATCGTGATGACGAAATAGATTTGATAGTTTCAAGAGGTTGCCTCAAAGTTTAGCACTAAAGAGTTGATGCAATAGTGGTCTTTGTCTTTTCCAAAAACATGGCCTAAATGGCCATGGCAGTTACTACAAAGTACTTCTATTCGTTTGTGGGGCAGCTTGTAGTCATCTGCGTATTCTACTAGGTCTTTTCCACAAGGTTTAGAGAAGCTTGGCCATCCAGTTCCCGCATCAAATTGATCATCGGAATGAAAAAGTTTTTGTCCGCAGCCTGCGCAAGTGTAGGAGCCTGTTTTATCAGGGGGAAGATGTTTTCCTGAAAAAGCTCGTTCGGTTCCTTTTTTGCGCAAGATCTTATACTGCTCAGGCGTAAGCCGTTTTTTCCACTCTTCGTCTGAGAGTTCCATAATAGAGACTGTCCTTTGATTGCTATATATTAAAAAGTTCTTTAAAAGAACAGGTATGAATATGCGCAAAGAAATTGACTCACTAGGTGAAATAGAAGTTCCTGCAGACAAGCTATATGGAGCACAGACAGAGCGTTCCCATCAGAATTTTCGGATTGGAATGGAGGTAATGCCACTTCAGGTGATCCATGCTTTTGGTTTTGTAAAAAAAGCATCAGCCATTGTCAATGCAGAGCTGGGGTTACTTAACGAAGAGAAAAAGACACTGATAGCTGAAGCTTGTGATGCAATTATTCAGGGCGATCTGGATGAGCATTTCCCTCTTGTTGTTTGGCAGACAGGGTCTGGCACTCAATCCAATATGAATGTCAACGAGGTGATTAGCAATTGGTGCATTGACAAAGTGGGAGGAGTGCTTGGAAGTAAAGATCCCATCCATCCCAATGATGATGTCAATAAATCCCAATCTTCGAATGATACATTTCCAACTGCGATGCACATAGCAGCTGTCAAAGCCATTTACGATACGCTCCTTCCCGATCTAAAATTGCTTCACAAGGCTCTTGTTGAAAAGGCTAAAGCATTTGAAAAAATCGTCAAAACAGGACGCACCCATTTAATGGATGCGACACCGCTAACCCTGGGACAAGAATTTTCAGGCTATGCTACGCAGGTTGCAAAGGGGATCAAAGCCGTTGAAAACGCCCTCCCAGCCCTTAGCGAGATTGCCCTTGGAGGAACAGCTGTTGGTACAGGGCTCAATACTCACCCGAAATATGCAGTTCGAGTGGCAGAGGTGATCAGTGAGCTTACAGGATACCCTTTTGTCACAGCTCCAAACAAATTTGAAGCACTTGCAGCTAACGATGCAGTTGTTGAGATGAGTGGAGCACTCAAACGTCTTGCTTGCTCTTATATGAAGATTGGAAATGATATTCGCCTTTTAGCGTCAGGGCCTCGTTGCGCAGTAGGGGAGATCACCCTTCCAGCTAATGAACCTGGTTCTTCTATTATGCCAGGCAAAGTCAATCCTACTCAGTGTGAAGCGATGACAATGGTTGCAGCGCAAGTCATGGGTAATGACACAGCAATTACTGTATCGGGTTCAATGGGGCAGTTCGAGCTCAATGTTTTCAAGCCTGTTATGATCTATAACCTTCTTCAATCGATCCAACTTCTTGGAGACACTGCACGCAACTTCACAGAAAAATGTGTGGTTGGTATTGAACCTAACTTAGAGCGGATCCAGCAACACTTGGAAAATTCTCTAATGCTAGCCACTGCACTCAATACAGTTATTGGTTATGATAAAGCCAGCCAAATCGTAAAAAAAGCCTACACGGAGAACAAGACTCTGAAGGCTTCTGCCCTCGAACTCAAGCTTCTCACAGAAAAAGAATTTGACGAGATCGTTGATCCCAGTAAAATGGTCGGCTTTTAAGCCTGATCAGTTAAGGGAAATATGCGTTTTTGGAAGTTTTGGATCTGCGCTTGTATTACATTCACAAGTCATACCTTTTCGAGTGAAGAAGAGAAGCCGTTTGTGCAGGGGTGTATTTTTGCGCAGCTTGGCAATAATCTTTTCCAAGTAGCGACAGCTAGCGCGCTCGCTTGGGATCACGGAGTAGAACCTAAGTTTCCAGATCTTGTTAGGTTTACGACGGTTTATCCTCAGGTATTTTCAAGGTGTGATGTTTCCAAACAAGCAGAGCCTATTACCTTTCAATGGTATGAGCCAGGAGGTTGTTGGCATCAATATATTCCCATACCATTTGAGCCAAACATGCAGTTGATAGGCTTTTTTCAAAACGAGCAGTACTTTGTACACCACCGCGAAAGACTCTTGGAATTATTTGCACCGCGAGCTTTTGACATGGAGTATATGCGAAGAAAGTACAGTTGGTTGATCGAGCATCCAAATACAATAGGTGTTCAGATTCGGCACCAACATGAAGATCCTGAAGGAAATTTTCACATTCAATATGGAAAAGATTATCTAGAAAAAGCTCTCTCTCTTTTTCCAAAAGACAGCTTATTCGTTGTAAGTACCAATAATCTTGCGTTTGCGAAAAAAAATATGCCTGACTGGGTAGAACATGTGATTTTTCTGCACGATGAAGCCCACTATATCGATCTCTATCTACTTAGCTTTTGCAAACATAATATTATCACCAACTCGAGCTTTGGCTGGTGGGCTGCTTGGCTCAATCAAAACCCCGATAAAGTTGTCGTAAGACCTAGTGTCTGGGTCAATGGCCCGAATGGCCCCAGTGAGGCAGATATTTGTCCTGAAGATTGGATTAAGCTCGATGCCAAGTGGGGTGGGCTCAAATATCCGGATACATATTAGCGATTGAGATGGATACCCATTCTAGTCAGTAGGAACTGAATCACAAGTAATGGGTGGCAGATCAGATACAGGAGGAAGGTCCAGTAGGAGGTTTTCTGAATCTTTTTTTGGAGGACCTCGTGGGAGTTTTCGAGGGCATCGTTGATCCAGGTCTTGTAGAAGGGGACTAATCTCTTTGGAAGGGCATTTAGGGGAAAGAAGCGAATTTCACGTGTCTCAGGGCCGGTTTGGATATCGCCCTCTAGGATGCTACATTCATAAAAATCTGTTGGACGAGTCAACTTATTAACAGGTGTATAGTGGGCGATTTTGCGAGAAAGTGCAAGGGAGAGTCCTGTCTCTTCTTCTGCTTCTCTTAAAGCTGCCGTCTCTGATGTTTCATTAGGTTCGATCCCCCCTCCTGGGAGAACCCAAACGGGGATATCCCGCCTCTTGATTAAAAGAACCCGCTCTTTTTTCTTATCAAAAATAATACAACTGACTGATTCTGCCATTTTCCCTTGAAAAAAGTGGGTTTTCAGGCGATTATAGTGGGGTGATGCATTTTCGTAAGGGTTTATTTCTTTTTTTACTAGCTTGCTCGGGGTGTCAGCAATCGGCACTCTTAGTCCAACAGCAGCTAGTCACGCCAGCCTATCTGGCGAGTACCAATGTGGGATCTCCTGATCCGAGGACGCCACCGAAAGGAGAGATGATCCTTGCTGAGTGGTGGCTTCCTAAGAAAGCTTTAGCTTGGGATCCGATGCTACGGATCGAGGTGCTCTTTAGAGATTTCACTAAGACATGTGTGGATTTCCCCATTTGTAGTAGGGCTGGCTACGAGAGCTACTCGGTATTAAATGACCAGTTCAAGAAGACTGGTGGCTTCCTTGCATATAAGGTAAGTGTTGTGACGGGAGATGGTCAGACCTGCGCTGAGTGGAAGCATCAGCTTTGGGTTAAGCTCATTTCTGCAGAAGAGATGGATGAGACTAGTGCTGCTGTCATTGAAAAGTCGAGACAGGGATCTGTAATCGAAACACCTGGCTGCAATTCATCTAATTGACTTGGGATCGCTTGCGAGCCCGCTTCTAAGTTGCTCTCAATCATCATTCCTAAGATTTGTTGGTTCCCTTTCTGTATTTGTTCTAGGACGTTATGAAAGACCTGTTTTTGTTGGAAGTACTGTCGTTGGCAATTGCCATGGGAGCAGTCGATCAGAACGCGAGGGGGAATCTCGAGCGCACGCAAGTGATTTAGCGTTTCTTGGATGCTGTTTTTATCGTAGTTTGTATTATTTGTTGACCCGCGCAAGACAACATGTGCATAAGGATTTCCAACACTTTTCATCTGACGTAATTTCCCTTCTTCACAAATGTGTAGAAAACTGTGAGGGGATCGTGCTACATGGACGCCGTTGATGGCACAGTCCACATTCCCATCAACGGTATTTTTGAAGCCAACAGGCATAGGAAGGTGGGAGGCAAGAAAACGGTGTACTTGAGAAGATACTGTGCGCGCTCCGATGGACCCCCACGAAATAAGGTCTTCAATATAGGGAGAGAGGTGTGGGGTCAGGAATTCCGTTGCAGAGGGGACTCCCATCTCAGCGAGCTCTTTTAAAAAAGTTCGAGCAAGAACCAGCCCTGTAGCTATGTCGTGGGATCCATTGAGGTGAGGATCATGAATGAGTCCTTGCCATCCTTTTCGAGTGCGCGGTTTTTCAATATAGGCGCGCATTACTAAAAAGCTGCTCTCTTCTACGTCCTTTGCAAGCTTTTTTAGTTCCCTGGCATACTCGAGCGCCTCGTCTACATTGTGGATAGAGCAAGGACCAACAATAATTAGCAATCGAGGGTCTTGCCTATCGAAAATGTCCTGGATAGTTTTACGACTGTTTGCAATAAAGCGGTTTGCTTTTGCGCTTTGAGAAATAGAGTTGATCAGATTTTTTGGTGGTACTAAATGCATGCTTCCGAGGTTACCAGAGGGAAAAATTGTATACAACACAGAGGAAATTGGGTTATCGTTAAATCTCATGATTACGTTTAAAAATGTAACAAAGCGATTTTCAGCAGGTCACGCGGCTGTGGAAGACCTCTCATTCGAAGTAAAAGAGGGTGAGATCCTTGTTTTTTTAGGCCGTAGCGGCAGCGGAAAAACTACAGCGCTACGTTTAATCAATCGACTTATCGAACCAACTGACGGTGAGATATGCTTTAAGGGTGAAGATATTCGCACTTTAGACCCGATTGATCTTCGTAGACAGATTGGATATGCCATTCAGCATATCGGTCTTTTCCCTCACATGAGCGTCGAAGAGAACATAGGGATTGTCCCAAAGCTTCTCCATTGGTCTGAGGAAAAAATCAAGCTAAGGGTTGATGAGCTTCTCCTTATGGTTGGCTTAGAACCAGAAAAATTCAGTGGTATTCTACCTGCAAAGCTCAGTGGAGGACAAAAACAACGTATTGGTGTAGCAAGAGCTCTTGCAGCAGATCCGCCTGTTATTTTGATGGATGAACCTTTTGGAGCACTCGATCCTTTGATGCGCGAGCAGCTGCAAAATGAGTTTTTAGAGATCCAGTCCAGAATCCAAAAGACCATTGTATTTGTTACACATGACTTGAGCGAGGCTGTTAAGATGGGCGATCGCATTGCTATCTTAGACAAAGGCAAGCTCATCCAGATCGCAACTCCAGAAGAGCTATTGCACAATCCAGCTAGTGACTTCATTGATCAATTTTTGGGCAAGGATCGTTTTCAGCTTCTTTTACAGACAAAGTCTCTTCGCTATTTCCTTTCTGAAAAGAAAAAAAAGGGAGGACGAGGGATTCTCCCTGTTGAAAGCTCATTAATGGATGCACTCAAAACATTCAAACTGACTGGAAGCGATACACTGGATGTGATGGATTGTGAGGCTTGTGTAGGGCAGCTGCACAAAGACAAATTGTTGGAGAGTCTAATAGAGAGCTTATAAGATGTTTTGGATCATATTGGAAAAGACACTACAACACCTGTTTGTCAGTTTTTCAGCTCTGTTGGTTGCCATTTGTATCGCACTGCCATTGGGATTTTCTTTGAGCCGAAGCAAGAGTAAGCGGATCACAACTTTTGTTATCCGAGCGATCTCCCTTATTCAGACAATGCCGGGGCTTGCGATGATTGCGGTGATTGTCGTTTTTCTTATGAGTATACGAAATATTCTTCCACTACCAGCCACAGGTTATCTTCCTGGAGTGATCGCCTTATCTCTCTATGCAATCTCTCCGATTTTGACGAGCACGTATACAGGAATTAAACAGACTGATAGGGCTATGATCGATGTAGCTACAGGGCTTGGGATGAGCAAGCGGCAGATTTTGTTGGTGATTGAAACACCCCACGCAATCCCAATGATTATGGCCGGGGTGCGGATTGCAGGGGTTTGGACGATTGGGATGTGCACACTGACTAGTCTTGTCGGTTCAGGGGGCTTGGGGGATCTTATTTTGCAGGGGCTGCGAAGCATGAATCCCACGCTTGTATTAGCAGGAACAATCCCATCTGCAATTCTTGCGATTGTTTTTGAATCAGGAATGACGTTTTTAGAAGATTGGCTGAGGGTGGATGCCAGATGAAGGTATTGGTTGCCAAACTTAAAATTCTTCTCCTTGGACTTATTTGCTTGGCAGTAGCTCTCTTGGGTATCTTAGGAGCTAGTTTTCTCTCGAGTAGACACTGCTTTGTGATTGGAGCAAAGAGCTGTACAGAGCAGCACATCCTTGGAGAGATTTCAGCTCTTCTACTCGAAAAAAATAGCGATATCAAAGTAGTGCGTCGCTTTAACCTTGCAGGAACAGCCATTTGCTTTAATGCTCTGAAAACAGGCTCTATCGATACCTACTTCGAATACACAGGAACTGCTCTTCTAGACATTTTAAAAGAGCCATTAATACAAAAACCTCTCTACCCACATGTCAAAGCTGTTTTCGAAAAAAAGCATGGAATTACCTGGCTAGCCCCTTTAGGCTTTGCAAATCAGTATGCTCTTATTGCACGTGCAGATGCCCCGTTCAAGAAAATTTCAGATCTTAAGAATTACCCAAAGCTGCGGATTGCTTTTGACCCAGAGTTCTCAACGCGACTTGAAGTAGACCTTTTAAAGAACTCCTATCCACTCCACTGGCAATCAAAATTGATGGATCCAATCCTTCTCTATCTATCTCTTGCAAAAGATGAAGTAGATGTGATTTCAGGAGCTTCGACAGACGGAAGGCTGGGGGATCAACGTTTTCGCATTCTAAAAGATGATAGGCATTGCTTACCCAAATATGAGGTAGCCCCGATTATCAAAATAGCGAGCTTAGAGAGGTTTCCTGAAGTGGAAAAGGTATTTTCTCTAATGACAAATGCAATCACAGTAAAAGAGATGGCCAGGCTCAATTATCAAGTTGAGATCGAAAGAAGGTCGGTGCAAGAGGTGGCGGCAAAGTTTATTGCGGAAGTATTATGATAAGCCTTTCTGAAAGCTTACTTAGCGAAGTCTCCTTGCAGTATGCGGAGGCCGGCTATTTTACTAGAGAAGGTGATTTTAAAGCAGCACTCACAAGTATAAAAGCTGCAGAGCAAGTAGCAAGTATTGGGCTGCAGCAAGATCTTACCCCAAAAGTGAAGCAGAGATTAAGGGACTATCAGAGAGCTTCATACCATCTGCACATATGTATGATCGAGCGGTATGCAAAAGATCTCTTTAGAACTTCTTAAGTTTCTGACCAATATCGGCTAACTGTTTCTCTAATTGCTCAAGATTGGTCCGGCACTGCTCAACTAGGTGTTTCGGGGCATTCTCCACGAATTTTTCATTGGCAAGCTGAGCTCTAGACTGATTCTGCTGAGCGATGAGCTTTTCTTGCATTTTCTCTAAGCGGAGTTTTTCCTTGGTGCGCATTTCCTCTGGAAGGGGAATGATCAAGGTGAGGGGGCCAACCATGCTCGATGCACAGAATCCATCTGGCTCTTTTTCGATTCCAAACTCGATATTTCCTATCCGAACAAGAGCTTTGAGCATGTTTTGGTTCTCTTGGACGATAGCAAGGTCTTTATCGTCTTTATCTGCTTTGATCAGAAGCTCTGTTGTAATGTTGGGAGCAATTTGCATTTCAGCACGGATGTTACGCACTGCGTGGATGAGTTTATCCATCAAGGCAAAAGTCATTTCGATTTCAGGATTAATGTCTCTTTCGTCGATCACTGTAGGGTAGGGGGCCACAATACAAGCAGGAGCCTCTAGGGCTTTGAGTGTTTCTGCTAGGTAGGGCTCGTCACATTGTCCCTCCGGTGAGATCTTTTCCTTGAGCTGATGGAAGAGCTCTTCGGTGACATAAGGGGCCATTGGATGGAAAAGACGGATCAGATTCGAAAGGACAACGAGAAGGATCCTTTGTTTGTTCTCTCTTACTTCAGGAGTAGCTGTCTTCCCAAAGAGAGCGGGTTTAATAAGTTCTAGATAATAAGCACAGAACTCGTCCCAGAAGAAGTGGTATCCATCCTGGGCAGCACGGTCAAATGCATACGTATCGAGATGGTGATTAATCTTAGAGACTACTTTATTAAGGCGAGAGAGGATCCAGCGATCTTCGAGTGTAAGTAGAGTTTTGTCGATTCCTTTGCCGATTTTTAAGTCTTCGAGGTGCATAAATGCAAAGCGGGCTGCATTCCAAACTTTATTGACAAAGTTTTTATATTCTTCGAAACGACGCCTATCTAAGTCGATCTGACGTGCGTGTGTAGCGACAGAGCAAAGAGCAATACGCATCGCATCAGTCCCATAGGAGTCGATGATCTCAATAGGATCGATTACGTTTCCTTTAGACTTTGACATCTTCTCCCACTTTGAGTGGACCTCGGGAGGAGGTGTCTCTCCTAAGTCATAGCGGAGCCTGTCTTTTGCACTCACATATGCGATGCTTCCATCTTCATTGTGGCTCCAATAGGATTTACCATAGATAAGACCATGGATGAACGTTTCGGGGAAGGGGAGTTCTCCAGTGCCATATTCACCCATAAGAAGCATGCGAGCCACCCAGAAAAAGAGAATGTCGTGTCCGGTAATTAGGACGCTGTTGGGATAGAATTTTTTAAAATCGACGGTGTCTTCTGGCCAGCCAAGGACACTAAAAGGCCAAAGCCCAGATGAGAACCAAGTATCGAGTACATCTTCATCTTGTCGCCAAATTTCAGGGTCCATCTCTTCTTCAGAACAGACCATCTCTTCCGGATTATCTTTTTTATACCAGATAGGGATCCGATGTCCCCACCAAAGCTGACGTGAAATGCACCAGTCGCGTAGGTTTTCAATCCAGTGGAAATAGGTGCT
The DNA here is from genome assembly GCA_021772375.1 of Chlamydiota bacterium. Taxonomy (GTDB): domain Bacteria; phylum Chlamydiota; class Chlamydiia; order Chlamydiales; family Rhabdochlamydiaceae; genus Sacchariniichlamydia. The sequence goes on along the minus strand of JAJFME010000012.1, from coordinate 16,175 downwards.
ATTCCAGTCTTTTGGGATAATCTTGACCTTATCTTCTTTGACAGCTGCAATCAGCTTGTCTTTGAAGGCGCTCATCTTTACGAACCACTGCTTGGAGAGATAGGGCTCGATCACAGCCTTTGATCGATAAGAGACACCTACTCTGTTGTGGTAGGGCTCCACTTTTTCCATGAATCCGAGTTCTTTGACTTTATTGGCTACAGCTTGGCGAGCCTCTTCCATGGTAAGTCCGGCAAACTCTCCTCCGGTTTCATTGATCCGTCCATCGGGGGTCATGATGTTGATCATGGGGAGATCGTGGCGAAGGCCCATCTCGTAGTCATTTGGGTCGTGCGCTGGGGTGATTTTTACAGCCCCTGTTCCAAACTCAGGATCTACATAGTTATCAGTGATGATCGGGATCTCTCTTCCTGTAATTGGAAGTTTAATCATTTTCCCCACAAGAGAAGCGTAACGTTCATCTTTTGGGTTAACGGCTACTGCCGTATCACCGAGCATTGTTTCTGGCCGCGTTGTAGCAACTACTAGGTTTGCGCTTCCATCTGAAAGGGGATAGCACATATGCCAGAGGTGGGAGTCTTTCTCCTCATATTCGACCTCGTCATCGGCAAGAGCTGTCTGTGTGACTGGGTCCCAATTGACAAGGTAGTCGCCGAGGTAGATCAGCCCGTCGTCAAACATCTTTTTAAACATCTTTCGAACAGCTTTGCTTCGATCTTCATCCATTGTGAAGGCGAGCCTGTCCCAGTCGCATGAGCAGCCGAGTCGTTTGAGTTGACCGGTGATGTGGTGCTGACTCTTGTCTTTCCAATCCCAAACAAGCTTGAGGAATTCTTCTCGAGAGAAGTCTTTTCGTCTTTTCCCAGTTTTTGCCATTTGATCTCGCTCTACAACAGTCTGCGTAGCGATTCCTGCATGGTCAGTTCCTGGCACCCAAAGAGCTTCGAATCCTTGCATGCGCTTTCTTCGGATAAGAACATCCTGTAGAGTATCCACAAGGGCATGGCCCATATGAAGAACTCCAGTTACATTTGGGGGGGGAATAGAAATGCAGTAGGAAGGACGATCCGATTGGGCATCGGCTTTAAAAAAGCCTTTTTCTTCCCAAAACGGATACCATTTTTTTTCAATTTCTTGTGGATCGTAAGCGCTCATAGAAGGAGATTATGGCATATAAGACGAAAAAAGACTAGGGTTGCCTAGAGTTTTTTCTCGTGGTTTTTGATCTGTTTCTGCAGTTTCTCATCACCTAGACACTGGGAGAAGAGCTCTATCTGCTGGAAAAGCTTCAGTTTTTCCCAGAAAAAAGCCTGTTCTATCCATCCTTTTTTGAGGTTGATTCGTCCCATCAAGTAGTGGGAGAGTAGAGTAGATGTATGGGGAAATGCTTGCTCGGAGACGTTAGTAAGATGGGCAAGAGCTGCCTCTTCCCCTTGACTTTGCGCGATGAAGCAGCCGTACAGGAAGAAATAAGGATCCATTTCATTGGATGTTTGCTGTGGTGATAGAGTTTCGATCTCTTTGTTAACCTTATCCCAATCGCTTGAGTGGAGAGCTTTCCAAAGAGGAATAGGTGCATCTGCATCGAACTTTTCTTTTTTCAGGCCAAGCTCAAAGCGGGCAATAGCAACCTCTTTTGAACTCTTTTCTAGTACGGAGAGATCTGCAAGATCTTCTGCTCCAAGGAGGATGAGCCCGATTTGTGCGTTTTGAGCATCGGTTTCAGAGAGTCCTTTTTCTAGCATTTCTACTAGAACTAGAGGTTTGTTAAGCCAGAAAGCAAGCTGGATGATCAGATGAGTATTATTGTTTTCTGAAGAGGCAAAAAAGGGAAGGGGTTCTAAGCTGTTTTCGAGCACCTCAGTGAGTCCTTTTGCATCGGAAGAGTCTGGGAGGTAGCGCAGGACTATCAGAGCTAAGTGATAGGCCATTTGGCGCATAGTTTGGCTCGACTCGTGCAAGCGTGAGAGGAGGTTTTCAACTAAGATCGGCTTGAGAGGGTGTTTGGGGAATTTGCGAAGGGAGAGCTCTAGACATTTAGCTTCTTCTTCCAGCTCTCCTTGAGCCTTGTAGACAAGCGATTTACCCAGATATTCAAGAGGCGCCCCAGGAGTGTTGTGTAGTTTTTCAAATTCATCAAGAGCATCTGCAAAAAGTGCATCTTTTCGAGTGTTCCTTTTTTGTTCGACAGCTTTTTTTAAGAGGGTCATTCCTGCGCGGAAAGTAGACTCCCTTCCTTCAGCTCTTCCTGGGAAGGAGTGAGAAATTTTTCGATATTCTCGAAGGGCTTCATCGTAGTCTTTTCGGGCCAAAAATGCATCGGGCACCGCTAGGCAGTTGACCATGATATTTTGACTCCCAACTGCTACTTTGAGCTCAGAGATAGAGAACTTCCCATCCCGTACAATTAATCCTATTCGAGAGCCTGGAAGAGGGATGTGGCTTAAGAAACCGAACTGCTGCACCTCGTCTAAGAAGAGGCGGACAGTGTTTTCTACATATTCAATCCGCACCTCATAGGGACGATCCTTCTCGAGGCAGACTTGTGCGTTGTGTAGCACTTCGACATTGGATCGGTAGAGGTGCACTCCCTTATCGGAGAACCAAAGACAGAAAGACTCTTCTAAACCTTTGTGGAGGTTGTTTTCTGGGACACAGAATAAAATCCCCAGTCCTTGACTCTCTGATTTTAGAGTGAGCGTGGTTGAGATCTGGATATTTCCTGGGAATTGGGATTTTGAGACCATCAGATTCACCCATTCCAAAGTGTCAATGCCCCTTGTTAGAGCCATATGCTTAGCAAGAGCTACATGTTCTTGGAACAGCCAATCCTTCTTATTTTCGATCTCTAGGTGGCCCATATCCATCCACTCAGGGAGTCCAGCGATATAGTCTTCTAAATCCTTAATCAGCTCATCGATACTTTGATAACGATCTTGCATCTCCTTTGCTAAACATTTCTTAGCGATGCTTGAAAGGTGAGGAGAGATATCTCGATCAGGTGCAGCCTCTTCAGGATCGAGAATTTTCTCATGCTCATGGAATTTTCTGAATTCCTTCACCGACTTGCGGCGAAAAGGGAACTGCAGAGTCAGTACTTGATAGAGCATGACCCCTAAAGAGTAAATGTCTGTTAGGACAGACGAAGGACCCCCAAGAGCTCTTTCTGGTGCCATGTATAGGAGGGTTCCTGGAATCTTACCTGGAAGGGTCAGATGAGAGTTCTCTCCCTCAAAATCAAGCCCATTTTTCTCAGGGTGATCGATAAAATCAGCAAGTCCCCAGTCAAGGATGATTACTTCTCCATATTTTCCTACGATGATATTTTCAGGCTTTAGATCTCGGTGGAGAACTCCTCGCGAGTGGGCGTAGGCCATAGCCCCACAGACGCTCAAGAAGATCCTAACGAGGGCTGGAACAGAAGATCCAATCGGATCTAGAGGTTCCCCATTTTTCATCTGCTCACGAGTCTTTCGGAAAATACCTTTTAGAGTTTCTCCTTCGATATTGGGCATTGTATAGAAAAGATTCTCAGGATCGATAGAGTAAATTGGAATAATACTAGGGTGAGAGAGCTGGGCTGCAATACGAGCTTCGCGCAAAAAACGCTCTCTCATAGTTGGATTGCTTGTCCACTTCTCAAGCATCCGTTTGAGAGCGACATCTCGACCGCATACAGCATCGTGGGCGAGGAAGACTTCACCCATGCCACCCTTGCCAATCGTCTCTAAAATCTTGAAACTGCCAATATTTTTTTCTGTCACAATGAAATAAATTCCACAGATCCCCTAATATATGCAAGAACAATCGGATGAAACTATGAAAACCATTTTGACAGGAGACCGTCCGACAGGCCCACTACACCTAGGCCATTATGTCGGATCGTTGAAGAATCGCGTAGAGCTGCAAGAGAGCTGCAAACAGTTTATAATGATCGCAGATGCCCAAGCTTTGACGGATCACGCACGTGAGCCAGAAAAAGTACGGGAGAACGTTCTCCAGGTAGCGCTTGACTACCTAGCAGTTGGGATCGACCCGGAAAAAAGTACCATCTTGATCCAGTCGCTTATCCCAGAGCTCTTTGAACTTACTGCTTACTATCTCAACCTCATTACTTGGAATCGACTTAAGCACAACCCCACGGTAAAAGCTGAGATCCAGCAAAAAGGATTCGGAGAGTCCGTTCCTGCAGGATTTATGGTCTATCCAGTGAGCCAAGCAGCCGATATCACAGGATTTAAAGCGGATCTTGTTCCAGTAGGAGAAGACCAGCTGCCCATGATCGAGCAGACCAATGAGATCGTCCGCCACTTCAATACTGCCTATAAGCAAGAAGTACTCGTGCGAGCAGAAGCTCTTCTCCCTAAAATGGCCCGTCTTCCTGGTACAGACGGTGGAATGAAGATGAGCAAAACCCTTGGTAATTGCATCTACCTCTTAGATCCGCCGAAAATCGCCCATAAAAAGATCATGAAGATGGTAAGCGATCCTAATCACACCGACATTGAAAAGCCTGGTCAGGTGGAAGGAAACCCTGTTTTTATCTACCTCGATACCTTTGCCTCCGATCTTGATAAAGTCCAAGAGCTCAAGGATCACTATCAGCGCGGTGGCTTGGGTGATGGAACCCTCAAAAAATACTTGAGTGAAGAAGTTCTTTTACCTTTCTTAGAGCCTATTCAGAAAAGACGAGAAGAATTTGCAAAAGACCCAGCTCAGGTAATGGAAATTTTGAAAAAAGGGACTGAGAAGGCTCGAGAGACCACTTCTAAGACTCTCGCTGAGGTACGGTCCGCAATGGGTATAAATTATTTTTAATTTTGATCTTTCTTTTTAATTACGGTGGAATTTATAATAACTATTACGCACTTCATACCTTTTTAATTTAGGAGAAAATCGTAATGAAATGGATCGCTGAAATTCTTGCCATCGCAATTTGTACCAGTTCAATAACACCTCTGCATGGAGAAGAAGCACAACTACCCTCCGCTGGAAAACAAATCGTCATCGAAGCAGAAACTGCTTACCAAAAAGGGGAGTATGACACTTTTCTAGAGCAGCTTCACGAGCAATATCAGAACGCTGGGAAAGCAGGAGCCCTTCGAGGAGTCTTTGAGAGCGCTAAGGCAACTATCAAGCCCCGTTCTTCTCCAGAAAATTATAAAGCTCAAGTCAAAGAGCTTGAGAAAAAAAGGAACGAGCGCCTTCTTGAAGCTATCGAAGAGAACCCCGATGCTGCAATCGCAAAGAAAGTTGACTCGGTCATTTTCTTCACCCTTCCAGAAGAATTTAATAATGTCCTCTCTGAGCTAGACTCTCTGAAGTACAAGCTCCCAGAAGATACAAAAGGAAGCATCGAGAACAAAGTCTCAGCACTAGAGACTGAGTACTACATCAAGTCCCTTCTTCTCGATATAGCCTCTCATCGATCGAACTCCGATCCAGACCAGTTAGCCAAGAAAAAAATTGCTCTTTCGCTTGAAAAGCTCGACAAAATGGAATCTGCAGCTAAAGAAGCAGACGACATAATTTGGATCAAAAAAATTCAAATAGCAAAAGCTGCATACCGCGCTGACAAAGCATATAGAATAGATTTAAGTGTATTACAATCACTTGCTGTAGGAAGAATTAATCCAGAAAATGCTGTTGAAAAAAGCGTGAAACAAATTATGATGGATTACTTAGAACAAAAGCGGGTAAGTCTCGATCAGCGTACAGCCGAGATCGCCAAAAAATAAGTTTTGCATGCGAAACCGAATCGGGCAGGGGACTCAATTTCCCCCAAAGACATAAGGTTTCTTTTTGAGCTTCTGGATCCTCCTCCAGAAGCTTTTTTTCTGGGGGCATTTTGGCTTTGATAAATCGCACCTCCTGTAATTTTTCTCCCTTTACAAATAGAACCCTTTGACCAAAATATCTCCAATTAGTTCGAGGTGGGCTTTAGTAAATCGCTTCTTCTACGAGCGACTTCGCTTAGGACTTTTAATTGGAAAAAATAAGACATTGATTTAGATTTGACTTTCATATTACTACCAGAGGTGAATCGATGAAAAAAGTTATAGCTTTACTAAGTATATGTACATCGGGGATGTTATTTTCCCAAGTAGATCATTCAACGCATTGGAATGCAAAAGAGTATCACTTTAATTCAGAAGAGCAGTTTCAGGTTGCAAGAAGTATCGTGGAAAGCCTTGCTCTCAGAGGAGATGAGGCTGTTCTAGATATTGGCTGTGGGGATGGTAAAATTACAGCAATGATCCAGGCAAAAGCTTCCGAAGGGCAGACTATGGGAATCGATATTTCTACATCTATGGTTTCATATGCCAGGGCAATGTTTCCTCACATTAAATTTGAGCAAAAGGATGCTCACCTAATTGATTTCGATAATCAATTTGATCTTGTTGTCTCTTTTACAGCAATGCAATGGGTAACCGATCAAAGACAGGCGCTGCAAGGAATTTATAAAGCTTTGAAAAGCAGTGGCAAGACCATTATTGAAATGCCTCAGGGGCTTCCAACCCCCTTTCAGGCTGCTGTTGATAAAGTGAAGAATGACGCAAAATGGAGAGAATATTTTGTTAATTATTCTCCCAATTGGCGATTTTATGAATGCAATGAGTATCGATCGTTATTAGAAGAGGCAAATTTTACGATTGAATCAATAAATTCCCGAGAAATAACCCACGAATTTCCTTCTAGACAAGCCATTATCGGATTCTTGCGCCAATGGTTTCCGTACCTATCTCAGATTCCTTCCGACTCAGAAAAAAGTGTATTTTTAGAGCAGGTTGTGGATGAATATATGAAAAATCTGAACCTTAGTTCACAAGAAGTGCCATTCAAAGTGCGAAGGTTGAACGTCGTAGCGACAGTTACTAAAGAATAAGATCATTCCTCAGGTTTGAGGATGAATTTTGGTCAATCACAACCTTCTGCTAATGCGCAACAACCATGTACCAAGAATAGTAGGCCTTTACCGATAACCCCGAGAACTTTGCCGATGAGCATTAGTAACGCGCAACAGGCTTCGGGATCTTCCCCCATTCCTTCAGCCGCATCTCCCACGGCCCCTCCAATGGAGTTGGAGTGGTGTGTATGATCCGATACTTGTCGTCCGGCTAGGTAATTGGGATTGTGGCTTTGGTTGACTTGTTGGACTGGATTAAGGGTGTCATAATGGACAGTTTGATTATCTAGTTTTTGTACTGAATCCATTTTAATTACTCCTTATGTTTTTATAGGATTAATTATATAAAAACATCAAGTTTCTGTAAAGATTTTATTTTATAGTGTAAGCTACTGGTAATTAGCTAGATGATCGGTTTAATGACAGGAATTGTCTTTCTTCTGTCGTAAAGGATCCTGTTAGGTTTTCCTGAGCTCATTAGCTTGTTAGGAGTGGAGCTGTGGCTGGGGAGGGACTACCCTGAAAGGGAGCTGTGACCCATGCCCACAGGCGAGTTAGTAGTGAATAGAGTTTTAAGAGGGGATTCATCATTGTTGGATTGATTGAAAGCTTAATAGGTGTGTGATCCGAAGCGTTGCTATTTACATTCCAGTGATCTAAAGGCTTGCTTATGTTTCTCTCTTGCCAGTGAAGAGGTTTTACTGCTTGTTGATTTTTGACAAAGAAGTAATCGATTTCGCGCTCTCGAAGTGTTTTGTCATTTGAATTAAGTGCTGTTGTACCGTTTGTGCTCATTAGATTAAATCCAGCTTCTTCAAATATGTGGAAGCGGTTGTACCAGGTTTTGGGACTAGCGTTCATATCGCCACCAATAATCTGGATATCTGTTGTCTTCTCTAGCTCTTTAAGTTTAGCAACGAGGTCATGACACTGTTGATCCCCCCCTGTGGCTAATTCATTCTCAAGAATCTCTTCAGGAGAGAGAGTGAGGCTAAATCCTTCCATATGTCCTGAAACAAATGCGAGGCGGCGATGGGTCATTTGGTCTGTTGCAACGGCGACAGCAATTTCTCTGCTGATGGAATGATTTTCTATATCTGTAAATCGATTTGGATTTAGAGCGATTACGGCATCCCTTACAGGAGATTTCCCTTTTGCCTGAATGATCGTGAAGTTTTTCTGTTGGAGGTTTTGTATCAAAGGTCTTTGCTCTAATTCTCCAGTTTCCTGTAAACAGTAGACGTCGCCTTCATTTTCGAGCAGGGATGCCGTTTCTTGTTGAGCTTGGTCGTATGCTTGCTTGTTATCAAGGTTTGGATGGTCCTCTTGGAAAAATTTTAGAGCCAAGTTGTAGTCATTGATGTCCGTTCCCATGTTATATGAAAAAATAGATATGTTATTAGACATTTATAGCTCCTTTTTTGCTTTTTATTTAAATTAATTTTATCACAATCTTTAATTAATTTAAACAAAAATCTTACAATAAAGAAGTAGTGGCTAAGTGTCTGATAATAAAAGAGCTATCTACTTGTCTTCTTTAGTTTCTTCTTTATCCTCTTCGAGTTCTTCTTCTTTTGCAGAACGGCTTTCGAACCACTCTCGGAAGAAGATATAGAGCCCTCCGATGGCAAAAAGGACGGGAAGGAAGAGCTGCCACTGGATGTCGAACTGAACAGTTACCCAAGCGCCTACAAAGACAAAGAGGGTAATCCCCATGTCGTAATGCCGCCCTTGGAGATACTGGAGGATTGCGAGGGGAAGACCCACTGCAAGCATGATCCCAGGCCACCACGGACCTCCTAAGATGGTTAGGAGCGCAATAGCGCATAGAAACACAAGAAGAGCAACAACTTTGGCCCGCTTACGCAGAATTACTGGCTTAGACATAAAAACACCTCTAATCCAGATATTAGTCAGATTTTAGAAAAGGTTGCAAGTATTTTGCGGTATAGGAGGTTGGATGGGTGATCACTTCTTCAGGAGTACCTTGCGTGACGATCTCCCCACCGCGGATACCAGCTTCAGGGCCAAGATCGATAATGTAGTCGGCATTTGCAATGACATCGAGGTTATGCTCGATGATGATGACGGTATTCCCCTTATTGGCAAGAGTGTGGAAGATCTTTAGGAGGAGTTCTATATCAGAGCTGTGCAGGCCGATGGTAGGCTCATCGAATAGGTAAAGAGTTTTTCCAGTGGAGCGTTTAGCAAGCTCTCTGGCAAGGCGAAGGCGCTGGGCTTCTCCTCCAGAGAGGGTGGCGATCTCTTGGCCAAGTTGGAGATAGCCGAGGCCAACTGATTGGAGCGTTTCGAGGATCCGGAGGACCTTGGGAATGGGTGTGATCCAATCGAGCGTTTCGTCTACGGTCATTTGAAGGATGTGGCCGAGGTGTTTCCCGTTGGTTTTTACTTCAAGACTTAAAGGGTTGAGTCGGTAGCCATGACAGGCGTCACAAGTCACTTGGACAGGGGCTAGGAACTGCATCTCGACTTTCTTTTTGCCAAGACCCCAACATTTGGTGCACATTCCTTTCAGGTGGTTGAAGCTAAAATGTTTTGGTTTAAGGCCTCTGGCCTTGGCTTCGCGCAATTCTGCAAAGAAGCCCCGAAGGGGGGTGGAGAGATCTGTGTAGGTGCTCACATCCGCTCTACTGGTATGGCCGATCGGATTCTGGTCCATAACAAGCATCTTGTTAAAGGCATCGAGCCCTAAGAAGTGTGCTCCACCAAAATCAAGAGTGTTTGGCTGTTTGCGCGTCGCAAGAGCTTGCTGTACCGCTGGACGGAGGAGGTTATTAACAAGGCTTGATTTTCCAGAGCCGGAAACTCCAGTTACAGCTGTGATGATCCCGATGGGGAAGTCTATAGAGAGGTTGCGCAAGTTGTGGATGCGGGCATTTTCGACTTTTAGAACTTCTTTGAAAGTGCGTCTTTTTTCAGGGAGAGAAATTTTCTTTCTACCGCTTAGGTAGGCACCAGTGAGTGATTTCGGATTCTTTTTGATCTGGGAGAGAGTTCCTTGTGCCATGATCTCCCCCCCATGTTTTCCAGCACCAGGACCAAAGTCAATAATGTGGTCAGCAATTTCTACAGTGAGAGGGTCGTGTTCGACAAGAAGAAGGGTGTTGCCCTGTTCACAGAGTCTTTTTAGTGAGTTGTTGAGAAGAGCGTTATTGTGGGGATGGAGACCGATACTTGGTTCATCAAGGACATAGAGACAGCCAGTGAGCCAGCTACCGAGTTGGCGAGCGAGGCGGATCCTTTGTGTCTCCCCTCCACTCAAAGTTGGCGCCGCTCGATTGAGAGAGAGGTAGTCAAGCCCGATCATATTGAGGAACTCAAGTCGGTGATTCAGTTGGATGAGCGTCTCTTCGAGAAGGCGGTCTTTCAGTTTGATGTGTTGAGTGAATTCATACGCCTCATCAAGGGGCATAGAGCAGACATCTGCGATGGAGAAATCTTTGATCCGTACATTACGCGCAAGAGGGTTGAGCCTTGTTCCCTCGCAAGAGGGACAGGTGATTTCATCGACCAAAAAAGCAAGTTCTTGCTTCAGGGAATTTGTGGCAGACTTTGCAAGCTTAGCAAAGACGGGGCCAAGGCCATTGAAGCGTACTGTGTATCCTTTCTTTTTAAGGAGGATTTCAGAACCTCCGAGGATGATCTGAAGGTGTGTGCTCGAGAGTTTTTCTAGAGGGCTATCGGGATCGATACCAAGCTCATCTAATACCGCTTCAAAAAGCTTAAGGGCAGTATAGGAGGCGCAGTCTTTCCAAAGCTTTTTCATCAGAGCATATGGGCTCATCCGCATGATCAGCCGGTGCTTAGCTAGGTTTGCTCCGAACTGGAAGCCGATCCCCATACAATCAAAACACATCCCATGTTGTGTGTTGAAAGAGAACGTATGAGGTGTGATAGGGGAGTAGGACTTACCTGTGCTTGCCACTGCAAAAGCCAAGTTGTAGAAGATATCTTTCCCATCGATATCAGCTATAAGGGTGTTGTTGGCTATGTTAGCTGCTGTATCGATCGCATCGTAGATCCGTTTTTTCGATTTTAAAGAGACTGTTAGGCGATCCACAACAAGGAGGAGTTCATTTTTGCGTCTCTTGTCAAAAGGGATCTCTTCATCAAGCTCATAGATCATACCGTTGAGGCGAACTCGCAAGAATCCTTCTCGAAGGAGGCGCTCTTTTAAAGTATCAAAGCCCTCTTTCAGATCAAGGGGAGCTAAGATCTGTACCTTTGTTTTTTCGGGATATTCCAAGAGCTTGTTTTGCACATACTCTTTGCTGATCGAACGGATCTCTTCACCGGTATCAGGGCAGTAGGCAGTTCCTAAGTGAGCAAATAGGACTCGCAGGTAATCGTAGGATTCTGTCATCGTCCCGATCGTAGATCGTGGATTACCAGCATGGCTTTTTTGTTCGATCGCAATTGATGCGAGAAGGCCATTCATTGATTCCACTTTTGGCTTCGCCATCTGCTTTACATACTGGCGGGCATAGGCAGACATCGACTCGGTATAACGGCGTTGACCTTCTGCATAGACCGTCTCAAAAGCTAGGGACGATTTACCTGATCCAGAAGGTCCCGTACAGACTGTGATTTTGCCATGGGGGATTGAGATGTCGAGCTGTTTTAAATTATTCTGCTCAGCCTTTTCAATTTCAATCGATTGGTCAAGGGGAGCTCTTTTTCTTTTTTTGCGCCCCGCTGTAGAAATGGGTTCTGGATGGAGAGCTTTTTCAATAGCTTTTCCTGTTGGAGTATCCATCTTAGCGATCTTCTCAGGTGTTCCTGTGGCTACGATCTCTCCTCCAAATTCCCCACCTTCAGGGCCGATATCGATGATCCAGTCAGCTGTTTTGACAAGATCCATGTTGTGTTCGATTACAAGGATAGAGTTCTTCTTGTCGACAAGCTTTTGGAGTACCTCAATGAGTTTGTGAATATCATGAAAATGGAGCCCCGTTGTGGGTTCATCGAGGATATAGAGTGTTCTTCCTGTAGAGGGGCGAGAAAGCTCTTTAGCCAGCTTGATCCGTTGGGCCTCTCCCCCTGATAGTGTAGGAGAACTTTGTCCCAGCTTGATATAACCAAGACCTACCTCTGCAAGCATTGCAATCTTTTTCTTGATTGGAACAATAGCATCAAAAAAAACGAGTGCATCGCTTACTGTCATCTCGAGGATATCGTAGATGCTTTTCTGCTTAAACAAAACCGAGAGGGTTTTTTGATCGAAACGACGTCCCTGGCAGTGCTCACAAGTTGTCCACTCGTCGTCCATGAAGTCCATATCGATCTTAGTCATACCCATGCCACTGCAATGGGGACAGGAACCCTCTTTGACATTGAAGCTGAAATGACCTGGCTTATACCCTTGGGCTTGAGCCTCAGGTAACTTGGCAAAGAGATCGCGGATATGATCGAAGAGCTTAATGTACGTAGAAGGGTTTGATCTTGGGGTCCGACCGATGGGGGACTGATCAATGGCAATCACCTTGTCGATTTCTTTAATACCTTTGATCGTTTTGTGTTTGCCCACTTTGTGTTTGGCATGATGGAGTTGATTCGACAAAGAGGGATAAAGGATATCAGAGATTAGGGAGGATTTACCTGATCCGGACACTCCCGTCACAGCAACAAACATCTCCAGTGGGATCTTCGCATGTACCTTTTTCAAGTTGTGATGCTCAGCTCCCACAATCTCGATTAGTTTTTTTCCGACCTTCCGTCGTTTTTTGGGGATCGGGATACTTCTCTTTCCAGTCAGATAATCCGCTGTAATAGACCTAGAGTTCTTAAGAAGGTCTTTTATACCGCCTGAGACGATGATCTCTCCTCCTAGCCTTCCTGCTAGTGGCCCCACATCAACAATGTGATCTGCAGCTAGAATTGTCTCTTCATCATGCTCCACCACAATCACCGTATTGCCCTTGTCTCGCAAAGTCCTGAGTGAACTCAGAAGCTTTGTATTATCTCTTGGGTGGAGTCCAATACTTGGTTCATCGAGTACGTAGGTCGCCTTCGATAGACCCGATCCGATTTGAGAGGCAAGGCGTACTCGCTGTGACTCTCCTCCAGATAAGGTGGGAGCTGTTCGCTCGATTGCTAAGTAGTGAAGCCCCACGTCATTGAGAAAAAAAAGGCGTTGTCGGATCTCTTTGACTAGTTCCTCTGCGATAAGCTTCTCTTCACCTTTAAGTTTGAGAGTTTCGAAAAACTGCAAACTCTTTGCAATGGGAAGAGCAGTAAGCTCCTGGATTGTCTTTCCCTTGAATCGTGTTGCGGCTGGATAGGGGCGGATACGAGCTCCCTGACAATCTGGACAGATAGACTCTTCCATCAACTCTTCCATCTTATTGCGGTAAGAGTCAGAACTGGCTTCTTGGTAGCGCTTCCGAGCCTCATAAAGCACTCCTCTCCATCCTACGTATTCGATCCATCCTTGTGGCTTATTAGGATGGGTGAAGCGCATCTTCACCCATTTTTTATCGATCCCATGTAGGAAGACCTTTTTGGCCCCTTCGGAGAGTTTTTCCCATGGCGTTGTTACCTTGAACTTGTAAAGGCGAGCCAGGTTGTTGAAAATATTCCCAAATCGGACTGTATGGTATGAGCTTGCTACCTTGCAGCAGTCTTCTGAAATACTCTTTGTTGGATCAATGATCTTTTCTAAAGTGAATTCAAGTAGTGTCCCAATTCCATTACAAGTAGGGCACATCCCAGATGGGTGATTAAATGAAAAATCCCTCGGTTGCAGGGGGCCATAAGAGAGCTCCGACTTCGGGCTATATGCATGCTGGGAAAAGAGCTCTTCTTTCCCTGAGTCGACATGTAAGATACTTACAAGGCCATTCCCCGCCTCTAGTCCTTGGGTGACAGCTTCTGCAAGCCTTGTTCTCTCTTCTTCTCGGACGACTAATCGGTCGACTACAAGATCGAGATCATGGGCTACTTTCCCATCTACAGAAGGGGCATCTTCGATCTCTACGATTTGGCCATCTAAACGAACACGTGTGTAGCCTTTACGCATTAGCTCTGCGAACTCATCCTTGAACTCACCCTTCTTAGCCTTAGCGAAAGGGGCCAGTACGATGATCTTTGTTTTCTCTGGGAGCTTTTGCATCTCTCTGAGAATGTGTTCAGTGCTCTGGGGAGAGACCACCTCACCACTCACTGGGCAATGGGCCACCCCAACTCTTGCGTACAACAGTCGCAAAAAGTCATAGATCCCCGTCATTGTTCCCACGGTGGATCTGGGGTTGCGCCCTGCCGTTTTCTGTTCAATAGCAATAGTTGGGGAGATCCCCTCGATGAGCTCGGCCTTCGGCCTTGGCATCTCACCGAGATGCCTTCTTGCAAAGGTAGATAGAGACTCAATATAGCGCCTCTGCCCTTCGACATAAATCGAATCAAAGGCTAAAGAGGTCTTTCCTGATCCGGATACACCCGTAAAGACGATCAGCTGATCTGGATCGAGGGTCAGATCAACATCTTTTAGATTGTGGACAGCTACTTTTTTTAGGACTATTTTTCGAGCCATAGGGGAGCTATCATACCCTTGTGGGGAATTCTTTTAGACAAAAAAATACCCCCTCTTTTGGAGGGGGTATTTTACTTAAGAAGCGTGAGTATTTTAACGATGAATGCCTGCCATTCTATTTTTTATTGTGGTTGCGCTTAGTTTAGTATTATTTTGAGATGAAGTTGTTGTCTCACCGCCATGTTGTCTCATTGCTGCCAATTGTATGTGGGTGTCTCCTCCGTTATGGGGTTCAACGTCGCGGTCCTTCATTGATGTACCAGATGTGTCTTGTTGTCCACAGAGACCTGCGAAGATGTTGGTAGTTGCTTTGAATATGTTGGCAATCGAACTCAAAAATGTTCCAAGTGCCTTTGAGACTGTGCGTAAGACCCCTCCCCATGTCCAGTTAGCTTTTCCCGTTGGGATGGTTGCTTCTGGATGCTTGATTTGAGATGGAGTTAGAGTAGCTCCAGTAGTTGCGTTTGTTGTTCCAGTCATTTTTATCTCCTTTTTAGTTTTTCTTTATTATGTCTTAATTGTAATAAATTATTTACTTTATGTCAAGACTTTATTAATGCTTTCTTGAGCGTGGTATGTACTTGTAGATCAGTTAGATGAAGATGGAAATCGCAACTCTAGTGATTAAAATGGCTCCAGGGATCCAGAGAGCTGCGCTCGATAAATAGAAGGGGTGTGTAGTAAGCTCTGCAGTTGGAGGAGCGGGGGGTGCTACTTCCTGGAGAGTGGATATAGGAGGCTCTGCAGCTGGATCAGGGGGTGTTACTTCCTTTAAGGAGGGTAGTATAGAGGCTTCTAGCTTGCTTAGAGCCTCTTGTAGCTCTTTGTCTCTACTGTGATACTTTTCCACATATTTGCTTGCAGCAAGCACTCTTTGGTGCAGTTTTGAGAGTGTGGTGGTAGTGGCTCCAATTTTAAGTGTATCTCGTACTTCTCGAAGGAGGTGCTGTTTGGTCTCGTGGAATATTTTCTGTTCAGTGAGCCTTTGCTTGTATATGACAAGCTGGCTACGCAATTTTCTGCTTGTTGGATCTACTTGTTCTTTGCCCAAGTTGTCCATGATGAGAAGGCGGTAGCTATCTGCTTTTCTAAGGGCTTCATTAACTAGGTGTAAGGGGAGTAGTTGTTGGCCTATCTTTGGAATAGCAATTCTTTCGAGTAGATCAGTTAAATCTTCGGGATGGATCTCAAGAGATATGCTGGGGATGATTTTTTCCTTTAGTGCCATCAGAATTTTTTGCTCTTCTGTTGTCCCTGTTTTGTCCCTGAGTTCTATGTATGTGTGGCTCTCAATCTCTGAAATAGGAGATTTTTTGAAAAGAGACACAAGCCACCGCCATATAGAGGCGATCGCTGCACAGATGGAGGTCCCTACGCTCCAGGTACGGCTATCGGTCTTTGATGCATTTGCTGGAGTATTTGTATGTTCTACAAGAGGGTGTTTTGAATTTGCTATTATCATGGATTTTTGGTTTGTTTATTTTAGTAATTATATATTAATCTTTATTTAAATTCAATGTTTAAATTAATGCCTCATGTGTCTGGTTTTTAGTGGGATAGAGGTGTGTGCAGGTTTTTTGGGCGTTGTTGCGTAATTGATGGTAAGGTAAGGCTCTGGGTTTGGGATCGCCCTTTCTGCCACTTTTTAGACTCTTTGTGGCATGCCCAGCTCGTTGATTTTATTTAGGATTAACGACTTGAGTACCATTTCATTATGCT
>JAJFME010000011.1 GCA_021772375.1 Chlamydiota bacterium | reverse complement strand
AGAAAAAGGTAGGGGAAGAGTAGTTTTCATTTTACTAGCAATAGATGTTGCTTTTTTTTCTGGGGATGCATAAACTTTTATGCATTCGAGTTTAAAACATTTTTAAAATGCCCAGATAGCTCAGAGGTAGAGCACTTGCATGGTAAGCAAGCGGTCGTAGGTTCAATTCCTATTTTGGGCAAGGACCACTTAAAAAAACCAATGACATATAAGCCAACGGAGGAACAAACAGCATGGCTAAAGAAACATTTCAACGGAGTAAACCCCACGTTAACATCGGTACTATTGGTCACGTTGACCATGGTAAAACATCACTTACAGCTGCGATCACAAAGACGCTTGCTGAAGCAGGTGGAGCCCAATTCCGTGACTACGCTTCTATCGATAACTCTCCTGAAGAAAAATCACGTGGGATTACCATTAACTCCTCACACGTAGAATACGAGACGGATAATCGTCACTACGCACACGTTGACTGTCCAGGACACGCTGACTATGTCAAAAACATGATTACGGGTGCTGCCCAGATGGATGGAGCTATCCTCGTTGTTGCTGCTACAGATGGAGCGATGCCTCAGACAAGAGAGCACATCCTTCTAGCTCGCCAGGTTGGAGTTCCTGCGATTGTCGTCTTCCTCAACAAAATGGACCAAATTGGTGCAGGAGATGAAGAACTTGTTGAGCTTGTTGAAATGGAGCTTACAGAGCTTCTAGAAGATCAGGGATATAAAGATGTCCCAATCGTCCGAGGATCTGCTCTAAAGGCTCTCGAGAACGATGCAAGTTATACAGCAAAGATCCAAGAGTTAATGAATGTTGTTGACGAAAAGATCCCGACACCAGAGCGTGAAGTTGATAAGCCATTCTTGATGCCTGTTGAAGATGTCTTCTCTATTTCTGGACGTGGTACTGTTGCCACAGGAAGAATAGAGCGTGGTATTCTTAAGGTGAACGATAAAGCTCAGATTGTGGGCTTACGTGAAACACGTGAAACAGTTGTTACTGGAGTTGAGATGTTTAACAAGCTTCTTGATGAAGGACGTGCTGGTGAGAATGTTGGAATTCTTCTTCGCGGTATTGAGAAAAATGATATCGAGCGTGGAATGGTTCTAGCTGCACCTGGGACATGTACTCCTCACAAGAAGTTCAAAGGGACTGCTTATATTCTGAAAAAAGATGAAGGTGGACGTCATAAGCCATTTTTCACAGGATATCGCCCTCAGTTCTACTTCCGTACTACAGATGTTACGGGAACTGTTACTCTTCCAGAAGGGACCGAGATGGTTATGCCTGGAGATAACGTTGAGCTGGTTGGAGAACTTATTGCTCCTGTTGCAATGGAAGCTGGAATGCGTTTTGCGATCCGTGAGGGTGGTAGAACAATTGGTGCAGGAACAGTAACCGAAATCGTAGAATAATAAGACTTGTTATGCAGCTAGGAAGAGTTATTCCTAGCTGCGTTTTGGGTGTGTAGCTCAGTTGGTAGAGCAGCGATCTCCAAAGTCGCCGGTCGGGGGTTCGAATCCCTCCGCACTCGTTGTTCGGGTGGGGGAGGTTAAGCCCCAGGGTTTTAAACGTTCATAAAGGGTATTAGATCTTGAGTACATTGATGGAAGCCAAAGCGAAAAATCGATCTTCCGAAAAGAAGAAGAGAAAAGGTCTATTCACCTTTGTCAGCGAACTGAAAGATGAATTAAAAAAGGTTAGTTGGACTACAAAGCCTGAGCTGGTCTCTGCAACAAAAACTGTACTGATCTCAGTGTTTAGTTTTGGTCTAGGGATTTATGTAGTCGATCTAATTATTAAGAATAGTTTAGAACTGATAAAGCGCATAATGCTCTTCATCTTTGGTTAGTAAAGTAGGAAAACATGCATAAGTGGTACGTCGTTCAGGCCATCTCTGGCCAAGAGAATAAAGTAAAGAGGCTACTCGATGAAAATCGAGAAGCTAGGGGGATGACTGAGCTTATTGAGGAAGTGCTAGTTCCTTCTGAGAACATTGCAGAAGTAAAGCAGGGGAAGCAGCGAGTCACCGAAAAAAGAATGTGGCCAGGATACATCATGCTCAAGATGACCTTAACGGATGATTCTTGGGCCTATGTTAAGGATACGAACGGAGTTCTCGGCTTTTTAGGAGGAGATCCTCCTACAGCTCTCTCAGAAAGAGAAGTAGAAGAGATCTTAAGCGAACTTGAAGATAAGAAAGATGATGTAGTCCAGAAGCACAGAATCAACATAGGGGATCGAGTCAAGATCAACGATGGTGTTTTTGTGAACTTCATCGGAGATGTGATCGAGGTGTTCTATGACAAGGGACGCTTATCGGTCATGGTTTCCATTTTTGGAAGAGAAACACGAGTGGACGACTTGGAGTTCTGGCAAGTAGAACTAGTCCCTGCAGAATCAGAAATTAGTTAAAGGAAACAACGGTAATGGCGAAGAAAAAAGTAGTCAAACAGATCAAGCTACAAATTCCAGCTGGGAAGGCCAATCCTGCGCCTCCTATTGGACCTGCTCTTGGTGCAGCCCAAGTGAATATTATGGGGTTTTGTAAGGAGTTCAATGCAAAGACGCAAAGTCAGGCGGGTGATATTCTTCCCGTCGTTATTTCGGTTTATGCGGATAAGTCATTTGATTTCATTACAAAACAGCCTCCAATGGCTCAATTAATCCTCAAAACTCTGGGAATAGAGTCTGGATCAGGTGTTCCTAACCGAGAAAAAGTAGGGAAATTGACCATGGATCAGGTGCGCGAAATAGCAAAGAAAAAAGGTCCAGATCTGCGAGTTGCTTCGGATAAGGCTGCAGAACATGTTGTAATGGGAACAGCTCGATCTATGGGCGTCGATATTGTTGAGGAATAGGGTTATGGCTAAAAAAAGTAAAAGATTTCGTGAGATTGAGGGGATGTTTTCCCCTGATGATATTTATTCACTTCAGGAAGCAGTTGATATTTTAAAAAAGTGTCCTCCTGTAAAGTTTGATCAATCCATCGAGGTTGCCCTTAAATCGGGTATCGATGTGAAAAAATCAGATCAACAGATTCGTGGAACAGTTGCCTTACCTCATGGTATGGGGAAAACTGTCCGTGTCTTGGTTTTTGCTCGTGGAGATAAAGCAAAAGAAGCGGAAGCTGCTGGTGCAGAACACGTAGGTAGTACTGAGCTTTATGAGAAAGTTAAAGGAGGCTGGACTGAGTTTGATGCTGTAGTTGCTACTCCTGACATGATGCGCGATGTAGGTAAGCTTGGAAAGGTTTTAGGTCCCCGTGGACTTATGCCTACTCCAAAAGCCGGTACAGTCACAAATGATGTTGAAAAAGCAGTTACTGAGCTTAAAGCCGGTAAAGTAGAATTTAAAAACGATAAAAGTGGGAATATCAACAATTTCGTGGGTAAGCTCTCTTTTGAAAAAGGGAAGCTAGTCGATAATATTGAAGCATTTCTTTCAGCTGTAGCTAAGGCAAAACCTTCTGCTGCGAAAGGGACCTTTATGCAGTCACTAGCCATCTCCTCGACAATGGGCCCGGGATTAAAAATTGACCTAAACTCCGTTGAAGGCATTTAAGGACGAGACATGAGAGAAGAAAAGCAACTATTATTAGATGAAATTAAAGAAAAAATCGACGGATCGACCGCTATGGTTTTGACTCGATATCAGAGTCTTACTCCAGATCTTTCAGCAGACTTTCGCAGTCAGCTAATGAAAGCTGGTGGATCTTTCGCTGTCGTGAGAAAGAGGGTTTTGATTAAGGCCGCAGAAGTAGGGGGGATCACTTTAGATCCTAATCTTCTTCAAGGACACGTAGGTGTCATGTTCGCCCAAGAAGATCCAGTTTCTCCAACTAAAGTACTTTTTGATTTTGCTAAGGACAATAAAGAAACGCTTGAAGTTTTGGCAGGGCAGTTCGAAGGACGCCTTTGCAGTGCTGAAGATGTAAAAGCTATTTCTAAACTTCCGCCGCAGGATGAAATGAGATCCCAGTTCCTTGGCCTTCTTGAAGCGCCAATGTCGCAGACTCTGTCTGTCATGGAAGCTCTGCTGACAAGTATTTTACATTGCATAGAAAACAAGAGCCAACAAGAATAATTATTTTAACTTTTGAGAGGTAAAGACGTGAGTACCCAACAACAAGATATGGAAAAACTAGTAGAAACATTAAGCGCGCTTAGCGTTCTTGATATGTCTAAGCTAAAAGAAGCACTAGAAGAGAAGTGGGGAGTCAAAGCTGCTGCCGCAGCTCCTATGATGATGGCTGCAGCTCCTGCTGCTGGTGGAGAGGAAGAAGCTGCTGAAGCAACAGACTTCAAAATCACACTGGAGGAGTACCCAGCGGATAAGAAAATCGCTATCATTAAGATTGTTCGCGAAGCGACAGGACTTGGCCTAAAAGAAGCAAAAGAGCTTGTAGAAGCAACTCCTGCTGTCTTGAAAGAAAGTTCACCTAAAGCTGAAGCAGACGAGATCTCTAAGAAGATCGCTGATGCAGGTGGAAAAGTGAAGCTTGCAGGTCTTTAATTAAGACTTCAAGATAGTGAATTTTTTGAGCAGAAGCCAACTATTGGCTTCTGCTCGTTGTTATTTTCAGCAATTTGTTGAGAGAAATAGACTAAACTTTTATCTTAGGAGCCAAGTAGATGCTAAAAAGACCACCTGAGCGGGTGAGCTTTCAAGAAAAGGAAGAGATTCTTTCCCTTCCTAACCTCATCGAAATTCAGATCAAATCCTACCGCGAGTTTCTTCAACTCGATTTACTTCCTCATGAAAGGAAGAATGTTGGGATTCAGGAAGTATTTAGCGAAATCTTTCCGATCAAGTCATACGATGAGAAGACAATTCTTGAATTCCTTTCTTATAATTTAGGCACACCTAAATACACTCCCGAAGAGTGCATTCGTAGAGGGATTACCTTTAATGTTACATTGAAGGTGAAATTCCGTCTTACAGATCAGACCGGGATTAAGGAAGAAGAAGTCTACATGGGAACGATTCCCGTAATGACGGAGAACGGCACGTTCATCATCAATGGCGCTGAACGAGTTATCGTTTCTCAGTTGCATCGATCTCCAGGGATCTCTTTTGAGCAAGAAAGACATGCGAAGGGTAACGTTCTTTACTCATTCCGTATCATCCCTTACCGTGGTAGCTGGCTTGAAGGTGCCTTTGATATTAATGATCTAATCTATATCTACGTCGATCGTAAAAAGCGTCGCCGCAAGCTCCTTGCGACCTCATTCATGCGTACATTAGGATACTCAACAGATGCTGATATTATCGAAGAGTTCTTTAGTACTGTACGTGTAAAAATTCGTTCGGACAAAGACTTCACCAAACTCGTTGGAAAAATTTTGGCAGAAGATGTCATTGATGAGCAAACAGGTGTGGTGTTTGGTAAAGCTTCTGAAAAACTAACAACAGCGATGCTCAAGCGGATGTTAGATGCTGGTGTTGCTGCAGTTCGTATTGCAGAAGATGCAGATGAGACGAACCCAGTTATCAAAATGCTTGCTAAGGATCCAACAGATTCTTATGAGTCTGCATTGAAGGACTTCTATCGTAAGATTCGTCCAGGGGAGCCTGCTACGCTCTCTAATGCTCGTTCAGCAATGATGAGACTTTTCTTTGATCCAAAACGCTATAATTTAGGGCGTGTAGGGCGCTACAAGCTTAACCGTAAGTTGGGCATGGAGCTGAATGACGAAGAACTCGATGCTGTAACACTTAAAAAAGAAGATGTCCTTGGAGCACTCAAATACCTGATTCGTCTTAAGAGCAGTGATCCTACTGTAAGTATTGATGATATTGACCACCTAGGTAATCGTCGTGTTCGCTCTGTTGGAGAACTCGTTCAGAACCAATGCCGTATTGGTTTGGCTCGTATGGAGAAAATTATCCGTGAGCGGATGAATCTTTTTGACTTTGCATCGGATACACTCACTCCTGGGAAAATTGTTTCAGCGAAAGGACTAGCTGGAGTGCTGAAAGATTTCTTTGGGAGATCACAGCTTTCACAGTTCATGGATCAGACAAACCCTGTTGCTGAGCTGACGCATAAACGACGTCTCTCTTCCTTAGGCCCTGGTGGATTGAACCGCGAGCGCGCCGGATTTGAGGTGCGTGATGTTCACTCTAGTCACTACGGAAGAATCTGTCCAATTGAGACTCCTGAGGGACCAAACATTGGTCTGATTACATCTCTTGCTTCTTACGCTAAAATCAATGAATTTGGATTCATTGAGACTCCTTATCGTATCGTTCGTGACGGGATTGTAACTGCTGAAATCGAGTACATGACAGCGGACCAAGAAGAAGGAAACGTAATCGCTCAGGCTTCCGCCTCTTTAGATGACCTCAATATGTTTACTGAGCCTACTTGTTGGGCCCGTTATAATAGAGAGTCTCTAAAAATTGAGACCGATAAGGTCACACATATGGACGTCTCCTCTAAGCAGCTTGTCTCTATTGTTGCGGGGTTGATCCCGTTCCTTGAGCACGATGATGCGAACCGTGCTTTGATGGGATCGAATATGCAACGCCAAGGTGTACCTCTCCTTAAAACAGATGCTCCTCTTGTAGGAACAGGGCTTGAGGAGCGCGGTGCGCGAGATTCAGGTGCTGTGATGATTGCTTCGGAAGAAGGAACTGTTGAGTATGTAGACGGGTACAAAATTGTAGTTGCAGCCAAAGATAACCCAACGAGTAAGAAAACGTACTCTTTGAACAAGTTCATGCGTTCTAATGCTGGGACCAGTATCAACCAAACACCGTTGTGTAATGTGGGAGATAAGGTAAAGCTCGGAGATATCATCGCCGATGGTCCAGCAACAGATAAAGGGGAAGCTGCCCTTGGTAAGAACGTCCTTGTAGCTTTCATGCCTTGGTGTGGGTACAACTTTGAGGATGCGATCATTATCTCAGAGAAACTCATTAAGGAAGATGCTTATACTTCTATCTACCTAGAAGAGTTTGAAGTCACAGCACGTGACACCAAACTTGGTAAGGAAGAAATCACTCGTGATATTCCAAATGTCTCTGAAGAGGCTCTAGCTAATCTTGGAGAGGATGGAATTATCCGTGTAGGAGCGGAAGTGAAGCCAGGTGATGTTCTTGTCGGTAAGATCACTCCTAAGTCGGAAACAGAGCTTGCTCCAGAAGAGCGTCTGCTTCGTGCTATCTTCGGAGAACAGGCTGCAGATGTAAAAGACGCCTCTCTTACAGTTCCTCCGGGGACAGAGGGTGTTGTTATGGATGTAAAAGTCTTTAGCAGAAGAGACCGGCTTTCAAAAACAGATGATGAGCTTGTTGAAGAAGCAACACGCGTCAAAGACATTCACATAGAGTTTAAGAATAAAGAGGCAGAAATCGTTATCCAGTTTCATGAGAGACTAGGAGCTCTTCTCCTCAACGAACCGGCCCCAGGCTCGATCATGCATCGCAAAACAGGTGATGTATTGATTAAAGAAGGGGAGGTAATCACTCAAGAGATGCTAGAAGCTCTTGAAAGTGAACAAGCAGAAGATCTTCTAATGACAGAGAATGATACATACTCTGCGTTGAAAGAGATCCTACGTGAGTTCGATCGGGAAATACAAGCCCTTTACTCCGAGCACAAAACGGAAGTAGAATATACCCGTAAAGGAGATACAGAGCTTGATCCTGGAGTGATCCGTCAGGTAAAAGTTTACATTGCGACGAAGCGTAAGCTAGAAGTTGGAGATAAAATGGCAGGGCGCCACGGAAACAAAGGGGTTGTATCTCAAATTGTTCCTGAAGCGAACATGCCTTATCTCGATAATGGAGAAACCGTTGAAATCATTTTGAATCCACTTGGGGTCCCTTCTCGTATGAACATGGGACAGCTTTTGGAAACGCACCTTGGCTATGCTGCCAAAAAAGCGGGTATCTACATAAGAACGCCTGTTTTCGAAGGGTTCCCAGAGAAGCAAATTTGGGAGATGATGGACAAGGAAGGCTTGCCTAAAGATGGTAAAATGCGCCTCTTTGATGGTAGAACAGGAGAGCGATTCGACAACCGTGTTGTTGTAGGCTACATCTACATGTTGAAGCTTGGCCACCTCGTTGCTGATAAGATTCACGCACGTTCTATTGGTCCTTACTCACTTGTTACGCAACAACCTCTTGGCGGTAAAGCTCAGATGGGTGGACAGCGTTTCGGGGAGATGGAAGTGTGGGCATTAGAAGCTTATGGTGCAGCCCACCTACTGCAAGAGATGTTAACTGTAAAATCAGATGATGTCGCTGGTCGTACTCGTATTTACGAGTCTATCGTGAAGGGAGAGCATTCTCTCTCAGCCGGAACACCAGAGTCATTTAATGTATTAGTAAAAGAGATGCAGGGATTGTGTCTTGATGTGCGTCCAGAAAGCGCAGAAGCTGAGTAACCCTAGGAGAAATTTTAGATGCTAGATCGGGAGAAACAAGAGTCTTTTGATAAGTTGGTCATTCAGATTGCATCAGATGATGTAATTCGTAATGATTGGTCTAGAGGGGAAATTAAAAAACCCGAGACTATCAACTACCGCACGTTTAAGCCTGAAAAAGGGGGATTATTCTGCGAGAAGATCTTCGGACCTACCCGTGATTGGGAGTGTGCTTGTGGAAAGTACAAGAAAATCAAACACAAAGGGATCGTTTGTGATCGCTGTGGTGTTGAAGTTACCCTATCGAAGGTTCGTCGTGAGAGAATGGCTCACATCGAGCTAGCCGTACCAGTTGTTCACATCTGGTTCTTCAAGTCTATGCCTTCCCGCATTGGGAACGTTCTTGGCATGTCTGCCAATGAACTCGAGCGAGTGATTTACTACGAAGAATACGTGGTAACAGATGCTGGACAGACAACGCTAGAGGTCAAACAACTCCTCAATGATACAGAATATAGAGAAGCCCAAGAGAAATGGGGCCCAGAAAGCTTTAAAGCTAGAATGGGGGGAGAAGCGATAGCAGAGATCCTTGAGAAAGAAGATCTTAATTTGCTGGTTCTTGAGTTGAAGGAGAAATTACGCAAGACAAAGTCGATGCAAGCTAGAATGAAGCTGGCAAAGCGTCTTAAAATCGTAGAGAGCTTTGCGGCATCTCCGAATAGACCCGACTGGATGGTAATGTCATGCGTTCCTGTTATTCCTCCTGATTTGCGCCCTCTCGTTCCTCTTGATGGAGGCCGTTTTGCGACATCAGATTTGAATGACTTGTATAGACGCGTTATCAACAGAAACAATCGACTAAAAGCAATTTTACGCTTAAAGACACCAGATGTAATTATTCGCAATGAGAAGCGGATGCTGCAA
This sequence comes from Chlamydiota bacterium, assembly GCA_021772375.1. Lineage (GTDB taxonomy): Bacteria > Chlamydiota > Chlamydiia > Chlamydiales > Rhabdochlamydiaceae > Sacchariniichlamydia. The sequence continues at coordinate 18,461 of JAJFME010000011.1, read as the reverse complement.
GAGGCTGTCGATGCCCTATTTGACAATGGTCGTCATGGCCATCCCGTGATGGGTGCAGGGAATCGTCCGCTTAAAGCTCTCGCTGAGATGCTTAAAGGGAAAACAGGGCGTTTCCGTCAGAACTTGCTTGGTAAACGGGTAGACTATTCTGGCCGTAGTGTGATTATTGTTGGACCAGAGTTGAAGTTTAACCAATGTGGTCTTCCAAAGAAGATGGCTCTAGAGCTATTTGAACCATTTATCGTCAAACGCCTTAAAGACCTTGGCTATGTTTATACGATCCGATCTGCAAAGAAGATGATCCAGAGACAAGCTCCTGAGGTATGGGATGTCCTCGAAGAAATCATTAAAGGACACCCGGTTCTCCTCAACCGTGCACCGACACTTCACCGTCTCGGTATCCAAGCGTTTGAACCAATCCTCATTGAGGGTAAAGCGATCCGTATTCACCCACTCGTCTGTTCGGCTTTCAATGCTGACTTCGATGGTGACCAAATGGCGGTACACATACCTCTTTCTATCGAAGCGCAGCTAGAAGCAAAACTTCTGATGATGGCACCAGATAATATCTTCTTGCCTTCTTCAGGAAAGCCTTCTGCTGTTCCCTCTCAGGATATGATTTTGGGCTTGTACTACCTTATGCACGACCCTATTTATCATCCAGAAGAGCATGATAAGAAAGTCAAAACGTTCTCTAGTTCTGATGAAGTTCTCCTAGCTATGCAAGCTGCTGGAAGCTACAACTGGGATACTGAAGCTAAAGAAGGGCAGAGGCGGGATGAGCTAGGCCGTGGTATTCATATTCATGAAAAGATCAAAGTCAAGCTTCCGGAAGGGATTGTAGAAACAACGCCTGGTCGTGTTATCTTCAATACAATCGTCCCAGAAGAGCTCGGCTTCCAGAACTACGCACTGCGCAAAAAGAAGATGAGTCAACTCGTCTTGGATACTTACAAAAATGTAGGGCTTAATGCAACAGTCAAGTTCTTGGATGACTTGAAAAACCTTGGTTTTGCAGAAGCTACTAAATCGTCACTTTCTATCGGAATTTGCGATGTTCGTATTCCTGAGACCAAACAGAAGATTATGGATGATACGCACAAGCGTATCGAAACTGTTCAAAAGCAATACGAAGACGGTATTATCACTGACGGTGAGCGTCACTCAAAAGTTGTTAGTATCTGGACCGAGGTGTCCGATGATCTTTCAGAAGAGCTTTTCGAGTTGATCAGTAAACCAAAAGATAACGAACTCAACTCTATCTATATGATGATGGACTCTGGAGCTCGTGGTACAAGATCACAGGTGAAACAGCTTGGAGCGATGCGTGGATTGATGGCGAAACCATCAGGTGAGATTATTGAGTCTCCGATTACGGCAAACTTCCGCGAAGGTCTTAGCGTTCTCGAGTACTCGATTTCTACGCACGGTGCTCGTAAAGGTCTTGCCGATACAGCTCTTAAAACTGCTGACTCGGGTTACCTAACTCGTCGTCTTGTTGATGTATCGCAAGACGTAATTGTCATTGAAGATGACTGCGGTACCCTGAATGGTATTGAAGTCTCTGCGATCAAGCAAGGTCAAGAAGAACTTCTTCCTCTGAAGGAGAGAATCTACGGACGAGCTGTTGTGGATGACGTTTATCAGCCGGGGGATAGAACCAAGATCCTAGCAAAAGCTGGAACAGTTCTTAGCCTGCCACAAGCAGAAGCTATTGATGACTCTGGTATTGAATCGATCCGCATCCGCTCAGCCCTTACTTGTGAATCCGCTCGAGGTGTTTGCAGTAAGTGTTACGGAGTCAACTTAGCCAATGGACGTGTTGTCGGCCATGGTGAAGCTGTTGGGATTATCGCAGCCCAGTCGATTGGAGAACCGGGAACACAGTTGACGATGAGAACTTTCCACTTAGGTGGTATTGCGGCAGCAAGTGTGACCCCAGAGATTGATGCAGAAAAAGCAGGTATCCTGGTTCATATGGACCTACGTACGGTTCAGAATGAAGAAGGGGAATGGCTAGCTCTCAATAAAAATGGAATGCTCCATGTCGTTCGTGATGAAGGGCGTACTCTTGAAGAAGTGAAAAGACTTCTCAGTACCAAGTCGCTTGAGCCGCTACAGAGCTTCAATGTTGAACTAGGGACACGTATCCTCATCGGTGACGGAGTGGCTGTGAAGAAAGGCGCGCAACTTGCAGTTTGGGAACAGCATAATATCCCAATTATTTGTGAGCGTCCTGGATTCGTAAAATACGATGACCTTGTTGAAGGGATCTCTACTCAGAGAGACATCAACAAAAAAACTGGTCAGACAGAGCTCATGGTGAAACAACACCGTGGAGAGCTCCACCCACAGATTGCTATCTATGCAGACCCTGAGTATGAGGAACTAGTGGGAACCTATGCGATCCCATCAGGAGCGTTTATCTCGGTTGCTGAAGGAGATGAGGTGAAAGCCGGAGCACTCCTCGCTCGTCTGCCTCGTGGTGCGATTAAGACTAAGGATATTACCGGGGGTCTTCCTCGTGTGGCCGAGCTTTTCGAAGCACGTAAGCCTAAGGACGCTGCAGAGATCGCGAAGATCGATGGGGTTGTTGACTTCCGTGGCGTGCAGAAGAGCAAGCGTATCCTTGTTGTGCGTGATGAAGATTCTGGTATGGAAGAAGAGCACCTTATCCCATTGACCAAGCACTTGATCATCCAAAAAGGAGATCATGTTGTCAAAGGGCAGCAGCTGACAGATGGTCTTGTCGTTCCGCACGAGATTCTTGATATCTGTGGTGTTCGCGAGTTGCAGAAATACCTCGTAAACCAAGTACAGGAAGTCTATCGCCTACAAGGGGTAGACATCAATGACAAGCATATCGAGATCATCGTTAAACAGATGCTTCAGAAAGTGCGTGTTATCGAGCCAGGTGATACCACTTTCCTATACGGTGAAGATGTTGATAAGAAAGAATTCCATCGTCATAACCGTAAGGTTCTTGATGAGGGGGGGAGAGCCGCACAAGCTGCTCCTGTCCTTCTTGGAATTACGAAAGCCTCACTTTCTACTGAGTCGTGGATCTCAGCAGCCTCATTCCAGGATACAACACGCGTCCTTACAGACGCTGCCTGCGAGGCGAAGTCTGATTACCTACTCGACTTCAAAGCCAACCTCATTATGGGTCATATGATCCCAGGTGGAACTGGATTTGATGCATTCCGAGACAGAGTCAAAGACCACATTGGTATCGAAGGAGAAGAAGAGCTCACTTTCGCTTTTAGCGATTAAGCGATTCTTTCAAAGACGTGATGATTCTAAGGGGCGCCCGATCGGCGCTCCTTTTTTCTTGTCTAATTTTTTCCTCTTATCTTATCCTGAAGGTCTCATGCCTATTCTATCCGTGCGTAATTTGCGTAAAACCTATCCTGGAAAAAAGCCATTCACGGCTGTTGATGGGATCTCCTTTGAGCTAAACGAAGGGGAGATTTTAGGGCTGCTCGGTCCCAATGGAGCAGGGAAGACCACAACGATTCAGATGCTCATGAGCACTTTAAGCCCCACATCAGGGCAAATCCTCTATTTTGGGATGGACCTTGCAAAACACAGGTCTGAAGTGCTCAAGAGTGTTACCTTTGCAAGTACCTACGTCAGCTTGCCGTGGAACCTCACGTTAGATCAGAATTTAGAAGTTTTTGGCAGGCTTTTCTCTTTGCGTCCTCGAGACTTTAGGAAGAAGAAAGATGCCCTGTTAGAGCGCTTTGGCATTAGTAGTAAGCGATCAGTTCGGGTGTCAGAGCTCTCCTCTGGGCAGATTACTCGCCTGATGCTTGTCAAAGCTTTTATGGTGAATCCAAAGATTGTACTTCTCGATGAGCCAACCGCCTCCCTTGATCCTGATATAGCCAAAGACGTGATTGATTTCGTTTTAGAGCAAAGAAAGCAAGAAGGGACAGCTATTCTTTTTACCTCTCATAATATGACTGAAGTAAGTGAAATCTGTGACAGAGTGCTGTTCTTAAAGCAAGGGAAGATCTTTGCAGATGATATCCCTCAGAACCTAGCAAAGAAGGCTGCATGTAGCAAAGTAGAGCTTGTGATTGCTGAAGGAATGGAGAAAGCACAAAGTCTTGCAAAAGAATCAGGTTTTGATCCGAAAGTAGACCATAGGTGTTTGCGGTTAGAGTTAGATGAAGGACAGATAGCAAATTTTCTTTCGGGACTTGCTAGGGCAAATGTCCTCTACTCGGGGATCAACATCATCCAACCGACCCTAGAGGATTTCTTTTTGCAAGCTACCAGAAAAAAGGAGGGCACACGTTGAGTTTTCAAAGGATCTGGGCTGTTTTCCTGCGCTATTTTTTCTATTTTGCAAAGTTTGATAATATTGCAGAGGTGTTTTACTGGCCTACGATTGATATTCTCCTGTGGGGGATGACGAGTATGTGGGTACAGAGCGCGCAAGCTGACGTGCCCGATATTGCTCTCATCATTTTAACAGGGCTTGTTTTTTGGCAGATCCTCTGGCGAGGAAACTACGAGATCACCGTAAATATTCTTCAAGAGTTTTGGAATCGCAACCTTGTGAACTTATTCTCCACTCCTCTTAAACTCTCAGAATGGATGTCTGCTACGATGCTAGTAGGTCTTGTGAAGATCTTCATTACCCTTGCATTCTCAAGCCTTCTTGTATGGCTTCTCTATGCTCTCAATATTTATCGAGTTGGTTGGTCGATTATTCCTTATGTAGGACTTTTATCTCTATCTGGCTGGATGATGGGGTTCTTAAGCGGGGGAGTAATGGTTTACTTCGGGCAGCGTTTCCAGATGCTCGCTTGGATGACACCGTTTATCTTCGCTCCATTTAGCGCTGTATTCTACCCAGTGTCTGTTCTTCCTATTTGGGGACAGGTGATAGCTAAGTGTTTGCCAACCACTTACATCTTTGAGGGGATGCGCCAAGTTCTTTCAAAGGGAACATTTTCTTATGAGATGTTCTGGATAAGTTTGACCCTGAATGCTGTCTTTCTAACAGCTGCTATGAGTTTCTTCAAAGTAATGTTTGAAAAGAGCCGGGCTAAAGGCCTATCTAGATTAGAGTGAAGTCTCTAGATGCTTCTCTAGCTTGACGATGTCTTTTGCGAAGTTACGGATCCCTTCCATCAATTTCTCGATAGCCATTGCATCATCACAGAGCATCCAGCGGAAAGTCTTTTCATCAATCTTAATAGGTTGAATGTCGAGTTCTTTAGATTTTTCTGGATCTAGTTTGCGAGGGACAGCTCCTTCGGTATTTTCTAGCTCGCTTAGTAAAGATGGAGCAATAGTTAGTAGGTCGCATCCTGCGAGCTCTAGGATCTCTCCACTATTGCGGAAAGAAGCGCCCATGATCTGGGTTTTGATCCCCATTTTTTTATAGTAGTTGTAGATTTTTCCTACGGAGATAACACCTGGATCTTCTTCTGGTGGATAGCTCTCTTTCCCTTCAGCCTTTTTATACCAATCGAAAATCCGGCCAACGAAGGGGGAGATGAGGGTAGCTTTTGCATCGGCGCAGCCAACAGCTTGGGGCATAGAGAACATGAGGGTCATATTGCAGTGAATACCCTCTTTTTCAAGGACTTTAGCAGCCTCAATCCCTTCCCATGTAGAAGCGAGTTTGATGAGAACTCTTTTTCGATCGATGCCAGCTGCTTCATAAAGCTTAATCAGGGTATGCGCTTTTTCTATACTTCCTTCTACGTCAAAGGAGAGGCGAGCATCTACTTCTGTGGAGACGCGTCCAGGAACAATTTTTAGAATCTCTAGTCCGAAGTTGACGAAGACTTTGTCAAGAGCGCGTGTGAGCTGCTCTTCTTTCGTCTTGCCTTGCTTTCCATAAGCAACCGCATCTTGGATAAGGAATTGATATTCTGGAAGGCTAGAGGCTTTGAAGATGAGCGAAGGGTTCGTTGTGGCATCTGTAGGCTTGTATTTTTTGATCTCTTCGATCTCGCCTGTATCTGCAACAATCGTTGTTAGTTTCTTCAGTTCCTCAATCTTGCTCATCGGTGATCTCCTAAATTATTGATTTTTACCTAACAGGACGAGTGTAGCGATTCCAATTGCTGATGTCCCAAGAGCCAGCGCCCAGTTCTTATTACGAATGCGTTTCTGTGCTTTTAAGTAATCGCCTGTATCTTTCCCCACAATTTTCCCTTGATTGAAGAACTCGTCATCTTCTTCATCCATGTAGTAAGCTTCAATAGCGTCGTCTTCTGGATGGGGGCAGTTAGGTCCATCGCATCCATCATGAGCAAACGCTACCGGTGAGAAAAACAGTCCAAAAATAGTGAGGTATCCAGCAAATTGTTTCATGATCAAGCTCCTGTAAATTAAGACCTGAGTCTACGCTGATCCGATTTTTTTGCCAAAGACTTCTTCGGAAGCTCGCTATTAGTTGGTTGTGTTTGTAGTGGTTGTTGCGGGAGCGGTGGAGCTTGGGACAAGTCCTGTAAGAAGAGCAATCCCGATAAAGAGGCCAATTCCCCAACCTACCATTGATTTGCCAACGGCATTGAAAACTTCGTCTTCGCATCCTTCTCCAGTTCTATAGAGAGCATTCATTTCATCTACGGCTTGCTCAAGGCAAGGGTCTGCTGCTTGCAGAGCAGAAGCTGAAAAGAGGAGGGATGCAAGGGCTATATGGATTATTCTCTTCATATCCTCCATATCTCATAAAAAATTATTTTGAGTAAAGGAAATATCGGCCACTCTTTCCAAAGGAAAACAGCCCCTAGCTCTCCAACGTGTGGATTTTGATTGAAAAAAACACCTGTTTTAGGCGATAACAGAACCCACAACCACAGGGATTTACATGGAAACCATCGAGACGGGAAAAGACAAGGTTAAAAAAATCTGCGAAGTCCTTCGCTCTGAGACCATCGAACCGGCCCTTGTTGAGGCTAAAGAAATTTTGGATACAGCTCGAAAAAATGCAGACAAGGTGCTGGAAGAGGCGAAATCTAAATCGGCCAAAATGGTTGCCGATGCAGAACAAGAGATTGAGAAGCGCTATGGCGTGTTTAAAGCCTCCCTCAATCAGGGGGCTCGCCAGTCTATCGAGTGGTTGAAACAAGAAATTCAAGAACGGCTCCTTAATCAAAACTTATTGGAGATGATCTCTCAATCAACGACGAGTCCTCAAGTGCTCTCCGATATGATCACGGCAGTGATCCAAGCTGTTGAAGAGGAGGGGTTGGAGACAGATCTTAGTGCGATTATTCCTTCAGCGATTAAAGCAGACTCAGTGAATGAACTTTTGGGTAAGGATCTCCTAGAGAAATTGAAAGAAAAAAGCGTACTCATCGGCTCCAAAAAAGGAGGGGCTGAGGTGAAATTACACAAAGAGAAGGTAACGATCGATCTTTCAGATACAGCCCTGCTAGAGCTGATGATTCGATATGTGCGCAAAGATTTCCAACAGTACTTTTTTGCCTCTAAGTAGGAAAAACTATGCATAACTACTACTTCGTTGCAGCTTCGCTGCCATCCCTTGTGCTTGGAGAGAGTCCAGAGATTACATTCAAAGAACTGACCACTAGGCTTGAATTGAATCTGTGTCAAAACGATCTAGCTAAGGTAAGTGTCTTACGGAGGGTGGTAGATCTTCAAAATATTCGAGCTCTCTACTCCAAATGTCCTTTAGATGGCCACGGTAATCTTAGCGAAAAGCAACTTGACGAGGCTCTTCTCGTGGAGGCTGATTTCCCAGAGTATGTGTTTGAGTTCCTAGGACAATTTGATGACGTGAAAGAAAAAGTGCGTCACTTTTTTGGACTCCTTTCTCGCTACTACGCAGAGGAGATCCCGAAACAGAGCGGTTTTTTGAATGAGTTGCTTTCTTTCCAAAGAGATGTGCGCCTTGTGACGACAGCACTCCGAGCAAAGAAGAGCGGAAGAGACATTACGTCGGAGCTCCAATTTGAAGAGTTTACAGATCCGTTAGTGGCTCAGATCCTCGCTCAAAAAGATATGGATGATTACGAGCCACCCATCGAATATCTCGATCTTAAGGAAAATCTCCATTCATGTGGAAAAGACCCTTGGGAGCAGTATAAAGTCATCGCGGGATATGAATTTGAGAAAATCGAAGGGATGGCGACCTATCCACTCTTTTCAATCGATTGGATTTTGGGATATGTCGCAAGATTGATGCTTGTTGAGCGCTACAACAGACTCGATCAAGAGAAAGGTCGAGAACTCATAAATAAGTATAAAATAGGATAATCAATATGACAACAACGCTTGCAACAGGGAAGGTCGTTCGCGCATTCGGGAACTTGCTTCATGTCGCCTTTGAGGGAAATGTCCGTCAGGGGGAGGTTGCGATGATCGATCTCGGTAATACCACTCTAAAGGCCGAGGTAATTGAAATTGTAGGCAATGAGGTCAAGTTACAGGTCTTTGAAGATACTCGCGGCATTAAGTTAGGGACCCATGTTGAGTTCTCCTCTTCTCTTCTCGAAGCAGAGCTTGGCCCAGGCCTGCTTACTTCGATTTTTGATGGACTGCAAAATCCTCTTGAAAATGTCGCAAAAGCAACAGGTCTTTTTCTCACAAGAGGAACCTATCTACCAGCGCTTGATTACAAGCGCCATTGGGACTATCAACCAATTGCAAAAGAGGGGGATATTCTTTCTCGTGGAGAACATTTAGGCTCTACGATGGAAGGGCGCTTCCCTCACTACATCATGATTCCCTTTTCTCTTACGGGTAAATACAAAATTACCTGGGTTGTTAAGGCTGGCTCTTATCCGATTGATACTGTTGTTGCCAAGGCTGTTGATGAGCAGGGGAGGGAACACTCATTCACTATGGTTCAGAAGTGGCCAGTAAAAGCAGCTCTTGCAGCTGGAGAAAAGGTACGTGTTGAAGAGATGCTTGATACAGGCCTTCGTATCCTCGATACTCAATTCCCAATTGTGAAGGGAGGAACATTCTGTTCTCCAGGTCCTTTTGGAGCAGGAAAAACAGTTCTGCAGCACCACCTTTCCAAGTACTCCTCTGTTGATATCGTAATCGTAGTTGCTTGCGGTGAGCGAGCTGGGGAAGTTGTGGAAGTCCTCCGCACGTTCCCACATCTAAGCGATCCTCATACAAATGAACCTTTGATGAATAGAACAGTCATCATCTGTAACACATCTTCTATGCCAGTATCTGCAAGAGAAGCATCTATTTACTTGGGAAGTACCATTGCAGAGTACTACCGCCAAATGGGGCTCAATATTCTTCTGCTTGCAGACTCTACTTCGCGTTGGGCTCAGGCTATGCGAGAAATGTCTGGGCGTCTGGAAGAAATTCCTGGAGAAGAGGCGTTTCCAGCTTATCTCTCTTCTAGAATTGCTGCATTTTATGAGCGTTCTGGGGTTTTAAACCTGCCAAATGGAAAGACGGGCTCCCTAACGATTGGGGGAACCGTATCTCCAGCTGGTGGAAACTTCGAGGAACCTGTCACCCAAGCAACACTTTCTGTCGTAGGTGCTTTCCATGGACTCTCAAGAGCTCGTTCAGATGCACGTCGCTATCCAGCTGTAGACCCACTTATTTCATGGAGTAAGTATGTCGATATGGTCGGGGACCAGCTTGATGAGAAGCTCAAAGGATGGGGGAGACTCGTTCGTATTGGAGAGAAAATTCTCCGTGAAGGAGATGACATCGGAAAAAGAATGGAAGTTGTGGGAGAAGAGGGGATCTCGATTAGCGATATGATCGTTCACCTCAAAGCTGAACTCTATGATATTTCCTATCTGCAGCAGAATGCTTTTGATAAAGAAGATGCTTATTGCCCTTTAGGTAGACAAGTGCCTCTTTTCAAGTTGATTGGGAAAATCTTTGACACTGAATTTGATTTTGAGGATCACGACAAGGCGAGATCGTTCTTCTTAGAACTGCAAAATGAAATCAAGAATATGAACTTTATGCCCTACGGCACAGAAAAATACCATCAGGCCTATAGCAAAATAGAGCAAAAAATAGAAAAACAGGCGGCAAGAGTATGAAGAAAACCTACGACCGAATCGTCGATATGCGGGGAAACCTGCTCACAGTTCTTGCCAAAGATGTGAGTTTAGGAGAGATAGCTCGCATTGACAAGCGCAGCGGAGAGCATACCTATGGCTCTGTTTTGAGTATTGATGGGGAGCTGATTACACTGCAGTGCTTCGAAAATACACGTGGGATCTTCACCAATGATCAAGTCACGTTCTTAGGTAAACAGATGCAGGTGACATGTTCTGAATCTATGTTGGGCCGTCGTCTCAATGGATCTGGAGAGCCCATCGATAACGGTCCTTTAATCCAGGGAGATGAAGTTGAGCTAGGCTCGCCTTCCTTTAACCCTGTCCGAAGGATCATTCCTCACCAGCAGGTACGGACAAATATTCCAATGATCGATGTTTTCAATTGCCTGGTGAAGTCTCAAAAAATCCCTATTTTCTCCATCGCAGGAGAACCATTTAACGCGCTACTTATGCGTATTGCTAATCAAACAGATGCTGATATTGTTGTGATTGGTGGGATGGGCTTGCGCTTCGATGACTACCAAGCTTTCATCGATAATGCTGAGAATGCAGGATCAATGGAAAAGACCATTATGTTTATCCATAAAGCAACAGATCCTGCTGTAGAGTGTATGCTTGTTCCTGATATGGCGTTGGCAACAGCTGAGCGATTTGCAATGCAAGGGAAAAGTGTTCTTGTTCTTCTCACAGATATGACAGCTTTTGCAGATGCGATTAAAGAGATCATGATCACGATGGATCAAGTTCCTTCTAATCGGGGATATCCTGGATCTCTCTACTCAGATCTCGCCGCTCGCTATGAGAAAGCTGTTGATATCGATGGAAGTGGATCGATCACGCTTATCTCTGTTACCACTATGCCAGGTGGAGATGTAACCCACCCAATTCCAGATAACACCGGCTACATCACAGAAGGACAGTTCTACCTACATGGGGGACGTATTGATCCATTTGGATCGCTCTCTCGTCTAAAACAGCAAGTCATTGGGAAGGTGACCCGTGAAGATCATGGGGATCTTGCCAATACGCAGATCCGTCTCTACGCCGATTCGAAGAAAGCTGTAGAGCGGCAGAGTATGGGTTTTAAGCTCTCTCGCTGGGATGAAAAACTGATTAACTTCTCTGCTCTTTTTGAAGATCGGATGATGAACCTCGAGGTGAACTACACACTAGAGGAAGCTCTTGACTTAGGGTGGACAACGCTCAGTGAGTGTTTTGAACGGCACGAAGTTGGGATTAAAGAGTCTTTACTGGAGAAATACTGGCCCAAAGATGGCTAACATTAAGTATACAAAAACAGAATTACGCCTCCAGCAGATTAAGCTAGGTCAGCTTGAAAAGTATCTGCCTACCCTGCAGCTGAAAAAAGCGATGCTCCAATTGGAGATTAACCTGGTAGGTAACGATCTCGAACGGCTTAACGTGCAAATGCAGACACATGAAAATAGAGTCGAAGGGTATCAGCAATTGCTCTCAGGGCCCGATGCTGAAAATCTATTCGAATCTTGCGAGCTCGTCACAGTCAAAAAGCGGTTCGAGAATATTGCAGGAGTTGAGATTCCCATCTTTGAAGAGATCGTTTTTCAAGAACCTACCTACTTCTTTTTCGACACATCTATTTGGTTGGAAAGTGGGATCGAGGGAGTGCAAGCTCTTATCGAATCCCGTGAGAGAATCGTGATTCTGAAAGAAAAGAAAAAACTTCTCGAAAAAGAGCTGCGCGAAGTATCGATTCGAGTGAATCTTTTCGAAAAAATCATGATCCCAAGAACAAAATCGAATATCAAAAGAATCAAAATCTTCCTTGGGGACCAACAGCTAGCAGCTGTCTCTCAAGCCAAAGTATCGAAGCGAAAAATTCTTGAGAGGAAGGGGAAGAAATGATCATCAATCTGAAAAAATACCTCTTCGTTGGAGCTAAAGAAGATCTTGCAGACTTCTTTGTTCGCGCTCAAGGAGAAGGTTTCATTGAATTCATTACAGAAAAAGGAAAACGATCAACAGAGACCCCTCCATCAGTGCGTAAACTCGTTGATGCAATTAAGATCTTACGCAAGCAGCCGCTGCGAGATACTTACCGAGGCGGGGGAGATTTCGCTTTTGCTGAAGAAGTGGCTATTCAAGTACTAGATCTGACTCACGAGATTGAAAAACTCAGCGAAGAAAAACGATTCTTAGAGGCTGAAATCACTCGAGTAGCCCCTTTTGGAGACTTTTCCTTCGATGACATTGACTTCATCCAGAGAACTACAGGAAAGAAAGTCCAGTTCTATTGTGTTCGCACCTCAAAATCACATGCAGTTGAAGATGGAAACTCACTTATCTATATCGGTACGGATTATGACCTCGATTACTATATTGGCATTCATGATACCCCACAAAGCTATCCCGATATGATTGAGATGCAGTTCAATCGCACCGCTGGAGAACTTAAGAATCATCTAGCCTTTGTTGACGAAACGATTCACCAGATAGAAGCTGAGCTAAAAGGCTATGCGGGTCATATCGAGTTCCTTCGAGATTCTCTACTAGGTCAGCTAGATATCCACACACTTGAAAAAACACAAAAAGAAGTGGCTTTTCCAATCGAGGGGGCCGTCTTTTCCATTGAAGGATGGGTGCCCCAAAACAAGACGGAGAAACTTCTTCCTCTTATAGAGGGAAAAGCGATCTTTTTCGAACCAATTGCTGTGGAAAAAGAAGATAAGATTCCAACTTGTATGAAAAATGAGAAGGCCAACCTTCTTGGAGAGGATCTCGTTCGGATTTATGACATTCCCGCATCCTCAGATAAAGATCCTTCTGGATGGGTCATCTGGGCCTTCCTTCTCTTTTTTGCGATGATTTTGGCTGATGGGGGATACGGTCTTCTTTACTTAGGCTTCGCCTTTTTCCTAAAAAAGAAGCTTCCTAATCTTAAAGGAAGCGGCAAGCGGTTCCTTAAACTCTTTTTCATGCTTGCAACTAGTTGCATAATTTGGGGCGTGTTAACAACTTCGTTCTTTGGGATCGAAATTGCTCCTAGCAATCCAATTTCGAAGTTTTCACTTATCGGTCACATTGCAGGAAAAAAAGCTGAGTTCCATAAAAAGCAAAATGATGAGGTTCATCAAGAGTGGGTGAAGAAATTCCCTTCTGTAGGAACGGCAAAAACAGGTCAAGAGATGCTTCAGAAAGCTGTGCAGGAGAAGGGAGGTATTAAATCCTACGACATGCTTAACGACTTCTCTGATAACATCCTCTTAGAATTTTCACTCCTAGCAGGTGTCATCCATATCTCTTGCTCACTCCTTCGCTACCTTCGAAGAAGCTGGGCGAATATTGGTTGGGTAGCATTTGCTGTTGGGGGTTATCTCTACTTTCCTATATCCCTAAGTGCCACTTCTCTCGTTGAATTTCTAGGTTGGATCCCTAAAGATACCGCAGCAACTGTTGGTCTTCAACTTCTCTATGGAGGGATCGGGGCAGCCGTTGTCCTTGCTCTTTTCCAAAAAAAGCTAAAAGGGATTGGAGAGATCACCCAAGTCATTCAAGTATTTGCAGATATTCTTTCCTACTTGCGCCTTTATGCCCTAGCACTGGCAAGTACAATTATGGCCCGTACCTTCAACGAAATGGGTGTGACTATCGGCCTTGTTGGTGGTTCTGTCATTATTTTAGCAGGACATGCGATCAATCTTACCCTCGGTACCATGGGGGGAGTGATCCACGGCCTACGTCTCAACTTTATCGAGTGGTACCACTACAGCTTTGAAGGGGAGGGGAAACTCTTTAACCCATTAAGAAAACTACGAATTAAACAGGAGTAACTATGGATATTTCGATGATTGGCCCAGCCCTTGTCCTTGGACTTGGATGTATTGGAAGCTCAATTGGGTGTGGAATTGCTGGTATGGCATGTCACGCAGTCATGAGCCGTGTAGAAGAAAACCACGGACAGTTTATTGGGATGTCGGCGATGCCCTCATCACAATCAATCTATGGTTTTGTATTGATGATCATCATGCGCAATAACCTGAAAGGGGATGCTACGCTCTCTCCTATGGGAGCTATTGGGATCGGTCTTTCAGTAGGACTTGCCCTTCTATTCTCTTCAATCTATCAGGGGATGTGTGCAGCATCAGCGATTCAGGCATCAGCAAAACAGCCTGCGATCCTAGGGAAGACTTATGCAGCACTTGGAATTGTGGAATCCTTCTCACTATTCGCCTTCGTGTTCGCTATCCTTCTCATATAACCAATAGAGAGAATCGTTAGAGCTTTAGCTAATCACCCCTTTTTTGCACCGCAGTACCGTTCGTACTGTCGGCGCAAGGGAAGGGGCAATTTTTATCTCTTGTCAGAATAATTAAAATCAATTGAACGTTCCCCGTCTAAAGGCGAAGGATTCTTCACTTCTACGCTACCATTTTGGATTCCTACTGGAATTTTAGAGGTGTTTGAGCTCAACGCGGATTTTTAGAAGCTGTTGAAGGATCAGCTGCAACGCCGCCTTCTCTGGCTTCTCTTGGAAAGAATCAATCCCTTTAGAAAGTAGACGAATCATATTAACCAAACGGTCGTCATTGCAGCTATTTACGCTCTCATGCATCCGTATTTGAATCGCCCGAAGTTTTTCCAAATCAGGGGTAGACTCACCGAAGGCCAATTCTAAATCAGCTAGCGCCGTAACGAGCTCTTTGCTCCCGCGATTCGGCTGCTGAGGGAAGGGGCGTACGTGGTAGGGATCATGTGGGTGTTCCATTTTTTAACTCCTTTGTATATGTCTTACATATATGCAATCATTCATTTGGGCTCAATCAGTTTCTGCAATAGCTTCTAGCTTAAAAAGCGATCTCATTCATGGGATAACCAAAGAAGAGGCCAGCTCTAGGCTTAAAGAGCATGGTCCTAACCTCCTTCCTAAAAAAGGGGGAACCGTCTGGTGGAAACTCCTTCTTAGCCAATTTGCGAGTATGATCATATGGCTTCTTATCGGAGCTGCAGTAGTTGCTGGCCTCTTAGGTGAAGTGATAGATGCTTGGGCAATCATGGCTATCGTTATCCTTAACGCAGCTCTTGGGTTTTTCCAGGAGTATCGGGCTGAACGCTCTTTAGAAGCCCTGCAAAAGCTAGCGTCCCCCATGACTAAAGTTATACGCGATGGTGTACTCCAGATGATCCCTTCTGAAGAGATCGTCCCAGGCGATCTCGTCTTACTAGAAGCTGGAGATCGTATTCCTGCAGATGGGAGGATCATAGACAATGTGCATATGACAGTCGATGAAGCGTCCCTAACAGGAGAATCTGTTCCTATTTCTAAGACAGACGAACAGCTCGAAGGAGAACTACTTCTAGCTGATCGCAAAAATATGGTCTTCATGGGAACGACTGTTGTTGCTGGTAAAGGACATGTGCTCATCACACAAACAGCGCTTGAAACAGAAATCGGCAAGATCGCCTCAGAGCTTCTTTCCCAAGAAAAAGAAAAAACTCCACTGCAACACCGCCTCAATCATCTTGGCAAAAAGCTCGTCTACATCTGCTTAGGAGTAGTCGCGGTCGTCTTTGGGCTTGGCATTCTTCGAGGTACCAGTGTAATCGAGATGCTTTTATTTTCTTTAAGTCTAGCAGTCGCAGCTATCCCGGAAGGGTTGCCTGCTGCTGTGACGATTTCTCTTTCGATTGGAGTGCGCAAGATGGCTGAAAAAAATGCCCTCATCCGTCGCCTCTCTTCTGTGGAGACTCTCGGCTCCACCAACATCATCTGCACGGACAAAACGGGAACGCTTACACAAAATGCTATGACGGTGCGCTCTTTATGGGTTGATCAAAAACAGATCCACGTTTCTGGGGCTGGCTATGCTCCAGTAGGGGAGTTTGAAGGGGAGGCTCCAGATCTTCATTACGCCCTCAAGATTGGTATTCTTTGCAATAACGCCAACCTTCTACAAGCAGAAGGTGAATGGAGTATTGTTGGGGATCCAACCGAAGGAGCTCTATTAACAGCTGCAGCAAAAGCTGGACTAAACAAGGCAGATCTAGAAAAAGACCACCATCTGATCGAGGAAATTCCCTTTGATTCTGAGCGCAAAATGATGAGTGTATTGCGCAGAAATGGAGAGAGTAAAACCCTCTTTGTGAAGGGAGCCCCAGATGCGATTGCCCTCCGCTCTACAAAATGGCTTGTCAACGGAGAAGAAAAGCCTCTCACAGAGCAAGACAAAGATACTATCAGGGCTGCCAATGAAGATCTAGCTAGTAGGGCCTATCGGGTACTGGCTGTTGCATACCAGACCAATCTTGAAAAACCTCTTGAAGAAGAGCTTATATTTGTTGGATTGATTGCTATGATGGATCCCCCCCGTCCAGAGGTGAAAGATGCTATCCAAAAGTGTGCGGAAGCTGGTATCCGCACCGTGATGATGACAGGGGATCACCAAATAACAGCTCTTGCTATCGCACAAGAACTTGGGATGGATTGCACACATGCCATTAACGGTACTGAGCTAGACGCTCTGACAGACGAGCAGCTCAAAGATGTAAACGTCTTCTCTCGGATCAGCGCTGCTCATAAATTACGGATTATTAAAGCTTACAAAGATCAAGTGATTGCTATGACAGGTGATGGTGTTAATGATGCCCCTGCAGTTCAAGCAGCCAACATAGGTATATCCATGGGTATCACCGGCACAGACGTTACCAAAGAAAGCTCTGACATGATCATCCTCGATGACAACTTCGCCTCTATTGCAAAAGCTGTTGAGCAAGGCAGAGGCATCTATGACAACATCGTAAAGTTCGTCAGCTATCTCCTCTCTTCAAATATTGCAGAGATCCTTGTCATCTTCATTACCATGCTTCTTGGCCTAAAAGGCCCAGAAGGGCAACCTTTTGTGGCTCTTCTCCCTGTTCAGCTCCTTTGGATGAACCTCATCACAGATGGGTTCCCTGCGATCAGTCTTGCCATGGATCCGACAGATCCCCTTGCCATGAACCGTCCCCCCAGGCCCGCTTCAGAAGAGATCCTCAACCGTCGTTTTTCTCTCTTTATTTTTGCGATCAGTATTCTTGTTACTATCGGTGCAATCACAGCTTGCTTCTATGGTCTCAAAACAAGTGTTGCTAAAGCCCAGGCCATGACCTTCACTACTCTCATAGTACTCGAGCTAGTTCGTGTTCAAATGATCCGCAAGCAGTACCGGATGAAGCTCTTCTCCAACCCCTACCTCATCTGGGCTCTTTCAAGCGCACTTGTCCTCCAGCTTATCGTGGTCTATGTTCCATCTCTTCAGCCCGTCTTTGGTACCCTGGCTCTGTCCCTAGGAGACTGGGCTGTGATTCTAGGGATCTCCTTTATCCTCTGGTGGGCAGGACTTGGCGTGACTAAGGCCTTCTATAAAGTGTAGCACATGAAGAAGACATACAAAGTATATCCAAGAGGTAATTCAACCGATGGAAAAGCGTTGAATATAATTGATTAGCTATGCCTATCCTGGTGTAGGATCAACCATCGGAGGTTCAAATGAGCGCCGTATCTTCTTCCAGCAACAGTCAAAAAAATGCCATTTCGAGTAATAGTTTCCTAAAGCATCCAGCTACCAATATCCAAGAGAGTCCTCAACACCCTCTGAGTGGACGAGCAGCAGATCTGTCCAGTTCTAGGGCAGGGAAGCACAGTAAGGTATCAGTAGTGGTACGACATCGGGCAATAGCCGTACAGTCTATATCGGATATTACAATTCCACTTCCAGCTGAGCCTGAGACAGAAGTGAAGCATTTTGGCCGACTTGTAGATGAATCAAAAACAGTAAGAGCCTTCATTGCTAACGGCACAGCGATTTCTTAGTAGTATAGGCTTTAACTAAAGATTTTTATAAAAGTCGCGCCAGCTATGGGGAGGCTGACCTGCCCCCATATTTCACCCATTCATAAGTAGACTTTTTCCTGTTTTCCTTCTGTTTTGCTCCTTAGATATTCATTTGGTGTCAGATATCCAAGAGCACTGTGAGGTCGGTTATTATTGTAGTCCTCCCTCCATTCCTCTATGATTATGGAAGCCTCCCGTATATTTTGGAACCAATTTTGGTCTAAACACTCATCCCGGAACTTCCCATTAAAGCTCTCTATATAGCCGTTTTCCATTGGTCTTCCTGGGGCGATATAGTCTAAGTGCACTCCTTTTTCCCTGGACCACTTCTGGATGATTTTTGAAGTATATTCTGTTCCATTATCAACGGTTATTACCTCTGGGAGGCCCCTTTCAAGCGCTAGAGTATCGAGTGTAGAGATTACCTTCGCAGAAGGTAAGGAGCTTCCCACCTCGATCTTTATACACTCTCTTGCATAGAGATCTATTATGTTTAGGGTTCTGATCTTCCGACCGTTGGCACAACTGTCTGCCATAAAATCCATAGCCCACCTTTCATTGGGGTTGGA
>JAJFME010000002.1 GCA_021772375.1 Chlamydiota bacterium | reverse complement strand
GAAGGGCTCTTCAATCCGGTATTTGTCTCGAAGTCCGGGCATGAAAACTGCTATTCTTTAGAAATTACTAGACTAAAGTGGGTCTTACGCTCTTCTTCTATCGCTAACTTTTGAACTACAATTTTAATTGGAACCACTTTTTCAGGTGATCCCCTAAGGCTTTTTCTTGCTCTTGTTTTATTGTGTTCATTTTCGATAAATACTCGCCCTCGTTTTCAGTAGGGGCAGCTGCTTCTTCAAGCTTTTTGTAGAACTCTGCTTTTACTTTGTTAGCCCTCTCTACGTATTGAGGGTCTGCCTCTGCAAGATTTTCTAATGCGGGGAGTTTTACCACCTCTTCTAGATAGGTAGCTTGGACTGTTGATTTGAGAGTCTCAATATCGATCCAGTCTCTCTTACCGATAAATTCATGGCTCATATGTTTGATTGCGGTAACTAAACCAAGCTCTTCTCTTAAATGCGTTTCATAATAGAGGTAGATTTCGGTGCTCTCTCTTGGGTTTGCTTCTCTTCCCTCTTGCATCGCTTGGTTTTGCATTATTCGGGTCAGCCCTGAGCGAAGGGCTAGGGTCTTAGCGACTCCTTCAAGCAATCGTAGCTTTTCTTGAAGGGGTGTTTGAGGATCCATCGTGTGTAGTTTCCAGCTAACGTAGAGTTCGTTGAATGCCATAGCAGCTCGGTCTTCACAGGCTTCGAGGTTGGCCTCCACTTGCGCGAAGAAAATAGGATGGAACGCTTGCTTCGCCTTAATATCTGCTAGGATAGAGCAAGCGATTGTTGCAAGTTCCTTTTGGTTAGCACTAAAGTCTCTTGTTCGTGCCAATCTTACGAGCCATTCATTGATGGTGATTTTCTGCCTATCATTAAATGTATCGATAAACCCGAGATCATGCTCTTCAGTAGAATACCTCTTCCAGAGGTTCAGCTTGTCTCCCAAGGCTTGTACGGCCCCCTTTTCTCTTTTTGCTCGACAAAGTCTCAAGATGTGGTTTTTGATCGTATCTGGGATTTGTGTTTCATAAGTACGGATATGGGTGAGCCCTGAGATCTCTCCTAAAGCAAGGGGTAGATCTGTGAGCTGATTGTGTTGGAGGCTGAGATATCTTAGCCGAGTGAGCTGTCCTATTGTATCTGGGAGGGTTGTGAGGTGATTGCCATCGAGGTAGAGTGTTGTTAGCTGAGTGAGCTCGCCTATTGTATCTGGGAGGGTTGTGAGTAGATTGCCACAGAGGTAGAGGGCTGTTAGCTGAGTGAGCTGTCCTATTGTATCTGGGAGGGTTGTGAGTTGATTGCTTTGGAGGTGGAGAGATGTTAGCTGAGTGAGCTGTCTTATTGTATCTGGGAGGGTTGTGAGTTGATTGGTAGAGAGGTCGAGAGATGTTAGCTGAGTGAGCTCGCTTATTGTATCTGGGAGGGTTGTGAGTTGGTTGCCAGTGAGGTGGAGGGTTGTTAGCTGAGTGAGCTCGCCTATTGTATCTGGGAGGGTTGTGAGTTGATTGTCTTGGAGGTCGAGGGTTGTTAGCTGAGTGAGCTGTCTTATTGTATCTGGGAGGGTTGTGAGTTGATTGTATCGGAGGTTGAGATATGTTAGCTGAGTGAGCTCGCCTATTGTATCTGGGAGGGTTGTGAGGTGATTGTATCGGAGGTGGAGAGATGTTAGCTGAGTGAGCTCGCCTATTGTATCTGGGAGGGTTGTGAGGTGATTGCCATTGAGGTGGAGGGTTGTTAGCTGAGTGAGCTCGCCTATTGTATCTGGGAGGGTTGTGAGTTGATTGTATTGGAGGTGGAGGGTTGTATACCCGTTGTAATAAGCCTCTTTGATTTTTTGAGCAGCCTCGACCTTGTTACCTTGTACTTGAGGGTCATTGACCCATCGGGTCAATCCTTCCTCAAACAACGCATTTGCGTCAGGTAAATTCTGGATAGATGTAGTTGGTGTAATTGATTGCATTTTTGACCTAATATTTTTATATAGTAAATGATTGTATCAAATATCCTTTAAAAAATCAAGGATTATAGGCGTCAATGTAGGCGTCAATGTAGGCGTCAAATAGAAATGTCCCCTGTGGTAAAGAAAGATTTTTACCAAGGGGGAGCTACAAAAAATGGACTGGGTTATCACTATGAGTCACAAGGAGTTATCAAGATTAGAAGTAAGGAACAGCAAAGTACCTGACATTCAGTGGAGAGAACCACCAAACTGTGGTTTCAGCAGCCCAAGATGATGTGTTGAAGTGGATAATGTGTTAGTGAGACTCTACTTTGATATCGAGATCGATAATCTTGCCCTCTTGGAAGAGCTCTTCAATCCGGTATTTGTCTCGAAGCCCAGGCATGAAAAGATGGATCATGTAATCGAGATAATCGATCACAATCCAATCTCCTGTATCTAACCCTTCGACCTGAACGGGGCGCTCCCCCTCTTTTTTACGGGTCTCAATAATTTCCTTGGCGATAGCAACCACGTGGCGGTCCACATTCCCCTCAGCGATCAAAATATAATCCGTGAGACTAGAAATACCTCTAACATCGAGCGCGAGGATATTAATCCCCTTCTTATCAAAAATTGTCTGAGCTACGGTCTTTAAGTTTTGAATAACATCTTCTGGCATAGGCAATCAGTATAATCTGTGAGTATGTATGTAGTCGAGAACTTTGGGTGGAATTAAGTCTGTATAAGCTTTTTTTTGCGAAAGCCCCTCTCTTAAGTCTGTGCTACTGATCTCCATAGGTGTAATAGCTGTCTTCCCCTTTTCTATAGTTTTTTGGATGAGAGGAGGTAGTTTGGGGATTTTTGCATTGGGCCTTGTCCCGACAAGGGGAGGAGCCAACTCCAAAAGGGTATCAATCTCTTTCCAACGTGGTAATCCTTCCAAAACATCTTCACCTAAAATAAGATAAAACTGCTCCTCGGGATATTCTTTCATGAGAAACTGAATGGTATCGATTGTATAGGAGGGCCCTTCTCTTTCGAGCTCAAGATCAATAAGCGAGAACTCTTCTATCCCTTCTATTGCAAGCTGAACCATTGCCTTTCTGTCTTTGGTAGAGGCTTTGGGGGGGACTGAGCCCTTCTCCGGAGAAAAATTAGCTGGAGAGAAAAACACATGATCTAAGTGGTGCTTTTCTAGAAGGCTACGCGCAAGATTCAAATGTCCTAAGTGGATGGGATCAAAGGTTCCACCAAAGAAGCCAAACCGCTTCAAATGATGCTCCACCGATTCTTAACAGAGATAGCACGCAACTTTTTATCTGGATTTACGGCAATTGGATTACCCGCAACTTGCAAAAACTCTAGATCCAAAACACTATCCGAATAGGTAGTGATCCCATCTAGGAAGACTCCTAGTTTCTTTGCTATGTTGAGAATATGTCTAGCTTTGTCTTTCCCTTCGAGAATTTTTTTAATCTTATCAAAGCGCTTCTCTTCATCCAGTGAGTACTCAGTTGCATAGTACGCATTGACTCCTAAGGCTTTTGCAAAACGCTTCACCAAAAAACTCGGTGAGTTGGATAGAATCATAGTGTAGTGCCCTAGTTGCTGTGCTCTTTTAAGACGAGCAAATGCTGGGATATACAGTGATCCATTAACAGTTTCGCTGACAAATTTGTCCATGTACTCTTCCAGAAGCTCTAAAGGTCTTCCACGCAAAAGCTTTTCAAATGCACTGTGGTGCAAATCTGCCAAAGACATTCCAAAAAATCGATGGCGCAATCCATAAATTATAGAATGGAAAATAACAGAAAAAGGCAGGACTTTTTTCCGATACAGATAACGGCAAAAATGGGAGCTTGTGTTCCCCTGGATCAATGTATGATCTAAATCAAAAGCGCTTAGTTCCACGGACTATTCCTCTAAATCAAAAAGTTTTTCCTCGATCTCTTCGAGCATTGTTTCAATTGCATCGAGGCGCATTTTTTTATCTACAATCAGTTCTTGGCATAGCATAGACTGCTCAAAGTTCAAGCTGGATCCTCCAGCTACTTTTCTATGCTCTTCCAGGGCTTCTTTAATTTTACGCTTCTCTTTATGCCGCTCGCTTAAAAGTGTTTGCAAAGAGGATGTCAACTCTTCAGGGTTTTCCTGCAAAAGAGATTGCCATTTTTTCTCCTGGATATGATCTGCTATGCTGTCTAATCGATTCTCTAGCATCGCCTTCTCTATCCCTGAGACACTCAAAGCCTTTCCTTCTTTTACGAGAGTTTCCCATTTTTGGACAAGTGTATCGAAGGGTAATCCTTCGGCTTGGTTGAGAACTTCTTGCAATTGGTCAAAAAGAGCCACTTGCATTTCTTTCTGTCTCTTACTCTGAAGCTCTTCTTCTTTTTTTCGCCTTTGTCTTTCAGCCTGTTCTTTCTCTTCAAGAGGTCTTTTAGCATCTGAAATCTGCTTTCTTAGTTCTTTGACATCTTCCCGAGGAAGCTCTAGTTCTTTCATCTCCACGAAAATAGCCGAGATTTTCTCCTCCGCCTCTTTTAGGGTGATCTTCCCCTCTGTGCACTCTTCTGTTAGAGTATCAATTTTTGGAGAGAGCTGTTTCAGATTTTCTTTCGCTTTCTCTCTCTCCTCAGCTCTATGGCAGCGGTATACGGCTTCTTTGTCTTTAATACGGTCCCAGAACCCACTCAGCATCTCTCTCGATAGACTGAATGCCCTGGTGTTCAACGTTAGGATCTTTGCAAATTTTTGCAGAGCTTTGATTTCATCTTTAAGATCAAAAAAAGGTCCCTTTTCGAGCTTAGAATTCGTCTCAACAAAGCCCTCTACATCCGATAGAAAAAGTTCGGATAAAGCTTTTACACCTTCTTTACGTCTTGGGAAAACTTTGTCTCCAAGTGCACTTAATTGCTCAAAAAGACGGTTTTTATGTCGAACACGCATCTGCGTTTGGATTAGTTCCTTACGCAAAGCAGTTAATCGTCCAGCAAATGCATTTAGGAGACTAAGTTCTTTTTGCAGTCGGGTGTATTGAGAACCATTTTTCAGCAAAGTTTTTGCTTCTACAGGCAGTTGTATTTCGCTTATTTCTGTGGCTGCAAAATTTTCTAAATCTTCTTTTATAGCTTGAACAGCTAAATCTATCTGTTCTTGGGCAAAAGAGGATTGTTCATCCAAAATTTCTTTTACTCTTCGCACTTCTTCAGAAAGTTCGATGTACTCGGCCCAAAATACGTTTCTGCTACGAGAGTTAAGTTTTTCTTTGAATAGACCGAGACAAAGTCGCTTGACTTCCCAAAAATCCCGAAAGATTAGAGGTTGATCTGAAGATAGCGCTTTCTTCATAAAATCAAGAGAGCAGCGGATCTTCTCCTCAACCTTAGCTGCCCCTTCGACATCAATCAAAAATTGACTATACGATTCTGAGATGGTCTGTTCTAATAGTTTTTCCATAATGGCCCCTAGGGGTCCATTTTAACGTTAATTGCGTTAAAAACTCAATTCATAATCCTGAAGGATGGTTCCTACAGATCGTTCTAGGGGGAGGTTTTCTACGTTTAGCCAACGGAAAAGCGGCTCTTTACGGAACCAGGTGAACTGTCTTTTTGCATAGCGACGAGAGGCTCTTTTAAACGCTGCAACAAACTCCTCAAAGTCATCTGGAGTGCCTTTGCTCTCAATGAATTCTAAGCACTGCCGATACCCTATGGATTGCGCAGCTGTTCTATTTTTACGTAATCCCTTCTTATCTAACTCTCGAACCTCATCAATAAAGCCTGCTGCTATCATCTCATCACAGCGCATCTCAATATGTGGATAGAGAAGTTCCTTGGATGTATGGAGGAACCAACATCGAAAATCGTAAGGAACATCTTCTCGTTGCATTTTAGGAAAGTCGGATACCTTCTTCTTCGTAATCGAAATGATTTCCAGTGCTCGTATGATCTTTTGTCGATCTCCACCTGTGATACTTTTTGCATATTCAGGATCAATCTTATGCAATCTCTCATAAAGCGCATTAGCTCCCGATTTTTCCATCTCCATCTCCAGCTCTTTGCGTATCTCTGGAACAGACTGAGGCCCTTGTGGAGGTCCATAGATAAGAGCATGAATATAAAAGCCTGTCCCTCCAACAACAATGGGGACTTTTCCCTGCATCAGAATAGAACGAATCGCTTTATGGGCCTCTCGATAGAAGTCCATCACATTGAAGCTTTCATTAAGCTCTCGGATATCTATAAGATGATGGGGGATAGTTGCTCTCTCAGCTTTTCCCACTTTCGCGGTTCCTATGTCCATCTCTCGATAAACCTGCATCGAATCAGCTGAGACAATCTCCCCACCAAGCGCTTCGGCAATAGCTAGAGAGTGCTTGGTCTTGCCAACAGCCGTAGGACCTGCTAAAACGATTACCTTTTTCTTCTTGAGCCTATCAGGGATTTTTTCCTTCTGTGGAAGGACGATTTGAGATAGGAGTTTTTTAAGTTCCTGATCTTCAAAAGTGGTGCCTGGGTTCACGCACTCCCCCTATGAATTATAAGGATTTAAGTGCTTCACTTTTGGTTTTGACAATCTTCAAGATTCTCTCAAAACCGGCCATTTTAATAATCTCTAGGACATCATCGCTCATAGCAAAAAAGACAGCCTGACCTTCTTTTGCCTGCATTTTTTTCGTCATAGATAGGAGCAAACGCATGCCAGCACTACTCAAGTAACCAACATCGGTAAAATCAACGATAATTTTCTTAGAAATGTCTAGAAGATTTGCGAGCTTTTTCTCCACGATCGGAGTCGTAGAGGCATCAATGCGCCCGTCTAACATGACAATGTAGACGTCGCCCTCTTGCTCTACAGTAATTTCAACACCTATACCCATATTTCACAACATAACGGTCTTCAGCTTTTCCATCTAGAAGAAAATCTTTACTAGTTACGTTATTCGCTGAGTTCTAGGCGTACTCTTTTTCCAAAGCGAGCACCTACGGTCATCGCTAGTGTACGAAGAGAGTTGATAATCCGACCCTTTCGGCCAATTACCTTAGCTACATCATCAGGAGCTACTTTTACTTCAATAAGAGTTCCATTCTCCCCCTCTTTAATCAGAATTTCAACAGCATCGGGTTCGTCTACAAGGTTCTTTACGAGATAGTCAAAAAAATCTTTCATGTTTAGGTCACTCAGGTTGGCAGGTTTAACTACCGGGAAACCTTAGCATGTTCGGTTTTTTTGCTTCTAGATTAAAAAAATGATTCGCTCTATGCCTGAAACAGAACATCTCTTCCTGCTAGTAGATGGAGCTTGACTCGAGCATTCAAATTAGACTATCTGATAGCCAGTCTATGTACATTGGATTAGCGTCTGCAATCAAGAATTTAGAAACTTCAGGAACCTCGTAAGCTCCTTCGTCGATGATGTAGTCTCTTATCCTACAAAAGTACTCATCTTTCGTCTTAAGAAAAACTTTTATTTCATTTCCTTCCTCGAGACTCCCCTCCCAAGTATAGATAGAAACTACTGGAATAAGGTTTGCGCAAGCAACCCACTTCTTCTCAATAAGGGAACGAACAACTTGTTTTGCTTCTTTGAGATTTTGTGCAGTCCACTGAATTTGAATCATCTGCATCTCTCTTCTTCGTCAATAAAGGCAAGTTGCGAAATCCGAAGATCAATGCTTTTCTGCGGGCAAACAACCTGTGTTTGCTCTCCTTCGGGCAGCTGAAGGTCTTGCTTTTCCTTTACTAAAAGCCGTTCACGTAGCGTTAGGTAGTCACTGAGTCCTTGTGCGTAATGCTTTGAAGAGAGGCGCAAGATTCTCGGAATAATGAACTGCACTTCTTTCTCCCCATGAGTAGTGTAAATCTCATCTTGAGTGAAAAGAACGATTTCTCTTCTGCCATAGCTCTCTTCAAATGCATGTGAAACATCGATCCGTTTGACATTGAAAAGATCCCCTACTATGGGGCCATTTAGAATTTTGAGTAAATCAAATGCCAGGGCCATTTTGGGTCCTGTAATAGGACGATTCCATTCTATGTTTTTCTCGATCCCTAAGTAGACCTCAGGCAGTTTTTTAGGAGAGAAGAATGGAGCGAGGGGAAATGGGTATCCTTGCCCGTCAAGCGCAACATTTTCAAAGTCGAGAAGAAATGCTAGGGGTTGGCGGGTTGTGTAGTCGATATAGAGAATCCCAGGCTCTTTGATTCTAACCTCTGCTTCCCTGATAACGGGTGAATCTAGAAGCTTCCGTGTGGCCTCTTTTGTATCGAAATTTGCACTGAGGACAAAGCAATCGTCAGAAAGGCCTAGTATCTCTGCTAAATAAGCTGTTTTTAATGCCTCTTTTTGTGGGCCTGTCTGGATGATGGCTTTGATGGGAATTTTGTAATCAGTATTTCGCAATTTTTGCCAGAACAAGTAGCCTTGGATACCTGCATATGCTAACCCATTAATAGCTACCGCTGAGCAAAAAATCCAGAGAAGGGACCGAAGAAAGCTCGATTTTTTTTTCATGCTTTTAGTTGGTTAAGGACTGCTGGTCCAACTGCGGTTATATCTCCAGCTCCCATGGTAATCAGAACATCGTTGGGTTGAAGAAAACCTGAGAGATAATTCGTTAGCCCTTTTCTTTCTACAAAACGGACAGTGTTATAACCACCTGTTTTGATACGGCTAATGATCCTCTCTGGCTGGAGTTCAGGAAGAGGCGTTTCACCAGCACAATATACTTCTGTGAGAATGACTTCATCTGCATAGGTAAAGGCATCTGCAAAATCATCAACACAGTATTGTGTTCTGCTGTAACGATGAGGTTGGAAAGCTAAAACAATGCGCTTGCCATGAACTGCATTTTTCAGAGCGCGCAGTGTGGCAAAAATCTCTGTCGGGTGGTGTGCATAGTCATCATAGATATCGATATCTTTGACACTCCCTTTTCTCTCAACACGTCGCCCAACTCCCAGAAAGTTACCGAGAGCTTTACGCAAGGTCCGTTCGTCAATGTCTAAGTTACATCCCATGCCAAAGACAGCTGCTGCGTTGAGCACATTATGGGCACCTATTAGGGGAAGTTCGATATCACGATAGTGTTTTCTTTTAAAACTCAAATCAAAGCTTGTTTTCCATTCGAGCTGCCGAAAATTATCAATTACAAGATCAGCTGCTTCGCTAAACCCATAACTATACCCACCCAGATCAAGTGTCTTAAGAAGCGCGTCATCATAACACCAGAAAAGGTGTTTTTTAGAGCCTACTTGTTTTGCAAACTTTTTAAACCCTTCGAGTAGCGCTTCTTCATTTTTCCAGTACTCCATGTGATCGTGTTCGAGATTGGTGATAATTGCCCCAAAACTCGGATAGTTCAAAAAGGAGCCATCGCTCTCGTCTGCCTCGACAGCAAAATAAGGGCCTTTACCAAACCAGCCATTAGAATTGGTCTCATTTAGATAACCACCTAGCGCATAAGATGGGTCAAGACCGGCCTCAATCATTGTATGTGCAAGAAGAGATGCTGTAGAGGTTTTACCATGAGTGCCTGTAACAAGAAATGGTGTATGTCCCTCTAAGATTTTAGCTAGCAACTGGGATCTATGCAGAAGGGGAATTTTTTTCCGACTTGCCTGCCGGTATTCAGGATTGTCTGTTGCAATGCTTGTCGAGTAGACGACTGCGTCAGGAGATTGTATGTTCTCTGCGCTCTGACCTATAAAAACTTGAGCTCCTTCAGCACGAAGCGCTTGGATTCTCTGTGAGTCACTACTATCACTTCCACTCACCTTATCCCCTTTCTTGAGGAGGATACGAGCAAGAGCACTCATGCCAACTCCGCCTATGCCGATGAAATGGTAGTGTTTTCTCATAGTAAACTCTCTAACTGGTTGAGGACGATTTTGTGTAAACTGTCTGTTTCTTTTTCAGAGTAGGCTTGCAAGCTAGCCTCCATCTCTGGAAGTTTTTCTTTTGCTTTTTTTACTTTGCTTGCCAAAACTTTTAAATTGCTCTCTTCCAAGAAAAGTGCCCCGCCAAGTTTCTCCATCACACGTGCATTTTTGTGTTGATGCTGATCAGATGCTCCAGGCCAAGGGATCAGGATAGCTGGTACCTGAAATGCTTCAATCTCTGCTAGTGTCGCAGCCCCTGCACGACAAATCACAAGATCTGCTGCCCGCCAGGCTACATGCATCCGATCTTCAAAGGATTTAACACAAGCGACAATGCCTCTTTCTTCATAGCGCTTAACAAGGAGGCTTGGATCTTGAGCTTTTCCACAAAAGTGGAGCACCTGAAAAGGAATATCTAGTTCTAAATTTGCTACTGCTTGGTTAATGGCCGCAGCTCCTTGTGATCCTCCAAAGACGAGAAGAGTAAAGATACTCGGATCAAGTTGATAATATTTACGCGCTTCAGAAGGGTGAAGAGATACTTGATTGAGCTCTTGTGACCAAAAGGGCATTTTAGTAGAGACAGTCTTCCCCTTCAAAACTTGTGCAGCCTCAGGAAACTGGATCGCTGAAACAAGTGCTTTTGAAGAAAAAAGTCTATTGACTTTTCCGGGAAAGGTATTCGACTCAACTAGGATATAAGGGATTTTCTTTATCCGAGAAGCCATGAGAAGAGGGAAACTATAAAAGCTACCAAAGCCGATGACTAGATCTGGTGAAAAATCATTGATCAGATCAATGCTTTCACGAACCCCTTGCCCGATCTGAAGGACTGCCTTAATCGGATTGCTGCGCAGCGGGCTACCACTCGAGATCTCTCTAAACGGAAATTTAAGTTTATGGAAGAATTGATTCGATCCAAGACGCCCTCCTCCAAAAAGGATTTCGAGCTGACTCTGCTGTTCTTTTAATTCTCGAGCAAGGGCCTGAGCTGGAAAGAGGTGCCCCCCTGTTCCACCAACGGCAAATATTATTTTTTTAGACATACGTAAGCTTTTGGGGATCTAGCAACACTTAAGATTAACCCCATCGCAATGAAGTTAACCAACAAAGAGGATCCCCCGTGGCTAAAAAACGGAAGATTAGTCCCTTTGCTTGGAAGTAGTCCCGATACCACTCCTAGGTTTAAAAAAGCCTGAAAGCAAATCAAGAATGTCAGAATCGCGACTAAATAGAAACCTTCAAGTTTGCTAGCCTTGGCAGCAATCGTGAATCCAATTCCCCCAATCGTCATATAGAGCATAATCAGAGCGAGCATCCCAACGAACCCGAATTCTTCTGCAAAAATAGCTGCGATGTAGTCACTACGAGCCTCAGGCAAGTAGTCCATCTTCTGAAGACTCTCCCCTATACCTTTACCAAGTAAGCCCCCAGAGCCTGCTGCAATACGCGCCTGGTGAGGCTGGTGTCCTTTCCCCTTCAAATCAAGCTCGGGATTCAGGTAAACACGGATCCTATCAGGAACATGGCTCATCTGCGAGGCAATGATTGCCCCGAACACCATACACCCACATAGAGGAATAACCCAGTAGATCCACTTAATGCGCATGAGAACAAACAACATAAGAAGAGTCATCAAGACGATTGCTACAGTTCCATTATCAGGCTCAATTAAGATCAAACCGATCGGAATGATTAGAGTAGCTACAAGGCGGATAAATGCCTTCAAATCCATCCCATCTTTGTAGCGGCGGATCACATGGATCGTATAGAGAGGTAAAAGGTATTTTACGAACTCTGAGGGCTGGAGCGAATTCCCAAAAATGCGAATCCACCGATGGGCTCCGTTGATCTGTTGACCTATACCCGGAACAAACACCAGGACAAGCATCACAGTTCCTATAAATAAAAATACGCCAGAGAGTCGCAAAACATTTTCATAACCAAGAAAAAAAACACCCACAGCACAACCAGTTGCTACAAGTGCATAAATCATTTGCTTTAAGAAGGCGTGATGCGTGCTTTGGTCAAGAGATCGATCTAGCACTTCAGCAGCTGTCGTATTAAACACCATGAGCATCCCCATAGCAAATACACTCATCACGACAACAAGAAGACTGAAGCTATATTTATTCACTCTATCTAATGCGGAGTTTGTCTCCGGGCTTTAGTTGACGGGCTTTCTCATTGTCTAGATCATTGAGCTTGAGGAGCTCGTCCAATTTGATGTGATTTTTCACAGCAATTGTCCAAGGATTATCCCCCTGCTTAACCGTATAAACCCCCTGACTCCCACCCTCTGTAGGTAAAGACACAGATCCTTTTTTTGGGATCTTTAGCTTTTGACCAATCTGTAAAACGGTGCTCTTCATCTGGTTAAGTTGCATAATCTCACCAACAGAACTTCGGTTTGTGCGGGCTATTTTCTCCAGAACATCCCCTTTTTGAACGGTGACTTCTGTATAGTTTTTTGCAGCTACAACTTCTTTTTTCGGCTCGGCTGCAGCTTTTGTAATCGCTTCTAATTCTTTGGCAAAATCAATCTTCTGCTTGGGCTTATTCGTAGTAGCTGTAACTTTATTCTCAGAAAAATCTTTGAGTACCTGATCTATCTCATCGCCTTGCGTCTTCTTAATCTCTTTCTTCTCCATTACGGGAAGAGCTACAGGGCTAGCAGCTGCAATGGGCTTCTCTGCATGCACCTGAGGGTTTCGATCTGTTTTAATCGCCGTAACAAACAGACCTACCAAAAGGGCAGCGTTAACTAAAACTGCGATCATAATTGTGTCTTTGCGGGTCATGCCTGCTCCTTTATGAGTTGCTTAAATGTCTCTCCCCGTTCAGCATAGTTCTTGAATGCATCAAAACTTGCACATCCCGGAGAAAAGAGAACTGTCCCACCACTCTTTGCAAAAAATGCAGCTTTTTCTACAGCTTCTTGCAATGTCTTAGCTTGATGGACATTTGGTAAGTGTTTTAACGCATTCCCGATTTTTTCGCGAGCCTCACCGCATATCACAACAGAAGAAATTTTTTTATGCATCGCACTAATTGGAGCAAAAGAAAGTCCTTTGTCCTGTCCACCTAAAATCAACACCACCTTGTCATCCATCATCCTCAGTGCTTTAACAACAGCTGCGACATTCGTTGCTTTGCTATCGTTGAAATACGAAACCCCCTTCACAGTCCCTACAAATTCTAATCGATGTGCCGGCTTTTTAAATGAAGAAAGAGCCTCTAAGCAAAATTCTCGTCCAATTCCAAAGTGATCACAAATAGAGATCACTACTTCCTCATTATCTCCTTCCCACTCCTTGAACGGATGAGAAAATAAATCCTTAAACACACTAGAGTGAACGAAAAAATCGCCATTCTCTTTTATACATTCCTCTAAATGAGCTTTTGTCTTGGCATATTCTTCAAATGAAACATACCGATCTAGGTGATCCTCTGCGATATTGAGGATCGCTCCCACATCAAACACCTTTGCAGAGAGCGTTTCCAATTGGTAAGAGCTCAGCTCTACTACCAAGATCTCATCTCCTTGTCCCACATACTGAGTCAGAGGATCTCCCACATTGCCAACAGCTCTAGCTCTTTTACCAGCAAGATTTAGAACATGAGCGATCATCTTCACAACTGAAGTCTTCCCATTCGTTCCAGTAATTCCAATACAAGGCTGTGTAGCAGCCTCCAATGCAAGCTGCGCTTCTCCTGCGACCGGAATACCTGCAGCTTTTGCTCTTCGATAAAGAGGGTGGCTGCGGGCTATCCCTGGTGAAGGAACAAACAGGTCAAACCCATCCAACTCCATATCAAAACAAGGAGCAATCCGGTCGTCTACTCCAACAACCGTATGCCCTAGCTTTTCAAGAAAGCTGGTGGCACTTTTTCCACTAATCCCAAGTCCTAGTACGAGTATCTTCATTGAATTTTTAACGAAATGATAGCGATTAATCCTAAAACAAGAGCGATGATCCAGAAACGCAATACAACTTTCGTCTCGGGCCACCCTTTAAATTCAAAATGGTGGTGCAAAGGAGCACACAGAAGAACCCGCTTTTTATTCCGATAGCGGTAGCTCAATACCTGTGCAATCACAGAAAGAGCTTCCACAACAAAAATCCCCCCACAAAGAGCTAGCAAAAACTCCCTTCGCAGTAAAACCGCAGAAATCCCAAGGATCCCTCCAAGAGCAAGAGATCCAGTATCTCCCATAAACACCTGCGCTGGGTAGCCATTGTACCATAAAAACCCGAGACACGCCCCAATCATAGCTGATAAGTAAATCGCAATCTCCGAGCTCCCTTCGATGTAGAGAATATTCAAGTAGCGCGACATCTCTAAGTTATTTGAAAAAAAAGCAAACAGAGCCAAAACCCCCGCCGCCATCACAAGTGTGCCCGCAGCCAATCCATCCAACCCATCTGCTAGGTTCACAGCATTTGATGTCCCTGTGATCACAAACACGGTAATCAAAAGCCCTATCACTAACAAACCACCCTTCAGCGTAAAAAAGGAGCCTTTCTTAAATGGCAAGAAATAGCGTCCCATATACTCTTTTGCAGAAAGAGTCTCTGAGCTCATGTTGACATGGTGATCCTGGACAGAGTGTGTCTGCAATTTTGCAACAGGCTCTTTAAAAAAGCGCCCCGTCTCCAAAGCTGCCGGCGTCCAAATCAAGTACGCTCCAATTGCAGCTGCAAGAAGCAATTGCAGGCCAAACTTCTTTCTAGACCTCAGCCCTTTCGAATTCTTGTGCTTCATCTTGAGATAGTCATCAAATCCCCCAACAAGCCCCAAGAAGATCGTTGCAACAAAGAAAATTAGAGAGTAGATACTCGTCAAATCCATCCAAAGTAAAAGAGAAATCAGCATAGAAAAAAGAATCAGTATCCCACCCATCGTTGGGGTGTTTTTCTTCTTCTCATGCAATTCGACAAGGACAGGGCAGTCTTCTACACGGATCGACTGACCCGTCTTTAATTCATACAGTTTACGAATAACCCGAGGTCCTAGAAAAATTGTGATAAATAGTGTTGTGATTGCAGCGAGAAGCATCCGCGTCGAAGAGTAGCTAAACGCAGCTGGAACGTGGACACCAAAATGACTCTGTAAAAAACGGATCAGTAATAACAGCATATTATTCTTCGAGTAGTTGCCACAGCTTCAGACTATTCGCTCCCTTGACCAAGACCACATCTCCAGGTTGAACAAGGGCAAACAATTCCTCTTTGATCTTAGCAAGCTCATTGAAATGAGCCGCCTCTTTTCCCCTATTAGAAAAAGCATCAGCCAAATGCTTCGCCTCTTCTCCAATACAAAATACACGGTCGAGATGTTTGCTCGCAAACACCCCCACCTCTCTGTGGTATTTAGCAGCCTCCTCTCCAAGTTCTGCCATCTCCCCTAAAACAGCAATCCTCTTTCCTTTAGCTTTGGGAAGATTCGTTAGTGCTGCCATTACTGAATCGGGATTTGCATTGTAGCAATCTTGAATGAAGGTGACCCCATCTCGCTTAATTGTCTCGAATCGTTGCTTGAACGGTTTTAGCTCCTTCGCCTTTTCTTGAATATCGCTCCACGAAAGCCCCAAGGCTCTCGCTCCGGCTACAGCTGCCAGAAAGTTTTCTCTTAAATGAGTAGCTTCCATCGGAAGAGTAATCACAGGGCTGTCTCCAATAACAACACCTCCATCTACCTCTTCCATCACCAAGTCACCCATTTTATAATCTTCGAAGTCACTCTTCCAGCCATAGATCCATTTCTTCATGGTCCCAGCATACAATGCTTTTGCAAAACGAGCTGCCTGACAACTTAAAATTCCAAGATGTGTTTTTGGATGGGAAAAGATTTCCGCCTTCGCTTCTGCAATAGCCTCTAGCCCCCCTACAAGCCCTGGAATCCCAGCTGGAGCTATCCGGGTCAAAATCGCAATATCAGGAGGTGCAATCTGCACAAGCTTTGCAATCTGTCCCTTAGCGCTCATCCCCATTTCAAGGACTAGCACATCATACTCCCCTTCCAAGTTCAAAAGATTCAAAGGAAAAGTCAGCTGCGTATTGTAGTTACCAGGTGTCTTCGCAACTCTAAATCTAGCAGAAAGCAAAGTCGCCAGAAACTCCTTTGTTGTCGTCTTGCCCATCGAGCCAGTAATCCCAACCACCTGCTCGCTCCTCTTCGAAAACGCCACCTTTGCAAGTAAGTGAAGCGCTTCGAGCACATCTTCTACCCGTAGCAGTTCCAATCCAAAGTCTGGCCCTACGTACTTCCTGGATACAACAGCTGTAATGGCCCCTTTACGAGCAATCTCCTCAATAAAGTCATGCCCATCCATCTTTTCACCCGGAAGGGCAAAGAAAAGCCCTCCCGCCTCTATCAAGCGGCTATCGATCGCAAAATGGCTCACACGCTCGGTCTTATCAGACGACAGACCTAAAACTGCTGCAATTTCTTTTAATGGTTTGTTTCTCATATGAGCGCTCAGTTTCGGGATTTGGGGAGATTTTGTCAAAGAGCTTGCGGGAACTTGACCTCTATGTAGATTTTTCGCATAATCGAGCAATCTTCCTTAAGGTGGCATGGCCAAGTGGTAAGGCAGGAGCCTGCAAAGCTCCCATTCCCCAGTTCGAATCTGGGTGCCACCTTTATGTTATTTTTGATTGCAACACCGATCGGCAACCTCTCCGATATTACTTTTAGGGCTGTTGAAACCCTCAAAGAAGCTAACTATATCCTGTGTGAAGACACAAGGCGAAGTGGCATCCTCCTCAAACACTATTCCATTGACAAACCCCTAAAAAGTTTTCACAAGTTCACTGAGAGCAAACTCGAAGAACAGGTAATTCAGGATCTAAAATCTGACATGAAAATCGCCCTTATCTCCGATGCTGGAACACCGGGGATTTCCGATCCAGGACAAAGACTTGTCAACAGATGTCAAAAAGAAGGCTTAGCAATCACTTCGCTCCCCGGCCCTGCAGCGCCCATTGTAGCGCTGACCCTTTCAGGTTTTGAAGCCGATGCATTCCAATTCATCGGCTTCCTTTCCAAAAAGGCATCGACACGAAAAGATGCCCTAATCAACGCTTTTTTCTACCCTGGTGTCACAATCTGTTTCGAAAGTGCCCAACGGATACAAAAAACATTAGGTGAAATTGCACAACTTGCCCCAAAGCACGAAGTAGCCGTTGCACGTGAGTTAACCAAGGTCTACGAAGAGTGCGTTCGTGGTAAAGCTCAAGATCTTTTAGGCAAAGAGTTCCGTGGAGAAATCGTTCTCCTCATTGAAGGACATGCGAAAATCGAGTGGACAAACACTCCTAAGGAGCATGTAGAACAGCTACAAAAAGAGTTCGATCTTTCGAAACAAGAAGCAATCAAACTGGCAGCGGCTTTACGAGGTATCCCCAAAAAAGAGGTGTATTCTTGCTTCATTTCAGAAGACAAACTATAATGCTTCTCTTATGGATCTGATTTTAGACATTGGTAATTTTCGAGTGAAAGGCGCGCTTTTTGAAGAAGAACGTGTTGTAGATCTCTTCTCAATTCCCCCTGAGATGGAAAGACTAAGAGATCTCCTCTCAAGAGCACCTATCACAAACACACTCATCTCATCTGTGAACAAATCCGTTGAAGAAGATACTCAAACACTTTTCTCTTCTTTAAACATTCCATTCAATCTGCTCGACTTCTCTTCGCTAAAAGTGCGCCTAGATGTGGATGAGCCAGAGCAGGTAGGCCACGACCGGATCGCAAACATCTACGGAGCCCTTTTCCACTTCCCCTACAACGACTGCATCGTCGTTGATATTGGAACTGCAGTCACTTTTGACTACATCGGATCCAATGGAAGCTATTTGGGAGGTGCGATCTACCCTGGGATCGACATTGGAGCTCAAGCACTTCACGAGTACACAAGCCTTTTGCCCAAAGTCGAAGCAGTAAAACCCCCTTCACCGGTTGCCAAGACAACGGAAACTCACATCCAAAGCGGTCTCTACTGGGGACTACTCGGAGCTATCGAAAGAATCGCCTTTGAAATGCGCACCCTTTCCAAAACCCCTAGCGACGTAAAAATCATTGCAACAGGAGGGGCTATTAAAAACCCCAATCTACCCGACTTATCACGAGAATTAAGCGATCTTGTCGATCTTATCGACCCCGCACTTACTCTAGTCGGAATCCATGAAATCATGAAGGAGAAAAAACAAGATGTCTGACAAAGCCAAAGAACTAATTTTCGAAGAAGAAGCCCGCGATCTCTTGCGCAAAGGGATCAAAGAACTCACTGACGTCGTCAGCGTCACCCTAGGTCCTAAGGGACGCCACGTAGGCCTTGAAACAAGTTGGGGAGCTCCTCAAATCACCAACGATGGAAACAGCATTGTAAAAGACATTGAACTCAAAGACCAATATGCCAATATGGGTGCTTCAATAGGGAAAGAAGTAGCTAGCAAAATGAAAGAACACTGCGGTGATGGAACCACTACAAGTATTGTCCTCCTTGGATCACTTGTAGAACACGGAGTAAAAAACATCGCCTCAGGCGCCTCTCCTATATTCGTTAAACGTGGCATGGAAAAAGCTTTAGAGGCAATCACAGCCGAGCTTGAAAAAGCTGCAACCGAAGTACAAAAAGACACTGAGATCGAAGAGATCGCTATCGCCTCTGCATCTGGCTTCGAAGAGGTTGGCAAGATAATAGCCAAGGCCTTTACCCAAGTCGGCAAATCAGGAGTCATCTCCATCGAAGAAGCGAAAGGTACAGAGACTACCGTCGAAATGGTCGAAGGGATGCAATTCGATAGAGGCTATTTAAGTGCTTACTTTAGCACTAACACAGACAATATGAGCTGCGTGATGCATAAACCTCGCATCCTTGTTACTGACAAAAAGATCAGTTCCGTCCAAGAACTTCTTCCCATCTTGCAAACAACTGCTGGAGCTGGGCAAGAACTCCTCATTGTAGCTGATGATCTCGAAGGGGATGCCCTCTCTACACTTGTTGTGAATAGACTCCGCGGTACCCTCAAAGTCTGCGCCGTAAAAGCGCCTGGTTTCGGAGATAGACGAAAAAGCCTTCTAGAAGATATCGCCATCCTCACAGGAGCTACATTCATCACAGAAGAGACTGGCACCCTTCTCAAAGACGCAACAAGCGACATGCTGGGAAGCGCTGAGAAAATCACCGTCACAAAAGACACCACCATAATCGTTGGAGGAGAAGGCTCTGCTCAAACGATCCTAGAACGCGTTTCTCAAATCGAGCTAGAGGCACAAAATGCAACAAGTTCTTATGACAAAGAGCGACTCGAAGAGAGAAAAGCCAAACTCTCTGGAGGCGTCGCTGTCATCCGTGTTGGAGCCCCTACAGAACCTGCCCTTAAACAAAAAAAACAACTCTTCGAAGATAGCCTCAATGCAACACGAGCTGCCATCGAAGAGGGAATCGTGGCAGGAGGAGGCATGGCCCTCTTACGTGCTAGTAAAACTGCTGGAAACAAGCTCAACCTCTCCCAAGATGAAGCGATCGGAGCCAAAATTGCCTTTGCAGCTTGTGAAGTTCCTTTCCGCACCCTCGTTACTAACTGCGGATACGACAGCTCCCTCTTCCTAGAAGACGTCCTCAACAAAGACTCCCACTTTGGCTTCAATGCCAATACCGGGAAGATAGAAGACCTTTTCTTAGCAGGGGTTAGAGATCCTCTCAAAATGATCAAAAGCGGCCTAAAATTCGCTATTTCAGCAGCCGGTGTTGTCCTCCTTTCAGAGTGTTTGATCGGAGAGGCTCCAGAAGACCCGGAACTTGACAAATAAATATTTGAAAGCTACATTGGGGCTTGGAGGTCGTTATGAATAAAAATAGAAAGCCCCTAGATAATAAGCTGCGCAAAGGGATGAAAAAAGAGATCAAAAAGGCAGAGCTCAAAGCTGAAGAATTGCCTAGGACTGACTCGCTTACCCCGAAAAAAGCCCTAGAGAAGTATCCAACTAAGCGCCAAAAGGTTGAGAAGCCCCTCATGGACTCTACCGTTAAAGGCATGCAAGCCAAAAAGGCCAAAAGCAAGAGCAAGCACTCCAAACGAACTACTCCTGGTGAGGTGGATCATAGAGAGTCCTCTCCGGCTAGCATCCACCCTGAGTCAACCCGCTGGAAAAAGACCGTTGATATGCAGAATAAAGGACGTGGCAGGGCTTTAGATGCTAAGCTCCGAAAACGGCAATCTGGCAGATAACGAAATTTTGTAAATTTGAGACTATGGCCTTTTTCCCGTAAGGATGCTATAATGGAGCCTTATGCGCTTAGCCCACATCTCAGATTTACACTTTGGCTCTTTTGCCTTAAGTCCTTTTCAATTTTTTTCTAAACGCTGGTTGGGAAATTTCAACTTCCTGCTTACACGGAAGAGGCAGTTTGCCTACAACCGGTTAATGGCTCTGATTGAGCTATTTAAGGAAGAAAAAATCACTCATGTGCTGATTACAGGCGATCTTTCTGTCACAGCCCGGAATGTCGAATTTTCTATGGGACAAAGATTCGTAGATCTCTTGAACAAAGAGGGCTTTGAAGTCTTTACCGTTCCCGGTAACCACGACCACTACACAAGGCGCAGTTATAGAAAAAGGAGTTTTTACCGTTTTTTTGAAGGCAAATACGATGCTAATTGCCCGTTCAACCTGCGGGATCACAAGATCTCATACACACAAGTGGCTGATGGCCTATGGCTTGTTGGACTCGATACAGCGGTAGCAACCCCTTGGACCTCCTCGCAAGGCTACTTCTCAATAGAGGCTGAAGAAAATCTTGAGCAAGCATTGAAACAGATCCCCCAGAATGACAAAATCATTTTAATGAACCACTTTCCGTTCTTCCACAATGACCCGGAAAAGAAGCAATTGATGCGCGCTCCGATGCTAAAAAACCTGCTTAATAAATACCCTCAGATTTTTCTGTACTTACATGGGCACACACATAGGCAGACTGTTGCAGATTTAAGGCCCAATCAGCTTCCTATTATTTCAGATTCAGGTTCTACTCCGCATATTAAAGGGGGGGCTTGCCATCTCATCAATTTTGAAAACAAAAACGTCCACCTCGATGTCTACCGGCATGATGCTGAGTGGCAAAAAAGTGAAACCTATCAATTTCCCCTATGACAAAACCTTGGTATAAAAAAGGGTTAAAATTCGCCTGTACAGAGTGCGGAAAATGCTGTACCGGAGAGCCTGGCTATGTTTGGATCAAACAAGATGAGATCGAAGCAATGGCAGAAACTCTTGGGATTTCTGTTCGTGAGTTCATTCAAATGTATACCAGACAAGTTAACGGGGATCTCTCTTTAAAAGAGTTTCCAAAGACCTACGACTGCATCTTTTTACGTGATGGTAAGTGCCAAGTCTACAAAGCACGTCCCAGACAATGCCGCACCTTCCCCTTCTGGCCTGAGATTATGGAATCAAAGCAGGCCTGGGAAAATACTGCCAAAAGGTGTGAAGGGATCAATCATGAGCACGCTCCCGTAATCCCTTTGAGCATCATCGAAAAAAACTTACGCGAAATGGAAGATTAAAATTGTATCTGCTATGTTGAGGAGTATGTTGACTCCTGATGTAGAAGAGCGTATCCAAGAGTGGCTCCGCGGCCCTATTGATCAAGCAAGTAAAGATGAGATCCAAAGGCTCATGCGAGAAGATCCGCAAAGTCTCTCTGATGCCTTTTATACCACCCTGTCTTTCGGGACAGGGGGAATGCGCGGGATCATGGGTGTTGGGACCAATCGGATGAACCTCTACACGATTCAAATGGCTACCCAAGGCCTTGCGAATTACCTTTCACAACACCTCCCAAAAAGAGATCGACACCACGTCTTTATCAGTTATGACTCCCGCCACAACTCCAAAGAGTTTGCCCTCATAGCGGCACGTGTCCTTGCAGGCAATGACATTGGTGTCTATCTAACCAAAGATCTTCGCCCTACCCCTTTTGTCTCTTTTGGAGTAAGACAAAAAGAGTGTAGCGCAGGGATTATGATTACAGCTTCCCATAATCCCAAAGAATACAACGGCTATAAGGTCTACTGGAGTGACGGAGGACAGGTCGTCTCCCCTCATGATACAGGCATCGTGGCTGAAGTGAAAGACATCACAAGCTTGAATCAGGTGAAAATCGCCCCTGAAAACTCTATGCTCATCGAGATCATTGACCCCGAACTCGATCTAGAGTACTTAGATACAATTCAAAAGCTTCAAATTGACCCCAAAGAAGACCATCAAGTAGGAGACCGTCTTAAAATCACCTATACGCCTCTCCATGGAACGGGGGGAACACTTGTTCCAAAAGCACTCAATCGCTTTGGGTTTACTAACATCAATATCGTTGACCATCAACTCGTACCCGACGGCAACTTCCCCACTGTTAAAAGCCCCAATCCAGAAAATAAAGACGCTCTCCAAATGGGGATCGATCAGATGCAAAATACCCTCTCAGATATTTTCATTGCGACCGACCCTGATGCGGATCGGATGGCTGTTGTAGCCCTACACAAAGACAAACCTTATATCCTCAATGGCAATCAGATCGCAATCATCTGTCTAGAATACATCTGTCAGATGTACAAAGAAAAGGGAACGCTTCCCAAGAATGGAGCAGCAGTCACTACCATCGTCTCAACAGATCTCTTAAGCGAAATTGCAAAGGGATATAAGATCGCTTGCTTCGAAGTGTTAACCGGCTTCAAATACATCGGAGAGAAGATCCATCAATGGGAGCAAGACCACTCTCATACGTTCCTCTTCGGAGCAGAAGAATCTTACGGTTATCTGATGGGAACCCACAGCAGAGACAAGGACGCTGTTATTGCAAGTTGTCTTATTGCAGAAATCGCTCTTCTCATGAATGTGGAAGGAAAAACCCTCGTTAATTTCCTAGAAGACATCTATAAAAAGTATGGCCTCTATCTAGAAAGACAACGTGTGCTTTCTTTTCCACCTGGCCAAGAAGGAATGGAGAAGATGGAAAAGATCATGGAGTCCCTGCGCACAAACTCCCCCAAAGAGATCGCTGGGCAAACTGTCACCTTACTAGAAGACTATGAGCTTCCCACACACAATCTCCCAAAATCCAATGTCCTTCTCTTCCGTTTAGCAGACAAAAGCAAGATCGTTGTCCGCCCTTCGGGAACAGAACCCAAACTCAAAATCTATGCAGCTGTGCATGAACCCACTTTCACGACTCTTGATGAGGGCATGAAAACTTGTGAAGACAAAATCCAAAAGCTATTAGATGCCGTCGAAGCCCTCTTTTAAAAAAGCCTTCATCACTGGAGCTACATCAGGTCTAGGAGAAGCTCTTTCCCACTTCCTTGAAGAGAGACAAATTGAGGTGATTAGAACAGGTAGCCATGACGTCGATCTTGCTCATCCCCTGCAAAGAAAGACCCTTCTCACCCGCATCTCTTCTGAAGAACCTGATCTTATTATCAATAACGCAGGCTTTGGATTCTATGGCCCAAGTCTTGATATTTCCATTGAAGATCAGCTCAAAATAATCGAAGTAAATATTAGTGCCCTTGTTGAAATTTCTCTCCATAGCGCCAAAACACTCATCCAGTCTGGTAAAACAGGAACCATTCTAAATATCTCCTCCGCAGGGGCTTTCTTCCCCTATCCGACATTCAATGTCTACTGCGCTTCAAAGAGGTTTGTGAACCAGTTCTCTCTAGCTCTTGATACGGAGCTGCGGAGTCAAGGAGTACGTGTTCTCTGTGCTTGTCCTGGACAAATCGCCACCAACTTCCGCACAAGAGCTGCAAAAGGACACCCTCAAAAGCCAGATAAAAGAACAATGTCCATAGATACAGCTCTTACCCATATCTGGAGACAGATACAAAAAAATAAGAGACTTACGATCTTCGATAAAAAAACCCGTGCAATGGTCTATCTTGCCAAGATCCTCCCCGCTTCCCTTTTAGAAAAAATCCTGATGAAGGGAATCGCAGACCGAATTTAGATTTGGTGGTTTAGCAGAGTGCCAAAATCTACAATGTGCGCAAAATAGCCTTTTTCTCTTACAGAGTCTGCTACACCATTCACACGAATCAGGACAGGACTCATTGAAAACCCTTTTGGGATCTGCCTGATTCATTCAGGGGCAGCCCTCTACTTCTTGAAAACATAGATTACGCCGCACCAAATCAACAAAATACGATTTGGTGCGGCGTTTTGGAAGTTGAAAACGGCGCACTAAAACAACAAAATGCGATTTGGTGCGGCGAGTTGATTTTCCACATACTGAAAATCAATGACTTACAAAAACAGCCCAAATCCGACCTCCTAAAACGTCTGTTTTTAGGTCCAAATGGACACAAGGATCTATTTTTTTCTTTAGTATTCAAAAATCTGAGATTTCGCGACTATGTTTCGGCTAAAAACTGGAGAAAAATCAATGACCTTTGTTCCACTGGGCGTAATCCCCTTTTTTGTTCCCCTATTGCAGACTTACAACTTCTGGAGCCTCTCACACCCCCATGCCTACAGTCAGCATGAGAGTGCCAAACCAAGCCCCCATGAATCAAAAGTCAAAGAGGTTGCCCGAAATATTCTTACAGAAGAGTCAAGAGAGGGAAAACCTTTTAGTGGACTAATCCAGGAATCAATTGCAGAGCTTCCCTATTCTGAAGAAGAAAAAGATATTGCAAAGCTTGTTGAGCATCGCTTCAAAGTTGTCACAATGCGTTCCGATACCCCCCTTCATTCGATAGGGAAGGGATTTGGGACATCAAAATTCTATGTTGGAGTAGACCCAGAAGTGGAGGAATCTGCTTTAGAATGGTTCACAGCTCGAGAAGTATCCTTCTTCTTGCGCGGTGATTTAGAAAGTCTCTATGCACGAAATATGCTGACAAGTTGGGCGGCTGCTTGCCTCTCTACTATTCTCCTTCGCCCCTCTATCTTGACTTCTCTTGGGCTTGTGATGATGGCAACAGCTGCTTGCCATATAAAGTCTTGCCATACAGCGGAAGTAACAGCTGATGCCTTTGCAAATAATCATAGCTCTGAGGATTCTAGAATGAGGGTTATTGCAACTCTTGAGACCCAGAAAAAAGGGAACATAGTCGAACGGATGACACGTTATCTATTTG
Organism: Chlamydiota bacterium; assembly: GCA_021772375.1. Taxonomy (GTDB): domain Bacteria; phylum Chlamydiota; class Chlamydiia; order Chlamydiales; family Rhabdochlamydiaceae; genus Sacchariniichlamydia. The sequence continues at coordinate 16,847 of JAJFME010000002.1, read as the reverse complement.
GCTTATCTGAAACAGATCGAATTGCAAAGATTCAAGAATCACTTAAAGCGACAGTCTAAGCTTCGTCCTTCTTCTTTTTCTCAGGGTATTTGACGCGTAAATGCCCTGTAATAGCAAGGGTTTTTACAAGGGTCTTTTTCACTATACCCAGCTCTTCAAAAGTGAGCTGGCAATCGTCGAGTTGATTGTCTTCTGCTTTGTCTTTTACAAGCTTATCAACCATGGCATTGAGTGCTTCTTCGGTGATCTCATCAAGAGAGCGAGAAGCAGCTTCAATGGTATCTGCAAGCATGATAATCACAGATTCTTTTGTATGAGGCTTAGGCCCTGGGTAGCGGAAAAGCTTCTCATCGACTTTGTCTTCTTCTCCCCCCATTTGCTCGAGTTGCTTGTGGTAGAAATAGTAGACAAGAGTTGTCCCGTGGTGCTCGCGAATGATATCGATAAAACTTTGAGGAAGACGATGTTTGCGAGCAAGAGCCTCTCCTTCTGGGACATGGGCAATGATTACCTGAGTCGACTCCAATGGGGTCAAGAGCTGATGGATATTGAAGCCCCCTAGTTGATTCTCTGTGAAGTAATGGGGGTTAAAGAGTTTTCCTATGTCATGGTAGAGAGTTGCCACTCTACAAAAAAGACCATTAGCACCAATTGCTCTAGCAGCAGACTCTGCAAGATTCCCCACAACAAGGCAGTGTTGATAGGTACCCGGAGCTTCGACACTAAGGCGCCTTAGCAGTTCATTGTTGGGATCCATGTATTCCATTAGGGTCATATCGGTCATCACATGGAATATGGACTCAAGAAGTGGAAGAAGCCCAATGACAAGCACAGCGATTACTGTAATAAAGATCAGGGAGCTTAAAAGGTCTTCTAGTAAATGGGCTGAGACAAAAACATTCTGCGCTAAGTTGAATGCAATGATGACAGGAACACAAACAAGCCATACTTTGGACAGAACTGTAAAGACCTCTTTCCGCTTATTCATATTGCGAGCAAAGAGGATCGTGACCCAAGAAGCGATCAAATTGATAATAAGGAAGCGGTCATGATCGATTGCCAGTGTCACTCCAATCACAATAGACAAGAAGGCCGATGCAAAAAGTGCCACCTCTGTGCCTACGAGGACAAAGATCAAAATCGAGGCAAATGGGACAATGATCGGGTAACGGAAGATATCGATCAGATAGGTCGCTTTGTTAACGAGAAGGTATTCGGAAAATTTCGAAAATAGAAGAGTCAGAATGACAATTGTCACAAGCAATGTCATCTTCTGTATAGCATCAAGAATTTTGGCGTGGTTAATGCGGAAGTAGACAACGCTCAAGCTTGTAAATAGAAGGGAGAGAAGAAGGCTTCCAAAAATCGTACGAGGTGCTAGGAGGTTCCTCTCCTTTGCAATCGAGTCCTTCATGGCTTGAAGCATAGAAAGATGACGTCCTGTAACACGCTCACCCGGATCAATAATGTGCTGCCCAGCACTTACTTGTGTATATTGGTCAGGAATCTTTTCTTGTACAACTTGTCGAAGAGTCCGCTCTGCAGCCCCATCTGGTTTTAAAACCCAGGACTGGTTCTTAAAGGCATCCAAGATGAAGTTGGCTGTCTCGGAGTGATAATTACCTGCTACAAAAACCTTCTCTCGAATCTGCTTCCAGAAAGACTTAGGAAGCACGGTGGGCTCTTGTATATTTTCTGGAGTGAACAGATAGTAGTCTTCGGTATACACTCCGAAGTCTTTCATCTTCTGCAAGGTGCGTGAATTCGTAAAATGTGCACTAGAAAGAGCTCCTTCTAGAGCGTCTGCCCCCTTATACAACTCATCAAAAGTAGTCTGCTTAAGTTTCTCTCGCCAATCTTGTCTTGTCAGCAAATAGCTCTCAAAATCTAGACGAATTTGATGCAGTTGCTTGTCCCCTATCCGATAGATAGCACCCACGTCCCGAACAGATTGTTGTTTGATGACTAGAGTAGCCTCTTCGTCGGGGAATTCAAAATCCACCTGTGCGATGATATAGCGATCTGCAATAGTCCCCTGTTCGAGGACCTCCATACGCACTTCACGAAAGTGAAGAAAGAGCGCTAGCGCAAGAAAAAAAAGAATCGCTACAGTAAGACGTTGAGCAAAATAACCGTCTCCGAGCCAATCTTTCCAATGAAGATTTTTTTGATCGTCTTTTGATTTTTCCTTCATAACCCTGATTTCAAACCCCTTACGGGGTGCGTAGGATAGCAGACCTGTGGAAAAAAGATCTATTCCTTTATACTTAAACTTAGTATGGAAAAATATCAAATCATTCCTAGAAAATTCCGCCCTAAGCGGTTCTCCGAGGTGGCAGGCCACGAGGCTATCGTCACGACATTGAAGAATGCTCTTAGTCAAGAGCGGCTGGGGCAGGCTTATCTTTTCTGTGGAGCACGTGGTTGTGGAAAAACAACCCTCGCCCGCTTATTTGCTAAAGCTCTTAACTGTGCAAAGCCAACTGAAGAACATGAGCCCTGTAATGCCTGTGCTAGCTGTCTAGAGATTGCGGAAGGGCGTAGCCTTGATGTAATCGAGATTGACGGAGCTTCTAACCGCGGGATCGATGATATCCGCCAACTCAATGAGACAGTTGGCTACGCCCCCAACAGTGCACTTTATAAAATCTACCTCATTGACGAAGTGCACATGCTCACAAAAGAGGCATTTAACGCTCTCTTAAAAACGGTTGAAGAGCCACCAAAAAACGTAAAATTCTTCTTTGCAACGACCGAGCCCCATAAAATCCCTCAGACCATACTCAGTAGGTGTCAAAGATTTAATCTTACTAGAATTCCTGAAAAAGCCCTTGTTGGAAAGCTGCAACGGATTAGCAAAGAACTCAATATAGAAGTAGAAGAAGCTGCCCTTGTCCAAGTGTCTCGCCTTTCAGAAGGTTCCTTACGCGATGCAGAATCCCTTTTCGATCAACTCATCTGCTTCGGACAAACTCCCATCACCTTAGATCTCACCCGTGAAGTCTTTGGTCTCATCACAAATGAATTCCTTTTCGAGCTCGATGAGTCGATCCAAACACAAAACTTAGACAGCGCAGCTGCACTTGCTACAAAGCTCTATGAATCGGGTAAAGACCTCGGAGCGTGTATCGACAGCCTACTCGAGCATTTCCGCACCTATCTATTGGTCCAGCTTGGTACTCCTGCAGAAGAGGCTTACAAAAAATATAGCTACAGCAAAGAGCACTGTCTTGCTATCCTTGATAAACTGATTGGATGGCAGCAGCACATGCTCAAAACACCCTTCAAGAAAATTCACCTTGAAATGCTCCTTTTTGATCTCGTACGTAGCTCTCATAAGATCCCTCTTGACTCCCTAGTGCAGCGTCTGATTGATCTAGAGACGCGATTAAAAACAGGTACCCCCTCCCCAATAAAAGAGTTCCAAGTTGAAGAGCCAGCCCCTATTGAGCAAGTAGTAATACCCATCAAAGAGCCTAAGCTGGCTCCCGCTAAACAAGTAACTGTACCCAAAGAGGAAGAGCCTACACCTCTTCCAAAAGTAGAAACACCCAAAGTCACAAAAGCCCCCTCTCCTCCATCAGGAGAGGTGGCTAAAAACATAGAACAGCCCGTACCCAATGAAGAGAACCCAAGCAAATACGAGACACTTGTACGATTTGCTGCGGTTGAGCTTGAGGGATCGGTTAATAGGAGTTAAAAATGGGAAGCGGATTTTCCAAAATGAAAAAACAAGCGCGTGCTATGCAAGAACAATATGCACAGATGCGTGAGGAACAACAAAAAAAGCGAGTTACTGGAGAAAGTGGAAATGGTCTCGTTACCATCACTCTCGACGGCGATCGCAATATGCGTGAAATCAAGATTAAACCCGACTGCGTCGATCCAGAAGATATTGAAGGTCTAGAAGATCTCATCCGTGCTGCCTATGAAAACGCTGCCTCCCAACTCGAGGGCGAAGAGGGCGATCTCGGCAATATGATGGGCTCAATGCCTTTCTCTCTCTAATAGAGTACGTCCAATTCTATGGTAGCCATTGCTCGTGATGCTCTAAAGGTTTTCCCTTTTTCAAAGAATACTCTCGAAAAGACCGCATTAATTGGGATTTCTACCTGCTTTCTCGCATCCCCTTTAATTGCAACAATCGCGATGGTCGCCAACCTTACGCTCTCTTATATCTTCCCTCCTTCGGAGGAAAATAGTTGGTTCACTCTCGAACACGCTTTTAAAGACCTCACAGGAAACAAGAAATTTTGGCTTGCTTTAGGAGCGCGCCTCCTTCTTTTATTCGTTTATACTCTCTTTGTTCCCACAGCCTCAGGCCAATTCGTCCTCGAACGGATGCTTGACTACTCAAGCCTCTCCGAACTTGCTCTTCTATTAGCGCAAGCTTGCATTATAGCCCCTATCATTGAGGAGATCTTGTTCAGAGGGTTTCTACAAGAAAAAATCAGAGATATCCAAGCAGCCCTTTTCAAAAGCAATGAAAACACCCTAATACACAAAAGTATTCGGATCATTGCGCAAGCCTCTCTTTTTGGGCTTGCTCACTACCATCCTAAGAATTCAGAAAACCGTCTGGTAATTGTTGGAACAGGTCTAGCTGGCGCTCTATTTGGAACAGCAAAAGAAAAGACGCAGGACCTTTGGCAACCGATTGCGATGCATGCGGGACTCAATGCCTCAACCACATGTGGAATGCTAGGAGCAGAAAAAGTAAGGGGATGGCTTATCGCTTAAGCTATTTTCTCTGAGCTTTAGTGAGAAACTCTGAGATCTTTTTTGGATCTGTCATTTTAAGGATTTCTTCAGCAAGGGCTTTGGCTTTTTTGAGATTCCACTTACGAATTGTCTGTTTTACTTGTGGCAAGTAGCGTGGAGAAAGAGAGAAATCAGTCAGCCCCAAGCCTAAAAGAAGCGGGGTAAAGAAACTATTCGAAGCGATCTCCCCGCAGATGCAAAGAGAAGTCTTAGTTCTTGTCGCTTCTATCACAACCATCTTAATCATTCTGAGTACACTTGGGTGGGCAGGATAAAAGAGATCACTCATTGATGGGTTCCCTCTGTCAACGCCAAGGGTGTACTGAACAAGATCATTTGTTCCAAGAGAAAGGAAGTCGCAGTGCTCTATAAGCCCATCACATATCATAACAGCTGAAGGCACTTCAATCATGCATCCGATGGGGAGTGTTGGAACATCTAGATGGGTTTTTTGCAGATCCTCTCGAACTTCTTGTATAATTGCTTTTGCAGCATGAAGCTCATTTATATCTGAAATCAAAGGAAGGAGAAGACGCACGTCAGCACCAATAGAGGCTCTAAAAATCGCGCGCAGCTGTGTCTTAAAAAGTTCTTCATTACGAAGCAAAAAACGAATCCCACGATTACCTAGCACTGGATTCGGCTCGCGCTTATGAGCGAGAAAGAGACTCGGATGCTTATCTCCACCAAGATCGAATGCACGAATCACAACAGGACGCCCTTCCATCTTATCAATTAGGATACGGTAGGCCTCTTCTTGATACCGTTCTGAAGGGTAAAATTCTTCTGTTTGAAGAAAGAGATATTCTGTACGAAATAGTCCCACTCCATCGTGTTGATAGGGGAAAGCTTCCAAGTCGCTGGGATTACCCACATTAACAGAGAGTCTAGCCTTGCAACCATCAAGAGTTTCAGCTTGAAGGTGATCCTCTTCCAAAAATAGCTGGTAACGAGTGGCCACTTGCGCCTGTCTCTCTTTGTAGTGCTCTATGGTCTCCTGTGTTGGATCTAAGATGACAAGCCCTTCGTACCCATCAACAATGATTCTCTCAAAATTAAGAGCCTCTACTTCTGACACTTCAATATTTGCAATGTAAGGGATCCCTTTTGAGCGAGCGATAAGCGCCGCATGAGAATTCCCGCCCCCACTATTGGTTACAAAAGCACCGATTTGCCCCACATGTGCGTCTGCCGTATAAGAAGGGGCTATCTCTTCTGAGAAAACAATAGAACCAGTTGGAATTTCTAAGAGTTGCGCATTTTGCTTTTCACGTAAATGGCCAAGGATCCTCTTTGAGACATCTTGTACATCAACCAGTCTCTCTTGAAAGAACTGATCCGTTCTCTCTGAAAAACGATCTTCATAGTCGTTGATCACCGAGTGAAAAACAGATTCTGTATTACGCATCATCTGTCGAATTTTTCCCTCCATGTGGGTAGTGATCATCGGATCGTCAAGCATCTGAATATGAGTTTCTATCGTGCTAACGGCCTCTTCAGAACCTTCCATTGAGAGATCTTGACGGAGACGATGGAGATCTTCTTTACTGGAGAAAAGGGCCTTGCGATATCTAGCAACTTCAGCATCAACTTCTGTAAAAGAAATCTCAAAATCGGGGATATCTTCTTCAATGGGCTTGAGAAAGAATGCAGAACCAATAGCAATCCCCTCGCTAACAGGAGCCCCCTGGAAGCGGATCTCTTTTTGAGAGTCAGATCTCATTAGCGGTCTCTCCGAACTGATCTTCGAATGCGTCAATGAGACTATCCATCGTTTCTTGTGCGTCATCTCCCTCAACATTGATGAGGATCTCTGCATCTTTGTGTGCTCCAAGCATGAGCAGGTTCATGATGCTACGAGCATTAATAGTCTCTGTATGATGACTAAAGAAGACTTTGGATTGACGCTTTTGCAGAAGACGGGCAATCACACTAGCAGGACGAGCGTGGAGTCCTTGCGCATTCTTTACTTTGACAGTTTGTGATAGCTTCATTATCTCCAAGATGGGTGACAAAAAATTCTTGTTGGTGCAACTTTAGGGTAAAATACCGTTTTTTAAAAGGGAAATCATTACGCAATGCCATATACAAAGGTTGTTATCATAGGTGGAGGATTTGGTGGATTAAATGTCGCTAAATCTCTGAGAAAGGCGCAAGTAGAAGTTCTTCTCATCGACAAGACTAATCACCATCTCTTCCAACCTTTGCTATATCAGGTAGCAACAGCTGGTCTCTCTCCCGGAGAAATCGGAACCCCTATCCGAGAAATTTTACGCAATCAGAAAAATGCCTCTGTCATCATGGGGGAAGTAGCAAGTATCGACAAAAACGACAAAAAAATCACTCTACAGAATGGCGATGTCATTGAATACGACTGCCTAGTCGTTGCAACAGGTGCACGCCATTCCTACTTTGGCAATGATCAGTGGGAGCCTTTTGCTCCCGGGCTTAAAACCATGCAAGACGCCCTTAAAATCAGAGAACAAGTTCTCATCTCCTTTGAAAAAGCAGAGCGGATGGATCGAATCTCCGATGCAGAGAAATACCTCAACTTTGTTGTTATTGGAGGTGGCCCCACTGGTGTGGAAATGGCAGGTGCAATTGCAGAGATTGCGCATAAAACGATGTTTAAAAACTTCCGCCGAATCAAGCCGGAAAAGTCCAAAATCTACCTTGTGGAAGCACTCCCTAATATTCTTTCCATGTATCCGAAAAAACTCTCTCTCAAAGCACAGAAAGACCTCGAGAAAATGGGTGTTCACGTTATTACAGAAAAGAAAGTAACCGATATCAGTGCTGAAGGAGTGCAAATCGAAGATACATTCATTCCTTGCGTGAATGTTGTCTGGGCTGCAGGCAACCAGGCCTCTCCCCTTCTAAAAACTCTCGACGTCCCGCTCGACAGAGCCGGCCGAGTGATTGTAGAGCCCGATATGTCAATTCCAGATCACCCAGAACTATTTGTCATTGGTGATGCATCTCTTGCTATGGGGAAAAATGATAAACCCCTCCCAGGAATTGCTCCTACAGCAATCCAACAAGCTGGATACGTTGCAAAACTTATCCGAAAAAACATCCCAAAAGAAAAAAGAGCCCCCTTCAAGTATTTAGATAAGGGAAGTATGGCCACCATTGGAACAAAAAAAGCTGTTGCAGTGATGGGTAAGTTACAATTTTCAGGATTTCTCGCTTGGGCAGCCTGGTGTTTGATTCACATAGTTTATCTCATCGGATTCCGTAACAGATTTGGTGTGATGGTCGAGTGGTTCTACTGCTTCATGACAGGGCAGCGAGGGGTGCGCCTTGTCTACCGCTCCGTGGACACAGATCTCCCGAAGCAGTCCGAGTGAAAGCTCCCATTCTTCTCTGGGCGCTCCACTTCTGTATTGGATGCGCCCTTACTCTTCATCCCCACTGGATTTACATTGTCCCACTTGTCCTACTAGCTCTCCTATCTAAGAGAAAGCTCCAAGGCTGGGTATTTCTTATAGCAGGCGCAATGTTTACCCTGATCAGATATCCCTCGCTCGATATAGAAGAGGTCGAAGGACAAGGAGTCTTCACCCTCCAATCCATCGCCCCCTACCAGTCCCCTTTCAGTAAATCCCTTGCCCTTAAAGGGACGTTCACAAGCTTTAAAAGTGGAGACAAATTCTATTCCCATATCCCTTGTGTAATTTTCCAGAAAAAACTCCCCAAAGAAGGAACAAAATGGCTCCTTACAGGCACTCTACAAAAAAAAGGGGGATATGTCTTTAAACCAGAAACAGACTCTTATTGGAAAAAATTAGACGAGCCTCTTTCTCTAGCTCGCTGGCGTTTTACCAATAAAGAACGCCTGCGCAGCTACTTCCATCATAAAATCAAAGACAAAAAAGTGGGCCACTTCTTCGCTTCTATGGCAACAGGAGATGTCGATGACAGGCTTCTTGCAATGGAGTTTCAAAAACTCGGCCTTGGCCATATCCTTGCCATTTCAGGTTTCCACTTTGCTCTTCTAGCAGGCTTAATCGGCTTCCTGTTAGCACGTGTTCTACCTCCACAAATTGCCTATCCTAGCCTTCTCTTCGCCCTTTCCCTCTATTTTATTTTCTTAGGATCGACGCCCTCTATCTTACGTGCATTCGTCATGATTAGCCTATATGTTTTAGGGCTCATTTTAAAACGCAAAGTAGACGTGTGTAATCTCTTGGGAGTAGCTCTTCTCGTCGAGCTCATTATTGATCCACTTGCCATCACAAATGTTGGGTGTCAGCTCAGCTTCCTCGCTACGTTAGGCATCCTTCTTTTCTATTCCGACTTCAATCGCCTCTTAAGCCCCCTTCTCCCCAAAAGAGATCCAATGGAAATTCGGAAACTTTCCTTTTTTGATCAGCATGGCTACCTCTTCTCCTCATCAATTCGACAAGCCCTTGCCCTAAACTTATCTGTCTATGCAACAACACTCCCAGCCCTACTATTTACCTTCCACTTCTTCCCATTGATTAGTATCCCCTATAATCTAGTCCTCCCCCCATTTTTGAGTGTCTCCCTTCTTCTTCTTCCACTAGGAGTCCTCTTTCCTCCCCTCTTAATTCTCAATACAAAATACACTAGCTGGCTCCTGCAACTCATTGCAACAGCTCCAGAAACACTCAACTATAAAATTTTTGTTCACACCTTTCCTTTCCCCTTGCTTATTGGCATTATTTCAGTGGTTGGATTCGTTGGATTGACCAAAAGGGAGCAAACCGGGTAGAATCATTCCTTGTTTATCTACCGTGGCGGTCGTAGCTCAGTTGGTTAGAGCGCTGGATTGTGATTCCGGAGGTCGCGGGTTCGAGACCCGTCGATCGCCCCATTTTTCTTTTTCGAAAGTCCGCTTTCGAGAATTTCCCTTGTGCGCGCAAATTTATTCTTTGCTTTAAATATCCCCTTCTTTATGATCCGGCGCAAGGTCGTCAGAATTAGGATCAAAATGAAAAAACCACTCTTACTCATCTCTCTTACTTGTGCTTTGCCACTATTTGCTGCACAGAAGATTGAACCAAAAAAAACACCAAAAGCACCTCCCACAGAATGCTGTGAGCTTGTTTATCCCTCTTGTCGTTTCGATGTAACTTGCGGATGGGACGTCTATTTCACAGCCGAAGGGCTATGGTGGATTGCAAAAGAAAACGGGCTTGTCTACGCGCAATCTGGTAGCAGCGGACCTAACGTCACAACAGAAGCTGTGCCTCCTGATCCAAGCTCTTTCAACTTCAAAGGCAATCTGCAAAGAGTCGAACCGAGTTGGGATTGGGGATTTAGAATTGGGCTTGGCTACAACTTCTGCTACGATGAGTGGGATGCAAAAGCTACCTGGACAGACTATCGCACAAGTGAAAAGAAGACATCCACGGGCGTCTTACTTAATCTTTGGGGACACAGCGACGTCGCTTCTTCAAATAATGCTTCAACAATCAAAGCCGACTGGGACTTGAAATATGACACCTTTGATTTAGAACTTGGACGCGGTTTTGGAGCTGGACGTTGCTTCTGTCTCAGACCTTTCCTTGGGATCCGAGCCGCATGGACAGACCAAACCTTCCAAACATTTGCAGATGTTATTTTACCAGAAGATACTCAAAGCCAAGGGCCTCTTTCCCTAGACCTCAAAGCCACTTCAGATTTCTCTGGAGCAGGTTTTCGCTTTGGTCTAGACGGACGCTTTGATTTCTGTTGGGACGTCAGCCTTTTTGGTCTAGCAAGCTATTCTCTTCTCTACGGCTCTTTTGATACCGATTTCAAAGAGAGTACAACAGGTTTAACTGTACAGGATCTTGTCATTGCAAGCTCTGAAGACTCATTCCACATGGGGCTATCGAGCCTACAGCTAGCTTTGGGGCTTCAGTGGAACCGTTCTTACTGCTGTGACAGATACCGATTTGGCGTCCATCTTGCATGGGAACAGAACATGTGGTTCCAACTCAACCAAATGAACCACTTCCAGGGTGCATTGAGTACAGGAAATGTTTACCAGGAGAATGGAAACCTCTCCCTACAAGGCATCAGTTTTGGAGCTCGTTTTGATTTCTAAACACTTAGCGCTCTTGGCTACAGCTCCCTTACTCATCCATGCAACAGATGATACAACTTCTCTCTGTGAGTCTTACACTCCAGGGCTTGTCTGTCTCTGTGATGGATTTGGAGTATCAGTATTTGCAGAAGGACTCTACTGGGTAGCCCGTGAACACCATTTAGTGTATGCAACGTCCAATGTCGGCTTGAGAGACACCTCCCCCCTTCCTCCTGCAGCTGATCGGTTTAATTTCCAAGGAGAAATGCAACGAATTGAACCTTCATGGGATTTTGGATGGCGAGTAGGCCTTTGCTATACTTCCCCTTGCGATTACTGGGATACCTTTGTCTATTGGACCTCCTACCACACCAACACGAGTGAAGAGATCGATCTCATTGATCTCCCAGCTCAAAATTTATGGGCCTATCCCGATAATGTAGAAAGTGCACGTCTTTTTGCTGCAGATGCCAAGTGGGATTTAAAATACGATGTATTTGACATGGAATTTGGACGCGCTTTTTGGATTGGAAAAAGCCTTGCATTCCGCCCCCATTTTGGTATCCGCGCTTCGTGGATCGACCAATCTCTTGGCCTTTTCTACGAGTTTGAACCAAAAAACAACATCGAGTTTGGAGCATTTTTAACACCTAGCTCTGACTTCTCTGGGGCTGGACTGCGTAGTGGGTTTGACCTCCATTTTACAAATGGAACAGGTCTTGATTTTTACGGAAAAGTCTCTCTAGCTCTTCTCTACGGAACTTTTAAATCAGCCTTTGTCGAAACAGAAACTTTCGAGTCAACTAAACCTCAAATCATCGCCGACACAAAAGATGAATTCAATATGGGTGTCACAGCCCTCCAAGGAATCATCGGGGTAAACTGGAGCAAGCACCTTTGCTGTAATCGTTTTCGTTTGGGACTTCATATCCAGTGGGAATACAACCATTGGAGCGATTTGAATAAGTTTCCTCACTATCAAGGGCAGTTAGGTAAAGGGATCTTCCGAGAGGAAAACACGGCTCTTGCTCTTATGGGTCTTTCCTTCGGTGGAAGCTTTGATTTCTAAAGCAAATTATGTTACCTAGATAATTTGGAGGGGAAGTTATGTCGCAGCTGCTTGCACTTTTACTCGGCTTCGTCCAAGGACTCACCGAGTTCTTCCCAGTCAGCTCTTCCGCTCACTTGAAACTCGCCAAGCTCTTTTTCAACGTCCGTGAAATCCCAGTCATCTTTGATCTTGCCTGTCACCTTGGCTCTCTTCTTGCTCTTATCTGGTTTTTTAAAAGCGAAATCCAACGCCTATTTTCAAAAGACAAGATGAAGCTCTTCTACCTTTTTGTAGCACTGATTCCACTAGTCCCAGGCTACTTTCTATTAGCTCCTTTACGTGAACTTGTCTCTGACCCAAGATATCTTGGTATTTTTCTCATGATCACAGGCGGTATTCTTCTTCTTGGGCAAAAAGTACGTGTGAAAGGAAAACACAGACCTGTACGCGACGTCCTACTCATCGGAGCAATGCAATCGGCCGCACTGATCCCTGGAATTTCCCGAAGCGCCTCCACTATTTCTTGTGCTCAAGTCCTTGGTTGGCCTCCAAAAGAGGCTGTCCGTTTTTCCTTTTTGCTTGCTGTTCCTACGATCGTAGGAGGCAATGTTGTTGAAGTACGCAGCCTCTTAAAAGGAGGGGAACTCTCCCAACTTTTGAGTCTTAACTGCCTTGTTGGTTTTGCAGCTGCATTTGTGACAGGGCTCCTCGTGATCCGCTTTGCTATTGCCCTTCTTGAAAAAGGGAACTTAACACTCTTTGCCTGGTACTGCATGCTACTGGGAATACTTGCTAACTTTTACCTATTTGTATACCGATGAAAAAAACAAAAGAAAAAAAATCCTTCCTACAGAACCACCCCGAAGCCAAAGGGCTTGTCCTTATTGGAATTTCCCTTGTAATGCTTCTATCTCTTTTCAGCTTCCATCCGGCAGCTCCAAGAGACAATTGGCTCGGGCTCGTTGGGTATGGTGTGGCCCTTGGCCTTACCTATCTTTTCGGTTTGGCAAGCTTTCTTTTGATGTTCTACCTCAGCTACATTGGGTTTAAATACTTGAGTCGTGGCCAGGTTGAACACAGCAAAGCAAAAAACTTCTACTTTGCAGGACTCTTACTTAGCTCTTGTGTCCTACTGAATCTGATCGCAGAAACAAAGGCCCCTTTCCCTGAAATCTTATCTCAAAAAGTAGCTGTTGAGACCATCGTTATTAACCTCCCCTATCCCCAGATGCACGTCCGCCATAATCTTGGAGGCATCCCTCTTTACTACCTCTACTGCGATCTTCCTACCTTTAATCTCAAACACCTCCTAAGCAATGTAGGGATCGGCATCACCTTTTCCATTATGGCCATTGTCTCAACCATGCTCCTCACAGAAACAAAAGCCCTTACTGTTTGGGAAACGGGTAAACAAGTTCTTCGTTGGTTCTTTGGTCTTTTTAGAAAAGCCCTTCTTCCAAAAAGACGGCCAAAAAAACCTCTTCACACTCCTGAAGAGATCGAAGAGACTCTATCTAGAAATATGCCTCAGCCCATCTTCCCACCTCAACTTGAAGAAGAAGAAGAGCTAGCCCCTCCGCCTACTCCAAAACCTAAAAAGAGAAAGACCACATCAAATCCAGTCGAGATAAAGCGTGCGATAGCTATCAAAGCCCAAAGAGTATTTAACGGAGATTGTGCCCACTTCAAGCTTCCACCAGCTACGATGCTGAGGGTTCCCAAAAAAATAGATCAATCTGTTCTAAAAAAAGACCTTCGCAGACAAGCCGAACTTTTAGAAGAAACCCTTCTTAGCTTTGGCATTGAAGCTAAAGTTGGAGAAATCAACTGCGGGCCTACTATTACCTCTTTTGAGGTACTTCCTTCCGTTGGAGTGAAGGTGCAAAAAATCAAAGCACTTGAAAATGACATCGCTCTGAATCTACAAGCCAAATCGATCCGAATTATTGCGCCTATCCCAGGGAAAGCTGCGGTTGGTATTGAAGTTCCCTCTCTCATCCCACAAGAAGTGGGCTTTAGAGAGCTTCTACAACACTATCAACAGAAAAAACAAAAAGCACAGATCCCCATTCTCCTTGGAAAAACCGTCAGTGGCGAAATAGTCATGAGTGATCTTGCAAAAATGCCCCACTGTATCATTGCAGGCGCAACAGGTTCTGGAAAGTCTGTTTGTATCAACACCATCGTCATGTCTATTGTGATGAATGCTAAACCAGACGAAGTCAAACTCCTTATGGTCGATCCGAAAAAGGTAGAGCTCTCAGGCTATACCAACCTCCCCCACATGATCGCTCCTGTCATCACAGAAGCACACGGTGCCTACGCAGCCCTTACTTGGCTCGTTAAAGAGATGCAACTACGCTATGAAATCCTTAAACAATTAGGTCTTCGCAATATCACAGCCTTTAATATGCGTAAACGCAATGCCGAGTTCGAAGAATCCCTCGATATGCCCATCCCAGAGACCATGCCTAAACTCGTTGCTATTATCGATGAGTTTGCCGATCTCATGATGGCGTCTAGCTCCGATCTAGAGACTCCAATTGCCCGTATCGCACAGATGGCTAGAGCCGTTGGAATCCACATGATCTTAGCTACCCAGCGCCCCTCTCGTGAAGTGATCACAGGTCTAATCAAAGCCAACTTCCCAACACGGATTGCATTCAAAGTAGCCTCTCGAATCAACTCGCAGATTATTTTGGATGATAGTGGTGCAGAGAGTCTCCTTGGCAATGGAGACATGCTCTTCTTACCTCCTGGCACTTCCCACCTTACTCGTGCACAAGGGACCTATATCAGTGATGATGAGATCAACGAAGTGATCTCTTTTATCTGTAATCAAGCTCCACCCAAGTACTTAATTCCCTCATTTGATACGATGCCAAAAGAAGACCTTAGTACCTTAACTGGTGTCGAGGACGAGAGCAAAGACAGCTTGTATGATAGCGCTCTCTCTATCGTTGTAGAAACAGGAACCGCATCGACAACGTTCCTACAACGCAAACTAAAGATTGGATATGCAAGAGCTGCGGCTCTCATGGACGAACTAGAAACAAATGGAGTGATTGGGCCTCAAGAGGGAGCAAGACCCCGCAGAGTCCTAGTCAACACGCAAAAGGACGAGGAATAGCAACGTGCAAAAAATCCTCCTTGCAGACCCCGACAAGCAGCTAATAGAGGCCTTGCGCTCTGCACCAGGTAATGAGCACTATGTCTTCGAAGAAGCGCACACTGGCGAAGAAGTGCTCAGAAAAATTGACGAGTTTGCCCCCCACCTTGTCTACATCGACCTCCTTATTCCAGAGATCCATGGTATCGAACTTCTCAAACGGATCCGTGCCAACCCTAAGTCTGAAGGCCTAGGGGTTATCCTAGCCTCCACCAACTCAATGATCCAAAACTGTCACGCAGCTATTAAAGAGGGCGTCGACTACTTCCTTACCAAACCCTTTGAAATCCCTTTCCTTTATATCCTCTTCGATCGCTTCTTTGAGGGGAACCTTATGCCCGAGTCTTTCACTCCTGAAAGCTCTCTTAAAAAAGAAGAAAACGAAAGCTACCACCCCAAAGAGCCTGACCCGAACTCCTACATCAAATTTTGGGGAACGCGCGGATCCAACTCCGTTTCAGGTCCTGAGTATATGCGCTTTGGCGGTAACACCTGCTGTCTAGAAGTGCGCCACGGTGAAGACATGATCATCATCGATGCTGGAACGGGACTGCGACCACTTGGAGAGACGATTGACACTGCAAAGTGTAAAACCGTCCACCTCTTCTTAAGCCACACCCACTGGGATCACATCACAGGCTTCCCTTTCTTCGACCCTGTCTTCGATCAGGATGTACAGGTAGTGCTCTGGTCTCCGGTAGGTTTTGAGAAATCCACGAAAGAACTCTTTACAGAGATGCTTGCCTATGCCTACTTCCCTGTTCGCCTTGAAGACATGCGTGCCAAGCTTACCTTCAATGATTTGCGCGATGGTCACCCCGTCTCCATTGGAGATATCACCATCGACTCTCACTACGCCTACCATCCTGGCGCCACCCTCTGCTTTAAAATCCATGTCGCTGGAAAAACCTACGGTTATGCGACAGACAACGAACTCTTCCTAGGCTATCACGGCAACCCCAACGCCATTGGAAAGGACCACCCCTTAATCAAGTCCCATCAAAGTACCATCGACTTCTTTAAAAATAGCGATGTCCTGATCCACGAAGCGCAGTATACCCCTCTTGAATATCAACGCCGCGTTGGCTGGGGCCACTCCTCTATCTCCAATGCGGCAATACTCTGTAAATACGCTGAGATTTCCGAGTGGATCATCACCCACCACGATCCCAGACACACCGACGAAGATCTCCTAGCAAAGCTCCAACTTCACCGAGATATCCTCGATGAGTGCAACATCCACTGCCACACTCAAATGGCCTTCGATGGGATGAAAATCTTACTCTAGTCAGTCTTCTGCCGTTTGGCCTTTGGCTCATCCTTGATCACTTCAATATTTACATCTACAGAAATATCCAAATATTTTTTATTAGCCAGGCTTTGTTTAAAGAAACAGAGACCCCACAGATACAATACAGCTTTAGTCAAGGAATCTCTATCCCAGACGAACACTCCACAAACAAAAACATTTCTTAAATGTTAGCCACAAATAGAGATGTCCCCATTCGGGACAATTAGAAATGTCCCCTTTTTTTCTAAGGGGAGACATTGTTAGTGATTCTGTCCCGTTAATCTTATCAAAAATATTCTTAAAAATCACGGGGGTGTTTGCGGGGGATCTCTCCCCCACATTAGGGATCTAAAAACCAAGATTGCATATGCCAACGAAGGCGGGGCAGGGGGTGCTGGGGGGACAGTGTCCCCCGACTTACTATTTGAGTGCTTACACTGTTAGCTTAATGGGTCTTCGCGCTCCTCGTTTCCAAGGGTGATTCCAGCTGGGTTTCTTTTTCTTGGAACGTTGACTTAGTCTCGACCACTCTGCATCA
>JAJFME010000001.1 GCA_021772375.1 Chlamydiota bacterium | reverse complement strand
GATCTGTCTTGTGCTAATATTCAGAATATCAGCGGCTTGTGATTGGTTGAGGGATCGATTTTGCAACTTGTGCATCACCTCCAATCTTGATAACTCCTTGTGACTCATAGTGATAACCCTTTCCATTTTTTGTAGCTCCCCTTGGTAAAAATCTTTCTTTACCACAGGGGACATTTCTAATTGTCGGAAAGGGGACACTTCTATTTGACGCCTACACGCTGCTAATTAATTATTGACGAAAATTATTTTTTAATATATAGTTTTAATTATGTAATAATAGCAGGAGTTAATTATGGGTATTGAGCTATTAGCAATTCCTCTTGCAGGGATGGCTACAGGATCAGGTATAAGTCTTTCAGATAAAGATAGAGGAATTATTGGTGGGGTCGTTCGAGGAGCTACTTTGGCTGCAGTGATGTGGCTGACTGGTGATGAGCTTCCAGCTATGACAGGTGTTGTAGCAGGGCTAGGAATAAAGCGTCTATTTACTGGTTCATTTCAGCGCACAGAAATTATTGGCTCATTAACAACGGTTGCTGGACTCTCACTATATAATCCAAATGCGGTTACTTTTCTTGCTGTAGCGCTTGCAGTCACTACTGTCGGAGGAAAAGCAGCTCAACTTCTCTTTAATAGCTAAAGCACTGCCTTGATAGCAGCTTCAAATTCTTCCGGAGAAGAGACTTTTGGCATGGGAAGGGTCGTGCGAAAAGTCTCTTTTCCTCTTTGCCGCTCTGCTTTAAATGTGAATTTTTCAAACTTAAGAAGGGTGTATCCTTTTTTCGAAGCGAAGATCCGAATGCAGGTGAGGTGGTAGAGCCAGATTACTTGGGGAGGAGGAGATCCAAATCGGTCCTCCATTTCAGTGAGTATTTGTTTTGCCTCTTCATCGGATGCAGCTTCTCCTAAGCGATGGTAGAGCTCCATTCGAAGAGAGGTCTCGCCGATGTAGTCTTCGGGCAGTCTTGCATCGAAGGAAAACTCCATTTTGGTTTCGATAAAGCTAAGCGAACTCTTTTTTCGCATCGCATCGATGGTTCTCTTTAGTAGCTTACAGTAGAGATGGAATCCAATTGAGGAGACTTGCCCTGATTGCTTGACCCCAAGGATATCGCCAGCACCTCGAATTTCTAGATCGCGCATAGCAATTTTCATGCCCCCTCCGTGCCCAGAGGCTTCGATAAGGGCTTGGAGCCTTTTGGTTGCAATTTCATGGAGCTCTCGTCTTTGTGGGACGAGGAAGTAGGCGTAAGCCGGGCGGTTCCAGCGTCCGACTCGTCCTCGCAATTGATAGAGATCTGCAAGGCCGAACTGATCAGAGCGATCGATTAGGATTGTATTGGCGTTGGGTATATCGACCCCACTCTCTACAATCGTTGTCGCTACGAGGACATCGGCCTCTCCTTGCTTGAAAAGATGGTAGACCCGGTCGAGTTCATCAGCAGACATCTGCCCATGTCCTACAACTATGCGTGCTTGAGGAACGAGTTTTTGAAGCTCTTCTGCCACTTTATTGATGGTTTCGACTCGGTTGTGGATGAAGAAGACTTGCCCTTCACGAGATAGCTCTCGTAGGATCGCATTTTGAATAACATTTGAATTGCGCTCGATGATGAGGGACTTGATTGGAAGGCGATCTTGGGGAGGAGTATTGATGAGTGAAACATCGCGTGCTCCAATAAGAGAAAGGTAAAGGGTGCGGGGAATAGGCGTGGCTGAAAGTGTAAGACAATCGACCCCTATTTTTAGTTTTTTTAGGTGTTCTTTTGCTCTTACCCCAAAGCGCTGTTCTTCGTCGATTATGATGAGTCCTAAATTCTTGAAAGAGACATCTTGGCTGACGATTCTGTGCGTTCCGATAAGGATATCGAGTTTACCCTCTTTGGCAAGTTCTAGATTTTCACGCACTTTTTTCGCAGGTAAGAAACGGGAGATTACGCCGATACTGATTGGGTAATCAGCCATCCTTGCGCAGAAGGTCTCATAATGCTGCATAGATAAAACGGTCGTAGGAACGAGAACGGCAACTTGCTTTTTTCCGTCAGCTACCGCTTTGAAAGCAGCGCGCATGGCAACCTCTGTCTTCCCGTATCCCACATCTCCACAGATTAGCCTGTCCATCGCCCTTTCTGAGAGCATATCATCTTTCATCGCTGCAATAGCAGCTGTCTGGTCATCTGTTTCAACGAAGGGGAAATCATCTTCAAAGCTGAAGAGCTCGTTGGAGTCGGAAGGGTAGACAAAGCCTCCTTGGATCTCCCTTTCTGCATTGAGGCGAAGCATTTCCTCGGCATAGCCGATGATTGCTTTTTGCGCCTGCTGGCGCGCTTTTTGCCATTTCTGAGTGCCTAGTTGGTGTAGGGTAGGCATCTCTTCTCTTGAGCCGATATAGCGCGAAACTAGGTAGCTGGATGCGATAGGAACAAAGAGTTTACTGCTACCAGAGTACTCAATGACCAAGAACTCAGCATCGTTGCCTAAGTGGTTTTGTCTTTTCTCCACTCCGAGGTACTTACCAATACCGTTGTGGAAGTGGACCACTAGGTCGCCGGGTTTGAGTTCGTGGAACTCGGCAGCTGGCGTGTGATAGGTACCTCGCCATTTTTGTCTTCGGACTCGGAACCGCTGTGTTAGCTCTGTCATCGGAAGAATGGCAAGCTGGGTATCGGGAAGGGCGAAGCCACTTGAGAGATAGCCGCGTTCAAAATGGGAGTTCTCTGGAAGCTGGATCTCTTGGTCTTGGATTTTTTGTTGGAGAGTGTGCTCCTCAGCTTCTGTTGCAGAGACAAAATGGAGTTTAAGAGGGGTTTTAGAAAGGCGGTGGATGCCGCCTAAGATCTCTTCTTCAGATGTTGCACTAGCCTCTTGTGAAGGGGAGAAAAAGTCGCGAATTAAGTGGAAGGGTGAGAGCCATCGTTTAGAAGATAGAGATTGATCGAACGCTTCAAACGAAAGCGGTTGGAAGGGATTTTTACCGCTGTAGAAATCCTTTCCTAGTTTTTTTTGTATGTTGACCTCAGAGAGCTCTTCGAGCTGCTCTGTCGACCAGAAAATGTGTTGGTGCTTAGTTGCTGTTTTTAAAAGCTCTTCCATCGTCGAGAAGAAGCGGGATCTACTTCCAGGAAGCCCCTTTAGAGCTGTGTAGCGATCCTCGAGATGGACGAGATCATCAAAGATGACAAAGGTATTTTCACCCAAATAATCAAACAGAGTGGAGAGCTCTTTTTCTTCGTCCAAGAGCTTGGGTTCGGATGCAGGACAGATGAAGAGCTTTTCTACTTTTTCAATCGATTTTTGCCCAATGGGGTCAAAGGTGCGGATCGATTCGATTACATCACCGAAAAACTCGATACGGAATGGTTCGGGGGAAGAAAGGGGAAAGATATCGAGGATCCCGCGTCTGAGTGCGTAGTGTCCTTTGTCGGCAACAACTGGTTCTTTTCTATAGCCAAGGTCTGTCAAAAATTCGTCGAGAACATCAAAGGGGATTTCCTCTCCCACTTTCCATAGATTGCAGTTGGGCTTGAGTTTTTGTGGACTGGGGAGTTTTTGTAAACAGGCCTGTAGTGGAGTAAGGATGACGCGTGGCTTTTTCTCTTGGAGGAGGTGGTATAGAATTTCAAACCGGCGCCCCACAATATCGGGACTTGGAGGGATCTCCTCTCCTGGGAGTGTCTCCCAGGCAGGGAATTCGAAAAGTTGGTTGATGCCAAAGTAATCGAGACTGTCAACGATCCGGTTTTCACTTTTGCCAGATGAGATAACGAGGATCTGTTTGTTAGTAGCTTCTGCCAAAAGCGCGATGAGAGCTGCCTTTGGGCTGTCCCAGAGCCCCTCCATTACAATAGAGGGTTCTGTTTTGATCACTTCAAAAAGCTGGGAGAGCTGTGGGCTTAAGAGGAGTTTCGAGTTGATGGTCACTGTTTACTTATGAGTTGTTTGATCGTGGTAAGAGCCTCTTCGATGCCATCGGGGTTTTTCCCTCCGGCCTGCGCTGCATCGGGTTTGCCACCGCCGCCTCCGCCGATGAGCGATGAGACTTGTTTGATAAGGGCGCCAGCTGCCACACCGCGTTTGACAAAATCGGGGCTGACACGAATCACGAGTTGCACTCGTTGGGGAAGCTTTAGGCCAAGAGCTATAACACCGCTTTTAACTTTTTGGATTAAGATGTCAGCTAGTTCTCCTAAGTCTTCAGGATCAACTGTAACGATTTGTGCTAAGACAGAATTTTCTACTTTTTGCACAAGCTCTTCAGAAACTTGGGTGAGCTGGATGCGCTTTAAAGAACGGAGTTGGATTTTAAGCTCAGTAGTTTCATCTAATAGTTGCGAGATTTTTTCTGAGAGCTTCGCAGGTTGTGTTTTAAGAAGAGTAGCAGAGTGTGCTAGGAGCCCTTCTTCTTTTCGAACAAATTCTTCGGCAGCTTTTCCACAAGAGGCTTCGATTCGGCGTACGCCAGCTGCTATGCTGCTCTCTTTTGTAATGCGGAAATAACCGAGCATTCCTACATGGTAGACATGTGTGCCCCCGCAAAGTTCTTTGGAATAGTTGATGTCGACAACGCGCACATGTGAGCCGTATTTTTCTCCGAAGAACTGTTTGATCTCTGGTTGGTTTTGCGCTTCTTGGAATGAGATTTCATGCGTGTTAACGCTTTGATTCTCTCGGATTTTTTCATTTACAAGATCTTCGATAGCTTGAAGATCTTCTTCTGAAAGGGGCTTGTGATGGTTAAAGTCAAAGCGAAGTCTATCTGCATCGACAAGAGAACCGGCTTGCCTGATATGCTCTCCCAGTACTTGATGAAGGGCCCAATGAAGAAGGTGTGTCGCTGTGTGGTGCGCTGCAATTTTTAAACGGCGGGGTGCATCGATTGCAGCTGTCACTTTGTCTCCTACATTGAGAAATCCAAGTTCGAGCTTTCCTCGATGGACGATCACGTCAGGATAGGGGGACTGACAGTGGGAAACACGCAGGCGAGCATTGGTATTCGAGATCACACCAACGTCAGTGACTTGTCCCCCTTTTTCTGCGTAGAAAGGGGTTTTTTTGAGGATAATCAATCCTTCAGATCCTTCTGAGAGGCTTTCTACGAATTCGCCTTGTTGGACAATTGCAACGATTTCGGTCTCGATTTTCATTTCGCTGTAGCCGACAAATGAGGAAATGCCATGTTGCTTAACAAAGTCAGCATATAAGTTCTCTTCGGCCTCTTGTCCTTGGACAGACCGGGCACTGCGGGAGAGCTCTTTTGCTTTTTCTTCAAGGAGTTGATAGGCGTCGATATTGACTTGTAAATTAGAGTCTTTTGCAATTAGCAAAATTTCCTCTAGAGGAAAGCCGTAGGTGTCTTTTAGTTTAAAGGCAGCTTCTCCACTGATCTGCTTTTGAGGACTTTCGATGGCTTGTTCTACAATCGTGCTGAGAATATTTCCGCCCCGTTTTAAGGTGCGGATGAACCCTTCTTCTTCAAGGGTGAGGATCTCTGCAATTCGGTCCTTAGCTGTGGCGATTTCGCTATAGTCCTCCCCCATAGTTTCTACAAGTGCAGGGAGGATATTAGCAAGGAAGGGATCTTCCACACCAAGAAGGGTTTTGCCATAGCGGACTGCCCGTCTGACTAATTTGCGTAGGACATAACCTCGCTCGATGTTGCTTGGTTGCGCCCCATCCGCAATCGCAAAAGCAAGAGAGCGGACATGATCGGCAATGACGTGGAACGCAGGTGCAATCTCAGCGTGATTAGGGTCATATTTACGCCCTGTGACTTTTTCGATTTGTTCAATCAGATGGCGAAGGATATCGGTGTGGAAGACATTATCGACGCCAAGCTTTAAAGAGATCACTCGCTCGAGTCCAGCTCCGGTGTCAACGGATTGGTTGGGTAGGGGAGATGTCTTCCCACTGTGGTCCCGGTTGTTTTGCATGAAGACCAAGTTCCAAAACTCTAGATAACGCTCGCCGCTTGCATCTTCTAGAGGGCTCGGTGCGCTACCATATTTGTCACCCTTGTCGTAGTAGAGCTCAGAGCATGGCCCGCAAGGACCCGTGTCTCCCATGGCCCAAAAGTTTTCCTTCTCATCCATTCGGACGATCCGGTCTACGGAGACATGCTTTTGCCACAGTTCAAAGGCTTCGTCGTCTGATTCTAAAACGGTAACCCAAAGATGCTTTGGGTCGAACTGAAAAATCTCTGTTGTGACTTCCCAAGAAAAAGCAATTGATTCCTTCTTGAAATAGTCGCCAAAGGAGAAATTGCCGAGCATTTCAAAAAAGGTGAGGTGGCGAGAAGTGTGTCCTACGTTGTCTAGGTCGTTGTGTTTGCCTCCAACACGGATGCATTTTTGTGCTGTTGTCGCACGTTTGTAGTCTCGCTTAGTCGTTCCTAAAAAAACATCTTTGAATTGGTTCATCCCCGCATTATTGAAAAGAAGAGTCGGGTCATCATGGGGAACTACAGATGAAGAGGGGACAATTGTGTGTCCGTTGTCTTTAAAGTAAGATAAAAATTTTCTACGGAATTCTTGTGATAACATAGGGGCACGAGTTTACGCCCTGTGCAATTTCCTTGCAAGATTTTGCAATAGTTCAGAGAATGGAGGCCAATTCCGCAGATTGAACAGAGGTAACAATGGACGAAGATCTTAAGAAGCAGTTAGGTAAAGTAGCAAATACAATTCGGCAGCTCTCTATGGAAGCTGTGCAAAAAGCTAACTCAGGCCACCCAGGTCTTCCTATGGGGTGTGCAGAATTTGCCGCCTACTTATGGGGAACACAGCTGCGTCACAATCCGAAAAACTCTAAATGGCTCGGTCGAGATCGCTTTATCCTATCTGCTGGACATGGATCCATGCTTCTCTACTCGATGCTTCACCTATCAGGTTACAATCTTTCAATGGACGATGTGAAGAGCTTCCGACAGCTTCACTCAAAGACTCCTGGACACCCAGAATATCACATGACAGACGGGGTAGAGGCCACTACAGGACCTCTTGGGCAGGGGCTTGCCAACGCCGTCGGTCAAGCTTTGGGGCTCAAACTGCTTAGTACTAAATTCAACTCAGCAGATTTCCCCCTATTCGATAACAAGGTCTTCTGTTTAGCAGGAGATGGTTGCATTATGGAAGGGGTTACTTCAGAGGCGTCCTCGCTAGCGGGTCATCTCCAACTCGATAATCTTGTCGTTATCTATGACTCAAATAAAATTTGTCTTGATGGAGACCTTGTTCAGTGTTGTTCTGAAGATACGAAGAAGCGTTACGAAGCTTACGGCTGGGATACCTACGAAGTAGATGGATATGACTTTGACCAGATGGAGTCTACCTTCAACCACATCCGTGAAAACCAAAAGCGCCCCTGTTTTGTTGTGATGCACACTGTCATTGGCAAAGGCTCTCCACACAAGGAAGGAACCAATGCAGCGCACGGTTCTCCACTTGGCGTCGAAGAAGTAGAAGAGGTGAAAAAACTCCTCAACCTCCCAGAGGAAAACTTCTATGTTCCCCAATCAGTCTATTCTTTCTTTGAGAGAAGACAGGGTAAGTGCATGGAGATGGAACAAAAATGGAAAGAGCTCTACCGCCGTTTTGCTGAAGGGCGCCCTGAGCTAGAAGAAGAATTTTCCAAAATGGCGGAGAAACGGATTCCGGATGATCTGGAAGAAAAACTGCGGGCTCTTGAGATTAAAAACCCAATTGCAGGCCGATCAGCTTCTCAAGAAGTTCTGAATGCTCTTGGAGAGATGCTTCCATTTCTTGTTGGAGGATCGGCCGACCTCTCAGGTTCTGATAAAACCATGATGAAACACTTCCCCCTTGTTGGCCCTGGCAAGTTCGATGGACGTAACATCAAGTTTGGAGTGCGTGAGTTTGCAATGGGCGCTGCTGCAACGGGCCTTTCTCAAACGAACATGCTTCTCCCATATGTGGGGACATTCCTTACATTCTCAGATTACATGCGCAATGCGATTCGCTTAGCGGCGCTATCACAAGTACATGTTGTCTATCAGTTCACACATGACTCTGTTTTTCTGGGAGAAGATGGCCCTACTCACCAACCGGTCGAGCATTACGCGAGCCTTCGCGCGATCCCTCGATTGCAGGTGATTCGCCCAGCAGATGCGAATGAGGTGAAGATGGCTTGGGTAGCAGCGCTTCGCTATCGTGGTCCCACAGCGATCATCCTCTCACGCCAGAACCTCCCTACACTGGAAGAGACCGATCTTGCTTACGATCAAGGTGTTGGTAAGGGAGCCTATATCCTGAAAAAAGAAGAAGGAAAAGCAGACTTCTGCCTTATTGCAACAGGCTCTGAAATCTCCCTTGCAATGGATGTCGCCGCAGCGCTAAGAAAGCGGGACAAATCAGTGCGTGTTGTTTCCATGCCTTGCTGGGAAATCTTCGATGCGCAGACAGATGAGTATAAAGATGAAATTCTCGGTGGGGAGCTTGGCAAACGCGTGAGTATCGAAGCGGGAGTTTCCATGGGATGGGGACGCTGGATTGGCCCAAATGGTATTTCGATCAGTATCGATACCTTCGGTGAATCAGCTCCGATGAGTGATCTTCAAGCCGAGTTTGGTTTCAATGTTGACTCGATCTTGAACAGGCTTTTAGCTGGCTCGTGATCTCATTCTTGCTTCAAATGCCGCAAGAAGATGTTCTTTGATAAATGGGCTCCCTTTGGGAGCCGTTTTTATTGCTGAGACTTTTTCAGGAGTATTCTCCAGTATTTCGAGAACTTTAAAGATATTGGGGGTAGGGGCATCCTTCGTCATTAGATCATTTTCCCTTAGCCACCCTTTCCATGCTCTTGTATTCTGGTTTGTACTCTTTATCTCCTGGATCTCTTCCCTAAAGGTAACACCTGGGTACCAGCTAACTCGGTTGTCTTCCTGCATCCCTTCCATGGAAAGAAGAGAACTCTCAAAAGAACGAATGACAAGGGCACGATAGAGCCCTTTGGCAATAAGAGCTAAAAGGGGAAAAATCAGAGTAGCAAAGCTTACGACTTTGAAAGCAATGAGGAGCTTTCCATCTTTTTTTGCAACGCGGTGCCATCCCCGTATAGGTCCTACATCTCTAATCGGTATCTGATTGTCTCCGTCTTGGTAGTAACAGCGCCACTCAAGATGAGAAAAAGAGAGATAATGGTCAGCAATCTTTCCTATAGATGGAAGCAAAGAAAAAGACTCTTTTTTTAAAAGAGGAGCCTCTTTAACAAGTTGCTCATCTTTTGTGAAAGAGACAGAAGAGTGGAAGGGGGAAAGAGGAGGTTTTATCCCGATATAGAAATTTGCTCCAGACATGATACTCCGATTTTTTTTGATAGGAGAGGATCGTAACAGAACTGTGTGATCTAGTGCAGTCTTTATTGAGCATGGACATTCGGGCTTATTTCAACTACTTGATCAAGAACTATCCCATCTTTTTGCAAGTCTCCTTGTGTAGCTGGACTAGCAATGGATCCTCTTGGAAACGCATACGGTCCTGGATCTTTATAATTATCGGTTGTTTTTCGTACTCTTAGAATGTTTGCCATTCCTCCTAAAACCGTTTGGCCAAATGGTCCGTCGTACCCCAGCATTGGAATACTATTTTTGGGGATGGGCATGCCTGTTTTTGTCATATCGTGCATACCTGTTGTTCCCATAGTCATATACTCGGGGATTAACTTGCGTACTTTTTCGTCAAAATCACCAATTTGCATCCCCAACATATTTGGGAAGTTACTGCTCATTTGGTTCATTGTATGGTGTGTCATATGGCAATGAAAAATCCAATCCCCAGGATTGTCAGCTAAAAACTCAATCACCTTGGCAGCTCCAACGGGAACAAGAACGGTCGTCTCAGGAAGGAGCACAGACTTATCTTTTGCCCAACCTCCATCTGATCCTATGATTTTAAATGAATAGCCATGTAGATGGATGGGATGGTGGTCCATGGCGCTTAAGTTGCCATAGCGAACCCAGACTGTATCTCCTAGTTCGGCTACAAGAGGTTCTGTCGCTGGCATAACCTTCCCATTCATGGTTAGAACATTGAAATCCATTTTCAATGTATTTGGCTTTGCAGCTCCCACATTGACATTCCATTCCTGAAGCATGATGGCAAAATCACGAGAGGGCCTTTTAGTGGGATCGGGTTCCCTTTTATGAACAAGAATCATGCCGGTTAATCCCATGCCTTCTTGGGTCATATTATCGAAATGGGGGTGATACATGAAGGTACCGGCATCAGGAAAAATGAATTCATACAAAAAGGTTTCTCCAGGAGGAATGGCAGGCTGTGTTAACCCTGCAACGCCATCCATGCCACAAGGGATTAAGACGCCATGCCAATGGATAGTTGTACGAGCTGGGAGTTTGTTTGTTATATAAATCCTAACTCTATCTCCTTCCGAAAGCTCAATCATAGGACCTGGGACTGATCCATTATATCCCCACGTCTGTATCTTGAACCCTTGAGCTACTTCCCATTCGATGGGCTCTGCGACTAGATGAAACACTTTAACTCCATCTATGACTTTGTATTCTGCTGTTGATCCATTGGGAACGACTGCGGGGGTATAGTCTTCGTTCGGAACTCCTGGAGGTAGATTTTTCTTTTCGGATTGAGCCCAAGGGCTTGGAGGAACGGTTTTGTTGCCATAAGACAGGCTTGAAGAAAGTAGGAATAGGAAAAAGAGAGATCCGTAAAAATTATTCATAATGCTTCCTCAAGAAAGTCTTAAACGGTTGGCTTCCTAGAACATGACCATGCAAAAGTGTTTGGAGCCTAACTTTAGAAACCCAGTAATCCTGCTGCATGTGAATATGCTGGATCTTTCTTTCTAATTCGCTCTGCTTTGCCAAGAGTAGCTCAAAGATCCCCAGCTGCATGGCATTATGCTGTAAAAGTGTAGAGTGAGTTATCTGCTCGGCTAGGGGTACTATAACTTTTTCCAAATACTGGCTTTGCCTAAACGCGTTGATTAAGAAGAATCTGGAGGATCTAGCTTCCGAACGAATGTCTATAGCAAGTGCTGTGTACGCATTCCATTGTTGCATGATTTTAGCCCGGGCTTTAGCTGAATTTGCCTGACCAAAATCAAACAGAGGAATTGCCAAGCTAAGGGCTGGTCCGACAAACCAAACGCTATCATCTCGTTCACTACTCACTCCGATATCTATCTGGGGAAATACTAACTTGGTTGTATCTATCCCAAATCTAGCAGCTGTTGCTAGCAAGTCTTTATAAGCTATTTTTAGATCGATGCTATTGGCGATCGCAACATTTTCGATATCTTCGAAATCCTCTTCCTTTACGGGAATTGTAGGTAAAGTGGAAGATACTTCCCAATCAATTTGGCGTCCCCAAAGACCCATGAGAATATTTAGCTTTTCTCTTGCTTCTAAAGTTGCTATTTCCCAGGACGCCACCTCGAGTTTTGCTTGTTCATATAGAGACTGTTTCAACGATACATCGAGATCTCGGATATTGCCGACCTCGCATAGCTTTTGAGCAGCCTCATAAGACAACTCTGTTGCAAGAAGGATTTGCTTTTTTATATCCCACGTTTGCTTTGCAGCTTTCAACGTGTAGAAAGCAATTTTTGTGTCTGCAATGACGTCAAGAACTTGCGTGATGACCATGGCTTTCGTTGCAGCCAGTTCAGCGCAGGCCATTTTCTTTTTCAAGGGGATCAAGAGCATCTCTAAAAAATTCTGAAATAATCCGATGTCAATCAGATCTGTGATCGTAGATGAGGTAGAGAATCGATAGGCAAATGAGAAGATGGGGTTTTTTAACAGTCCAGCTTGCGCAAGTTGTGCTTTGGCTATTCCCAAGCTTTCATATACTGCTTGAAGATTTTGGTTATTAAGCAAGGCAATTTGGATTACAAAATCCTCGGTCAGCTCTTCTTGCAATAATTTCTCAACGGAAATAGGAGCAATCATATCTTCCATAGAGGAGTCCCAGTAAACGTTTTGTCCAGTGAGCTTTATGATATCTCCTTGCACT
Source organism: Chlamydiota bacterium (assembly GCA_021772375.1). Lineage (GTDB taxonomy): Bacteria > Chlamydiota > Chlamydiia > Chlamydiales > Rhabdochlamydiaceae > Sacchariniichlamydia. The sequence continues at coordinate 90,287 of JAJFME010000001.1, read as the reverse complement.
TGATTGAATATGGGCTGAGGATTCGTATCCACCCTCGTGCAACTACTGATGCATAGCATTAAGATAGCGAACAAAGGGATTTGCTTAGTTATCTGGATGAACAGCACAGTCCTCCTCACTGATATCTAGTATCGAAGACAACTCTATCTGAGAAATTGGTGAGTCCGAACAAACTGGGTGGTTATGGACTTGAATGGGGATTTTATAATTTGTGCATCCCGTAAAAAAAAGAAAAGAGAGTAAGAAAAGGACTTTTACACCGGAGAGATCCATGTCCTGTTTTTAATGAAAAAGGCACTTTACTAGCAAGGTCCACTCTTGGTCCTGACTACTTGATAATAAAAGGGTGAGTATCAACTGTCAGAAGATCACCAAAACCGTACCCCAATTTTTTGAGAAGGTGGGTATGGATATCTTTTTCTTGAAGCTTGTAGCGTGCTTTACCTGTTGTGAATGCTAGGAAAAGACTCTTTTTTTAGAAGGGAAGTCTCTTGAATAAGCTGCTCATCTTTTACGAAAGAGACAGGAGAGTGAAAGGGCTGATCCAATTCTCTTTTTCCAAGATAAATTCGACCCCAGTTCTGATGCAATCGTGAATTGCCTGTGGATTACACACTAGCCAGTACCACAGCTGGGCGTGGTGAAGGCGGCGGTTGTGGTGGAGGAGGAGGAGAAAAGAAGCCGACCCACTTGTCACTATCGGGCCACCACTCTCTACATTTCTTATGTGAGGAGATTTGTTTCTGTATGCACTGTTCTAGAGAATGAGTTTTCTCCCCATCTTTTTGATACTTTTTGATCAGTTGCTCTATCCGATCTTTCAGGAGATATTGCGGCCTGTTCTCTCCCTCTTTTGGCTCTAGATTTGCTTTTAAAGCTTCACTTTCAGCTAGGACAGTTGCTGTAATGAAGGGATTGCCTTCTGAATTTGAGATGAGTTTTGCTCGTGTTTCTTCCGAGCCTTTCAACTGCTCATGTACTTCAAAGAAACTCAAAACAAATTTTTTGTATCTATTGTGATCCTGTATAAAGTCATTTTTGACGAGCCAATTTGCCCATAGCTTATCGTGCTTGTCCCATCCGAGGGAGATATGCTCAATATTGGATAAAAAGCGGAGGCCGAGATTTTGGTGTTTTGCTCGGGCTTCTTCAAAAGAGCAAAGGGAGGCTTCGAAGGGACGGATGACTTTGTAGCGGTAAATGGCCTTAACAACAAGGGCTATTAGGGGAAAAATTAGAGTTGCATAACTGAGAACTTTGAGACATGTCCTTTTCACATGGATACACTTTTCCGAGGAGGTCCATCCAGCTATCTGGGAGGTGCTATCTCCTTGCGCGGATCCAGTATTGATATAGTGGCACGTCCAAAAAACTTCTTTTCCTGAGAAATTTAAATAGCGATCAGCTGCAGCTCCCAAGTTATGTAGCCTACTCTTGGGGCTTTTGGGAAGGGTGCTCCAGTCGGGAGGTTCGCCCGATACGGGCGGTCTCTGGGAGCTTGGAAACTCTTCGGGTTTTGGAGGCTTCACAGAGGACCAAAAAGAAGAGATTTCCGGTCTACTAGTTATATAAAAATTTGTTGTCATCTCAATTCTCCGCACCTACTTGAAGAGAAGGATTTTATCGTATTTCTTCTTATATTTGCAAATTTGATAGAAAAATTATTTGATAATAAAAGGATGAGTATCAACGGTCAGAAGATCACCAAAACCGTACCCCAATTTTTTGAGAAGGTGGGTATGTATGTCTTTTTCTTGAAGCTTGTAGCGTGCTTTTCCTGTTGCAAAGGCTAGAAAAAAGTAGAGGGTGAGCTCTGGAAAGGGAATCGGGTGATCAGGGGTCTAAGCTATGTATGAGAAGAAGGCCTTCCTCGATAGGTCAGCAAGGCTCGTAATAACCTAGAGCGGGCTGATTGTGGACTTAAGCTTTGGGGAGAATGGTTGGCGCGATTGCCCCATTTTTACCACCAGGTTTTGGAAGATTATCAGCTTAGACTGTGGTTCAAATTTCTGGAACCATTATAATGGATTCTTTGTTTCAGATCATTTTTTGCGATAAGCGGTGGGGTTAAGTGATGCATCAAGAAGTAGGTCCTTTTTTTTGGATGTTTCACAAGCCGTTTAAAGGTTACATTGCTTTTTTCTTCCTTTGTGCAGCCTTTCTTGGGCTGCACAGCTTGATTAATTCCTACTTGATAAAAGTGGTGATTGACTCTTTGACGGAGTTGCCCAGCTCTAGCTCTCTTGGACGTGAAATTATTGTCCCTGCGATTTGTATTGTGGTTAATTTTGAAATCTATAACTTGTGCTGGAGATCGATTAATTACATCAATCTAAAGGTTACCCCTATTGTCAAGGGGAGGGTCATTCAGTTCGCTTTTGATTATGTGCATCAGCAATCGGATAGGTATTTTCGAAATACCTTGAGTGGAGCGATAGCTAATAATATCTCAGTGCTGTCAGAAAGCATGGAGAGAGTCGGCAAACAAATTTCAGTGCGTATAATTAAAGAACTGGTGCAACTACTAGCAGCCCTGATAGCTGTGTATTTTGTGCACCCTGTTTTTTCAGCCTCTTTGCTCATTTGGGCTCTAGGATTTACGTGTGCAAGCCTGGTCTTTTCTAAGAGAATTAAAGATCTCTCTGATGCGTACGCAGGTAGTCTTTCTGCCATATCTGGCAATGTAGTGGATAACGCGATAAATTTTTCGAGCGTTAGAGTTTTTTCCAATGAAAAATATGAGTCTTCTTTTTTGCAGAGGTTGATTTCTGTAATGAGAGGGAGGTTTCAGAGAAGAGAGTGGTTTTTAATAAGGTTTTATTTTATTCAGGGATTTTCAATTACTTGCCTTATAGGATTTGTCATCTATTGGTTAGTTAGTTTAAGGGCGAGCGGTCGGGTGAGTATCGGTGAGTTTACTTTTATATTGGGAGTAACCCTTTATGCGACAGAAAATGTCTGGAGCTTCACAGAGCAAATTGATCAACTCAACGACACTATTGGTAAGGCCCGTCAAAGTTTAAAAGCAATATTTACTCCAATTGAAATAAAAGATCGGCCTTGTGCGAGCTCGCTCGTAATTGCTGGAGGTGAAATCAGTTTTAACAAAGTGGTCTTTCACTACGAAAATTCTGTCCCGCTTTTTCTGAATCACTCTGTAGTGATACCCCCTAAGCAAAAGGTGGGTCTTGTGGGATATTCAGGAAGCGGTAAATCTTCTTTTGTGAACTTGTTGCTTCGCTTATACGATGTGATTTCTGGAGAGATTTTAGTCGATGGACAAGACATTCGTAATGCCTCTCAGCAGTCTTTGCGCGAAGCCATTGGAGTTATTCCTCAGGACCCTTCTCTATTTCACCGCACATTAATCGAAAATATTCGATATGGACGCCTTTCTGCCACAGATGAAGAAGTGATGGAAGCTGCAAAAAGAGCCGGCATACATGAATTTATTTCTCATCTTCCCCAAGGATATTCCTCCCTAGTAGGAGAGAGGGGAATGAAGTTATCTGGGGGGCAAAGACAGAGAATTGCAATTGCCCGGATTATTTTGAAGAATGCTCCTATCTTAATTTTGGACGAAGCTACTTCCCAACTGGATTCAATTACCGAAAATTCGATTTTGGACTTCTTGAAAGAATTCATGGTTGACAAAACTACAATAGTTATTGCTCATCGATTATCCACTCTTTTGAATATGGATCGTCTGTTGGTGTTTAAGGAGGGAAAAATTGTTGAAGATGGAACGCATGAAGAACTCCTAGATCGTGATGGAGCATATAGAGCCTTATGGGAGGCTCAAATTGGAGAGTTCGCGTCTTTGTCCTCTGTCCAAATTTGATGATTTTTTTATTTAATAAGCCTATACTCGACCCATGCATAAACGAATTTGTGTTCTAGGGCTAGGTCATGTCGGTCTTCCTACAGCTTGTCTGTTGGCAAATGCGGGATATTCCGTTCAAGGAGTAGATATTGATGAAGGTCTTGTCTTAGATCTGCAGTCTGGTCTAGCTAAAATAGCAGAACCGGGATTAGAGGGCTTACTTGTTCAGGCTTTGCGCAAGAGAACCCTTACAATATCCAAAGAACCTGCTCCGGCTGATATTTATATCATTGCTGTCCCAACCCCCTCGAATGAAGTTAAGCAGCCAGATCTCTCCTGTATAAACGCAGGGATCGCTGCAATTGAAAGGCAACTCCAGCCCAAAAATATGGTGCTAATTGAATCGACTTGTCCTGTTGGTGTGACAGATAGCCTTGCTACTAGACTCCGTAGGACCTGTTCGGATGTTTATGTTGCATACTGTCCTGAACGAATGTTTCCGGGAAATGCTTTTGTTGAGCTTAAGAGTAATGATCGAATTATTGGCGGAGTGGATGAGGCTTCAGCTGCAGAGGCGAAACTTTTCTATGAATCTTTTGTAACAGGAGAGATAAGTCTCACAGATGCACGCACTGCAGAGGCTGTAAAACTGGTTGAAAATGCTTATCGAGATGTAAATATCGCTTATTCTAACGAGTTATCGATGATTGCCGATAGGCTTAACTTAGACGTGAACAAGGTTATTCAACTAGCAAATAAGCATCCTCGAGTAGATATTTTAACTCCAGGACCTGGTGTAGGGGGGCATTGTTTACCTATCGATCCCTGGTTTTTAGCAAAGGCTGCCCCTGACCTTTCTAAATTGATTCAAGCAGCCCGAGAGGTCAATGAGAAAAAAGTGGATTGGGTTGTGGATAGAGTTCGAGCTGTCATTAGAGAAAAACAAGCTAAGGTCATTGCTTGTTTTGGATTAACGTATAAGCCGAATGTTTCTGATGTTCGTGGGTCTCCGGCTCTGAGAGTAGTTGATGCTTTAAAAGAAGAGGTAGAGGTATTGACTGTCGATTCTTACGTGTCTAGTACGCATACAATACAGCAGGCATTAGACAGGGCAGAAATTTTTGTGGGGCTTGTAGCTCACCGAGAGTTTAAAGAAATCCCAAATGAAGAAATAGCCGACAAGATTTTTCTCGATTTTACAGGGGATTTGGTATGAAGTCGATTTTAACAGTGATCGGCACCCGTCCTGAAGCAATTAAGTTGTCCCCGGTGTTAAACGCTTTCGCTAAGAATAAGAGCCTGAAAAGCGAGGTGTGCATTACCTTGCAGCACACGGATTTACTGGAGCCTTTTGTCGAGCAGTTAGATATTAGACCAGACTACAAGCTGCCAAGTGTTGAAGGAAAGTCTTCACTGCATTGCTGTACTGCGCATATTTTACATCAGCTGGAGGGGGTCTTAAAAGAGGCTAAGCCAGATGTTGTTGTTGTTCAGGGAGACACGGCTACTACTTTTGCAGCAACGCTTGCGGCTTTTTATTCGCATATACCAGTTGCGCACATTGAAGCAGGCTTGAGGACGGGGAATCTTTACTCTCCATGGCCAGAAGAAGGGCATCGAGTTGCAATAGATCAACTATCCACTTTTTTGTTTGCTCCAACAGTCTCTGCTAGAGATCAGCTTCTTAAAGAGGGCATTCCAGCTAAAAAGATTTGGGTGGTTGGGAACACATCAATAGATGCTTTAATGTTAGCCCAAGATGCTATAGGACACGTAACTAATGTGGATGAGCAGACAGTTCTCGTGACAATTCATAGAAGAGAAAATCATGGAGCCCCTCTAAAAGAGATCTGTAGAGCTGTTCTTGCTTTGGCTAATTTATTTCCGCATGTGCAATTTTTGTTTTTTCTACATCCTAATCCAGCAGTTCGAGAGCCCATTACAAAGTTGCTTTCAGGGGTGCCAAATGTCAAATTACAAGAGCCTGTGGATCACTTTACCTTTATAGAGTTGCTAAAGACTTGTCTCTTTGTGATTACAGACTCTGGAGGGATTCAAGAGGAGGCCTCTTTTTTTGGAAAACCATTGATTATTCCTCGCGATACAACGGAAAGATCTGAAGGGATCGATGAGAACACGGCCCGTTTAGTAGGAACCAAGACTGAAACAATTGTTTTTCACTGTAGAGATCTCCTTGAAAACAAGAGCTCATTGCAGGCCATGTCTAAAGTGCATTATTCTTATGGTGATGGCCATGCAGCAGAGCGCATTGCGAGTCTTTTAGGATCTGAAATGAAATTACAGTCGCATGTGTCTGGCAAACAGTGCGCTCTTTCGGATGAGTTAAATGCCCGTGATACTCAAGTTGAATCTAAGGCTCTATTGTGAAATTGCGAGGGATTTTATTTTTTGCTGACCGTTTGCCTCCATGCGTTGGGGGAATGGAAATGCATGCTCGTTATTTTATCAGTCATTTTTCATCACATGCTGGATTCCCTCTTTTAGGAATTGTGACCAAAGGAGAGAGGGGGGAGGACTGTCTTTTAAAAGATGGAAAAAAAAAGTCCATAGAGATAGGTCATCTTCCCAAGATGTTTAGTCCTGTATGTATTTTTTTCAATAGTGGTCGATGGATTGAAGAATTAGAGGTTTTACGAAAATTATTTCCCAAAGCGGTTTTTATTTATCGCACGGGAGGGAATGAGATTATAAAAGCGCCTCTTGTCAAAGAGTTCATTCCTAGTCACCTTTCTCGACAGTCTTATTGGAGAGATGCTTTGAATCGTGCAATTGATCTATTGATTACGAATTCTTCGTATACAGAAAAGCGTCTTCAAGAAATGGGCATTACCAGCCCATTTGCCAGGTGTATTGGAGGTGTCAATAGCGCGGTTCTTAAGCCTATGGAAGCAGTTGAAGAACGACCCTTTACGTTTTTCTGTGCTGCTCGATTTGTTCCATATAAAAATCACGCTCTCCTCCTTCTAGCGATAAAAGAACTTGTTTCGCGTGGACTGCATTTTAGGGTGCGCTTAGCAGGGGATGGGCCATTATTGGTTCAAATAAAGCAGCAAGTGGCGTTAACGAACCTTTCATCGGTTGTGAAGTTTTTAGGTCCTCTTAATAACGAAGAGGTTTGTAGAGAAGTCTCTCGGGCTGATGTTTATCTACAGCTGAGTAAAGATCATAAGACCGAAGTTCCTGGTGGATCTTATGTCCACTCAGAGGGAATGGGACGCTCTATCCTAGAGGCTATTACATCAGGGACATTTGTAGTGGCAGGTAGAGGAGGAGCCCTTTCAGAGATTGTGCAAAATAATAGGGGGGTTCTCTTAGAGGCTAATGCAGTGGAGGAAATAGCCGATTCTCTGGAATCTTTGATAAAAGATCCGCCTATCCGAGGAAGTTTTACCGATGAATATGACTGGGATAAAGTTTTTGCTCGCTACGAGGAGTTGTTAGATGGCTGTTGTTAAAGGGCTTGTTGTCACAGAAAAGTCAGGCCCATGCGAATCTCAGCGTGATGGTGGTGCTCGGCTGCTAGAAACATTAAGGATGACCTTCGGAGATTCTTTGAGTGTTATGCAATTTGGACCCGAGGCAGATTCTTCATCTACATGGCATATTAACTATCCATTTCAGCACGAAAACCGCTTCGAAAGACGCCTTGCAAATGGAAATTTTATTGCTGAAAAAATTAAAGAGGTGGAAGAGCACTTTACACACATCATATTCATTCACATATCCATGCAATTTGGGCTCATTGACATCCCTTTGAGAAAAGGGGTAGAGGTTTGGACTTTTCCAATGTTTCTAACCCCTTCTTATAGAACTTCAGGAGAAGAGATCCCACAAAGATATATAGAAAAGGAGCGACAAGCTCTGGCTACCTCGCAAAACGTTATAACTCCAAGTCATTTCGAAAAGCAGCAGATTATCGATCACTATTGTATTCCTTTTCATCACATCCATGTGATTCCAAGGGGCGTAAGCACGCATATGCTATTCCCTGCAACTCGTTCATTTCAAGGAGCTTTGCGTCTTTGCAGCGTGGGGAGTATAAAACCTCAGAAGAACATTTTAGGACTGGTTAGACTATTTTCAAAAATCCACGTGCAATACCCCGGTGCTACTTTGCAAGTCATTGGCCCCGTTCAGAATCCAGCTTATTACAAGCTAGTCCGTGACGAGGTTCAACGCCTGAATTTAGAAACATCTGTAGAATTTGAGGGATATATATCGCCGAGCAAACTCTCAGAAGTGACTGGAAATGCGCACTTGCATCTCTCTACATCGACTTGTGAAACATTTGGACGATCTATTTTTGAAACGCTGGCTTTAGGTCTCCCAAATATTGCACGACTTCATGGAAATGCTGCTGCTGATTTTTTACAAAATTTGCCCTACATTCAATTTGCTGATGATGATGAGAAGGCATTACAATGCATAGAGAAAATGCTTTTCGATCTCCCCACGCTCTCAACAATGTCCCAAGAGATAGGGAGCTTATACAATGATCAACTTCTTTCACGATTGCTGCATGCAAAAATTTGTCGTCACTGCTCTATGGGGATCAGTGATTTTGATGGAACCCTGTACCACAAAGGTGATGATGAAAGAACCCTCCAAAGTATAGAGGCATTTCGTCGATTTCCTACAAAAGTTATTTGTAGCGCTCGACCGATCTCGCAGTTGTTAGAGTTGCTCGAGACTTATCATTTAGAGGTGGATTGGATCATAGGATATAGCGGAGGAGCTGTATCTGACGGAAATGGAAACTTATTATGGACGATCCCTCTAAAAGAGAAGCAAATTCATTTCCTCGAAAAAATAATTTCTCAAACAGCACAAATCTCTTTTAAGGGAGAAGTTTTACAAATTGCAACGCCTACAGGGCCACTTCCAGATCCGATGATTGGGTTTCGATCTGAATCCTATCAGGAAACGACATTCATTGGTCCTTGGGAGGCATCTAAGTTGAGAGCTGTCCTTAAGCTGCTTCATTCTATAAAGTGGTCTGGCCAGGTAGCAGCATTTGGGGATGGCCCTTATGATGAAGAGTTTTTAACCTATTTTGACGGGGTCTTTATCCCCTCAAACTTTACTCAAAAAAAGGAATCGATTTATGTCTAAATCATTTTATAAAGGCTATTGGATGGTCACAAATCGATGTAATCTAAGCTGTAGCTATTGTGTATTAGAAAATGCTCCGCATCAGCTCAGAGAAGAGCTTGATTTAGAGTCGAAAAAAGCAATGATTTCTCATCTTTATCACAAACTTGACTTTCGACGCCTAACTCTTTCTGGTGGCGAAATTTTACTGATAGGAAGAAGAGCTCCCAATGATTTTATAGAATTATTGCGTCATATTCGTTCTTTTCGTTCGGAGGATGTGGAAAAAAATTTGGGGATTGAACTCTATACCAATGGTACCTATTTAGATGAAAGAGTAGCAGACGAGATGGAAGGGGTCGTCGATGTGGTAGCTGTGACAATTGATAGCCATCAAGATAGTTTTTTGACGCAAATAGGGCGAAATAACAAAAAATTCAACAGTTATTATACTCGAATTATGCAGGTAGCTAAATTGTTGCGTGACAGGGGGATTCAACTAAAGCTGCATAGTGTGATCAGTCAAAAAAATCACTTTTTTCTATCTGATGAGGTTGCTTCTATTCTCAGCACTATTGAAGAGGTTGGGGGCAAGGTTGCTTGTTGGAAGTTCTATCAGTACATGTCTTATGATGATCCCAAAAGAGACCAAGCTCATGCGATCTCCCCAGAAGTCTATGAGAAGTTTAAGCAACGTGTAGAACAATCCCTTGCAGGGCGCAACGCAAATCTCCATTTCAAGGATAACCAAGAAATGGACGCCTCGCTCTTTAATATACTCTCTTATGGGAATGCGCAGTATATGAGATCAGGAGATAGCTGGACGACAAGCCGGCGAACGCAAGATCTTCGTAATTACGACTCTATGTCGGAACTTTTTTCTAAGCATGATATTGATAAAGAGAGGTTTTGTCATTTTCACGAGTTGACCACATGAGTAGACTTATTATAACAGTAGATCTTGACTGGGCTTGTGAGCCTGCGATAGAAGAGACTCTAGATTTTCTCTCTGAACACAATGTGACCCCCACAGTATTTATAACACACCACTCTCCAAGGGTTGAGGCGGCAATGAGACAAATTGAAGTGGGTCTTCACCCTTTCTTTGATCCAACTTCTTCACACGGAAGAACAATTACTGACACAGTAAAGCATGTCATGGATCTACCGCATAACCTCCCTGCTTTTCGGTGTCATCGATTTGGTATATGCAACCATTCCTTGCAGGCAATGGTAGAGGCTGGGATGAAAATTTCTTCAAATGTCTGCACGGATTTAGAAAGTCTTCCACCTTTTCGCAATCGTTTTGGATTGTTGGAAGTTCCTATTTTTTTAGAAGATGGCGGCTATTTGTGGCGAGGGCATCCTTTGAAAATGACCCAAGTCTTAGAGACAAAAGTACAAGAAGAGGGGGACAAGGTGCTGCTCCTCCACCCCATGCATTTCGCAGTCAACACTCCAAATTTTTCTTATATGGCTCGAGTTAAACAATCGATGAGCCGAAAAGAATGGAGAGAAATCACAAGAACTAGACTTAATAGCCTTCGTTGGAAGGGACCTGGAATTCGGGATTTATTTGTTGAATTGTTACGGACCGTACCTCAGACAGCCTCACTTGGGGATCTGCTTGGACAGGAAGAAGTACTGCAAAGTCGTCATATACTTCAGCCTTGATAGCGAAATCAAAACAATCAAACTCGTGGCAACGGTAAAAATCCTCACTCGGATATTGCAACTGGTCTTTACCAAAAAAATACTTCCCGGGCCCCTGTCTCAATTGAAGAATATCGATGTTGAACGGCTCATCTAGAAATAATGATTTAATATATTCAGCGCAGCTATCGTCTTCGAGTGAAGGAGTTGTCCCTTGATGCCCCATTGGCATGATCGTGACAATTGGATTGGAAAGAGTTTTTACATATTCTACCGTTGCTTTGGCGTTGATAAATCCTGCAGCGAGAATAATATCAGATTTTTTTGCTGATAAAACTCCCTTTGCACCAGCTGCAGTTCTGTGGAAAATATTTCGATCTTTTATTTTTTTTTCTAATACTCTTGTTGGAGAGTTTGGAATATCATATCTCTGGCTCGCTCCAATTTCTGCTTTCCCAATAAGAAGAGGGTTTTCTAAATCTGTTATCATTCTAGAAATGACGGAGCTTTTTGTAGTCAGCACATAAGTTGCAGGAGAGCAATCCAGCACGTATGCGGATGTAGTAAAAGCGCGATAAACATCGATAACAATAGTTACCCTTAACGCTCTCGAGCAAGGAACGCTATTTTTTGTAGAGACGCTTGTACCAGATGAAGGAGAAAAAGAATCGAAATTAGTTTTATCGAAACTAGAGAGTTGCGAGCAGAGAAAAAAGAGAAGGACTAAGGCCTTATGAGCTCTGTTAGAAAAAATCATTCAGTTTTGTCAAACTTTTTTGTGTAAGATTTCATGATCAATTCTTTCTAGCAAGGTCCACTCCTGGCTCTGATTATTTGATAATAAAAGGATGAGTATCAACTGTCAGAAGATCACCAAAACCATAACCTAATTTTTTGAGAAGGTGGGTATGGATATCTTTTTCTTGAAGCTTGTAGCGTGCTTTACCTGTTGTGAAGGCTAGGAAAAAGTAGGGGGGGAGCTCTGGGAAGGGGATCGGGTGGTCAGGGGTATAGAAAGTGATACTGCCAGATGCTAGGTCGATGGCGCATCCACCACAGGTTTCTGAGACAGAGGTGAGCTCTTCGAGGGGGATAGCGTCATGGAAGATAGGGCTATATTGTGTGAAGGCGAGCCGGAGGGGCTTTTTGTCAAAAAGACTGGAGGCGATTTGTCCAAGACGTGAGAGATGGAGGGCACTACGTAAAGGGGGATTTTCCCGTTCGATGTCTCGACCTGTTTCACTTTGTGCTGCAGCCAAATCAATACAATGGCGTAGGTTTCCCACTTCTTCCGGGGTAAACAGGGCTTCGAGTTCGAGTTCTCCCTCTTTACGGAGGTGACTAAGCTGTGACGAAGTAATGGCGTAACGCATTCGAGGCCTCTTTTGCAAGTTCATTAGAAAGGAAACTGGAGAGTCGGATGTAGCCATCACCAGATGGTCCGAACCCGATTCCGGGAACGGTAACGATGCCTGTAGTCTCTAAGAGTTTATCGAAGAATTCCCAAGAGCTCATGTTGTCGGGGGCTTTCCACCAGATGTAGGGGGCGTGTACTCCGCCGAAGAAAGTTTGATCGAGCTCTTCAAGTGTTGTTCGTAGAATTTTTGCAGAGGAGCGGTAGACTTCAATTTGCTCCTCGATTTGTTTTTTCCCCTCAGAGCTATAACAGGCAGCAGCCCCTTTCTGAATGGGATAGGCGACTCCATTTCTTGTGATGCTCGAGCGTGTTGTCCAGAGTTTATGAATCTCAGGTATGTGAAGGGTTTTAGGGATCACCATATAGCCACAGCGAAGGCCCGTGAACCCAGCTGATTTAGAAAAACTTTGGATTTCAATGGCTACTTCTCGGCTTCCCTTCAGGGCGTAGATTGAGCTAGGGATCTTACTTGAAGAACGAAAAGCACTATATACACTATCGATAACAAGGAGTGATTTATGCTTTTTTGCCCAGTCGATCCATTCTTCTAGATTTTCTTTGGTGAAGACCACGCCTGTTGGGTTACAAGGAGAGCAGATATAGACAATATCAGCGTGTTGCTTGGGAGGTTTTGGGATAAAACCATCTTCTTCTCGAAGGGGGAGTGTAAGGAGTTTTTTCCCAGACAGAAGAGTCGCATCGCGGTAGACAGGATAAGTCGGGTCTGTAATGGCAACAGTGCAGTCTTCGCTAAATAGGTCTAAAAGAGCGGAGGTGTCAGCTTTTGCTCCATCCGAGACGAAGATCTCATCAGGGGAGATGTCATAGTCGGAGTATTCATTATTACAAATAGCTTCTCTTAAGAAGAGGTGCCCATTTCCAGGGCCGTAACCAATTGTTTTTTCAGTCATCTCACGAGCTGCTAAAGAGATCGCTTCGGCAATCTTTGGGGCTAGAGGAATAGAGATGTCTCCGATACCTAGTTTAAGGATACGTCTTTCTGGGTTCTCGCTTTTGAACTCAGTGAGTTTTTTCTCGATAACAGGAAAGATGTACGCTGTCTCCAGCTTTTCAAAACGGGGATTTAATTGAGCCATGGGACGATCTTAGTATAATGTCCATATTGGATCAATATGTTGGAGTTGAATCTCTTCTGCTGCCAAGGTATTGCCAGACTTTTGGCAAAGCGCTTATTCAGCACATCCTAAAAATACAAGAAGTTGAATTTTGAGAAGAGATCCCGTATTTTTAAGAGGAAATGAATTTAATAGAAAATCTTTTAAGTAAAGCGGAAGAGATCGAAGGGCGTTTGGGCTATTCTTTCTCGAACAGGGCCCTTCTTGTACTGCCATTTATCCATCGCTCTTTTTTTAATGAAAACCGAGAGCTTGTTAAGGAGCACAATGAGCGGCTTGAATTTTTAGGAGACTCTGTTCTTGGATTAGTCATCTCTGGCTATCTGTACGAGCACTTGCCTATGCAGTCGGAAGGGCATTTGTCCCATTTGCGAGCTCATTTGGTTGGGGCTGAGTCGTGCGCACGTTATATGCGGGAGTTGGAGCTGGAACAGTTTTTGCTGCTTGGCAAAGGCGAGTCGGTCAATGTAGGTAGGGGCAGAGAGCGCATTTTAGCAGATTTGTTTGAGGCGCTTATTGGAGCTATCTATCTGGACGGTGATCTGAATTCTGCAAAGATATTTATTCTTGATAGGTGCATAGTGGCCATCGAAGAGGCTGTGAAAACTCCTTTACGAAACTGGAAGGCAGAGCTACAGGATTATTCACAGAAGAAATTCCAAAGACCTCCTGAATATCAAGTAATAGAAGAGAGCGGCCCCCCTCATAGCAAGACATTTGTGATCACTGTGCTTTTAGAAGAGGTAGAGATTGGTAGGGGGGAAGGCTCTTCTAAAAAGCAGGCGGAACAGGCTGCTGCAGAAGATGGTCTACGCGGCATCGAAAAAGAGGAAAAAAATGAGCAAGGTTAAGACTCTTTGGAGCTGTACAGAGTGTGGTCACTCCCAAGGCAAATGGACAGGTAGTTGTCCTATGTGTCAGAAGTGGAACACATTTGCGGAAGAGGTCGAAGTTGCAGAACAAAGCGGGCGCTTCGAATCTATACCAGAGAAGACCGCACAGCCAATGCGTATTCACGAAGTCGAAAAGGTGGAGTTTAAACGGATACAGACCGGAATTGGCGAGTTTGATCGACTGATGGGTGGAGGCTTAGTTCCTGGTTCTTTGACTCTTGTGGGAGGAGAGCCTGGAATAGGGAAGTCAACTTTGATGATGCAGATTGCAGATAGTTTTGCGAAGCAGGGGCTCACTGTTTTGTATATCTGTGGAGAGGAGTCTGTAGAGCAGACTTCTATGCGTGCGCAGCGTCTTCAAATCAATAGCGATAAACTCTATCTATTATCAGAGACAAGTTTCTCCAATATTAAATTACAGGTTGACCAGCTCAAGCCCGATATTTTGATCGTTGACTCGATCCAAATCGTATATAAAAAAGAGCTTCCTTCAGCACCTGGTAGTGTGAGCCAAGTCCGAGAGATGGCAACTGAATTTATGCATTTATCTAAAGGGATGGGGATTTCAACGTTTCTGATTGGGCATGTAACGAAGTCAGGAGAAATTGCTGGTCCACGTGTTTTGGAGCACCTGGTCGATACAGTGCTTGATTTTGACGGGGATCAGCAGCATGGCTATCGGATGCTACGTGGGGTTAAGAATCGTTTTGGTCCAACGGATGACATTGCTGTTTTTCAGATGGGGAATCAAGGCCTTGCAGAGGTGACCAATCCCTCTCTTATCTTTTTAGAGGAGAGAGGGAATAAGACACCAGGTTCTGCCATTATTCCAACGATTGAGGGATCAAGAGCATTTCTTGTAGAGATGCAAGCTCTCGTAGCTCCCTCAGCTTTTTCGAACTCGACACGTAAATCAACTGGACTTAATCCAAATAGGCTATCACTTTTACTTGCTGTTTTAGAAAAGCGGATGGGATTCCAGCTCCATAATAAGGATGTTTTTGTCTCTGTTGCAGGAGGACTAAAGATCATGGAGCCTGCGATTGATCTAGGCGTGGTCATGGCTATAAGCTCTTCATTTAGCAACCGAACTCTCGATCCGAAGACAGCTGTAATTGGAGAGGTAGGTCTTGGAGGGGAGGTTCGCAGTGTTCCCCGGATCGAGAGTAGAATTAAAGAGCTGATCAATATGGGGTTTACGAAGTGTGTTCTTCCAAAGAGAAATTTGAAAGGGCTATCAAAAAACCTCACCGATCATATCTTGCTGCAAGGAATTGAATATGTTGAAGAGGCGATTGGAAGCTTAGTCTCTTCCTAATTATTATTTGTATTCGGTATGATCAGATAGAAAGCAATTATGCAGGAGAAAAACCATGACAGATTTTACCCCTCACGAACAACCCGAGCTTCCTTATGACTTCGATGCTTTAGAGCCTGTGATTTCAGCTGAAATTATGGAAATCCACTATACGAAGCACCATAAGGCCTATGTAACCAACCTTAACATTGCATTGGAAAAATATTTTGAAGCGAATGCCGAATGGGATCTCGAGGAGATGGTTGCTTTACAGAATAGCATCAATTTCAATGGGGGTGGTCACATCAACCACTCTATTTTTTGGACGAATCTAGCTCCAGAAGGAAATGGTGGTGGAGGAAAGCCTACAGGGGATCTTGCTGTTGCTATCAATAAAACATTTGGTTCTTTTGAGAATTTTGTAGAGAAGTTCAATGCAAAAACAGCAGCTATTCAAGGTTCTGGATGGGGATGGCTCGGTTTTTGTCCGGAGAAGCAAGAATTAAAGATTGTGACTTGTCAGAATCAGGATCCTTTGAGCACAAAGGGGCTCATTCCTCTACTGGGTGTTGATGTATGGGAGCATGCCTATTACCTGCAGTACAAGAATGTTCGTCCAGAGTACCTAAAAAATATTTGGAGAATTGTGAACTGGGAGAATGTCTCTTCTCGCTATGAGAAAGCCAAGAAATAATTTTGATGTATTGTTTTAATTGCTCTTTTGTTTCATAATAGAATGCAAAGAATACTGGTAGGTTTTTATGGGTTTATTTTCGTCCAAGCCAAAAATTAAGGTCCAAACAACTAAGAAAGACGGCTTTAGCGGCTGGTTAAAGTGCTCGCACTGTAGCGAGCTGATCCATGCCAATGAGCTGAAGCAGAATCTTCACTGTTGTCCCAAGTGCAGTTACCACTATCGCCTCTCCGCCCCACAAAGGATTGAGCTTTTAGCGGATAAGGGGACCTTCGTTGAGCTGTTTGGAGAATACTCCTCAGGGGATCCACTGAATTTCGTTGATTTAGAACCCTACACAGAGCGTCTAAAGAAAGCTCAAGAGAAGACGGGGCGTCGTGATGCCGTTATGGTCGGAGAGTGTAAGCTCTACAATCAAGATGTAGCTCTTGGTGTTCTCGATTTTAGCTTTATGGGGGGATCCATGGGGTCTGTCGTAGGAGAGAAGCTCACTCTTCTTATTGAAACCGCAATTGCAAAGCGTCTCCCACTGGTACTGGTATCAGCGTCTGGGGGAGCTCGCATGCAAGAGTCGATCTTATCTCTCATGCAGATGGCAAAAACGTCTGCTGCCCTGGCAAAACTTGGGCAAGCAAAACTTCCTTATATTTCTGTTCTTACTAACCCAACAACTGGTGGTGTTACAGCTTCTTTTGCAACGCTTGGTGATATCATTGTTGCCGAGCCGGATGCCTTGATTGGATTTGCAGGCCCGAGGGTTGTAGAGCAAACGACTCGAGAAAAGCTTCCGCCGGGAGCACAAAGATCAGAGTTTCTCCTTGAGAAAGGAATGATTGATTGCATTGTTAATAGGCATCATTTAAAAGATAAGTTGTCGCTTATTTTAGAGTTTTTAACAGACGATGCACATACGGGTGTAGGGGAGAGCGAACCTCTACCAGACAAACTGCTTGAAATCTTAGAGATTTCTCGCGAAGAAAAAGTCCCTGTAAGTAGCACTAACTAAATGCACCATGGAAAAGAAAGCTGTTCCAGTCCTTATTGAGGACGAAAAAAACATTCCTGTTTATGGTTCTGAATTGGCTGCTGGCGCTGATGTTCGGAGCTCTAGTAGAGAAGAAATTGTAATAGAGCCTGGCGAATCGGCTCTTATCCCCACAGGGATCCGGATGGAAATCCCAGCAGGATATGAAATCCAAATCCGCCCACGTAGTGGCCTTGCCTTTAAACACCAAATCACTGTACTGAATACGCCTGGAACCATCGACGCCGACTATCGTGGCGAAGTAAAAGTTCTTCTGATCAATCATGGAAAAGAACCTTTTTTCATAACTTATGGAATGCGCATCGCACAAGTAGTGCTTGCACAAGTGATCCAGGCGGAATTTGTTGTGGCAGAGGAGTCTCTTGCGGCAACAGTGCGTGGATCGGGAGGATTTGGCCATACTGGGACGCATTAATGATAGCATCGGGGATCTTAAGAAGCGTTTTGCTAAGCAGGCGCCTGTTGTGATCTCTGATTATTTAGATGAGAATCTTGTCTCTTTTTTAGAAGTAGACAATCAAACAAATGCACTTGCAACACTTGTTAATACCTTGTCTGAGCAAGGCAAGCTAAGAGATAAAGAAGCTTTTTTTCATGCGATTTTAGAGAGAGAAAAAATTGTTTCTACAGGAATTGGAATCGGTGTTGCAATACCTCATGCTAAAAGCAGTGGCTATGAAGATTTTTTCATCGCGATTGGAATACAAAAAGGAGAGGGGATTGAGTGGAAGGCTTTAGATGGGCTGCCTGTTCGGTTGATTTTTATGATCGGTGGGCCTGAGGATAGGCAGACCGAATATTTGAATATCCTTTCCATGATTACAGCGGCAATTAAAGATGGGGAACGGCTGAAAAGCTTGACCAATGCAAAAAATGAACAAGAAGTGATTGCTATTTTTAAGGGACTCTAAAAAAGAAGGGCTTTATGGATCTGAAGATCAAAGACGTGGCTGAACTACTCAATGTTTCTGAAACCACAATTCGACGCTGGTTACTTGACGGGAAGATCCCCGCCTACAAACTTAATAGACAATATCGCTTCAGTCGAATCGAGATCGAAAATTGGATGATGAAGCGTAAGCTTGTCACAGGAGATGATACTCGAGATTTTCAACCAACGGGTGAAGAGCAGATCTACCCGTTGAAAGAAGAACAAAAAGCTCAACCCGGCAATCAACAGTTCAGTCTGTATCGTGCGATTAACCGTGGTGGGGTCTATAAAGGCATAAAAGGGGACACTAAAGAAGAAGTGATCCGAAATGCAACCGATCTTATTGCGGGAACTTTGCGTTTAGACCCTGCAGTCCTTGCAGAGCTACTACTTGATAGAGAAAAGCTCATGCCAACAGCATTTAACAATGGAATTGCAGTGCCCCACGCTCGTGAAAGTATCCAGCATGTTCCTTTTGACCTTGTCACCGTAGTCTTCCCTGAAAAACCAATTGAGTATGGCGCACTGGATGAAAAACCTGTTGAAGTACTCTTTTTCCTATTTGCAACAGGTGATAAGAAACACCTTCACCTACTTGCAAAGATCGCCCATTTTGGTAGTGATGATAAGGCCCTTGAGACTTTGAAGTCTCAGCCAGAAAAAGCCAAACTTCTCGAGTTCATCAAACAGTGGGAAGGGAGCTTACGGACTTAAGGAAGTCTGGAAAGTTGCACTATCAGCCAAAAGGTAAGAAGCCCTTGTCGCCTCTATAATGCCAATGGAAAAAAATCGTTGGGCAGTGAAAACAGCAAATCTCGAAAAGGGTAAAGAAGTCGAAAGAGATATTTAAAAAATGAGAGATACAGCTAAAGGGAGAAGGAATTTGTGAGCGCTCTTTCCTCTGGAGTCTCTTTTGCATTCCTAGAAAGCCAAAGCAGAGCCGATGTTTTTCTTGATTCAGCTATGCATGAAAATCATCTAGCTAGTGATTTGATAAAAAGAGGGGACTGCATCACGGCCCAAGAACATACTGATCATGCGATTCAGCAAGTATTTAAGGGGCTGAATCTAAATCCAGTCGACGCCACAATGGTGTTTAAGTTAAACTGTGCAGTGGCTATCGCTTACGTTAATTGGGCCACCATTCAGACACTTTGGGCGGACTATTTCATTTTGGGAAAGAACTACCCTGCGGCTTATGCGCATGTAGAGAATGCGATTCAAACTGCACAAATGGGGTTGGCTTGGTCTCCCATCAGTGAGGATGTAGAGCTCGAGATAAAGTATGTATCGGCCTATGCTCGCTTTAAGTTCGCTACTGTTTTGAATGCTCAAGGGAGCACCCTATTAAGCCAAGGAGAGCTCTTAAAGGCCAAAGCGTGTTGCATGGAGGCGCTCCGCAAAGTAGAAGAGGCTAGTTTTTTAATACAGCCTGACTTGATTTTAGCCTGTGACTTACGCGCCACCTGGGCTATAGCCAAGGACATAGTTCAACTGCTTAACAGGTTTTTCGAAGGGGAGTAAAAAAAGGACTTTTGTTCCTACTGCCCATACTAAAATCTGGCTTAGAGATTTTCTCCGAATTATATTTTAGAGCAAAGGGGATTGCCTTTTTGGTCAAAAGACTTTTGAGATAGGCTGAAGTTATCTAGAGGTGAGATAATTAGGGTAAAGGCCGCTGTCTAGTGAAGGTTGAACGTGGTTTGAGAATAATGATGTTAGACTTCCCTCTCTATGAGGGAAGAGGTTCTTGCTATCTATTTTTTTAAGAGGGCGGGTTTAAGATAAAGGCGATGTTTGGAAAAGGGAGGTTCTTAGGAAAGAGTAAACAAATCTTTCTGTTAGTCGTAGTTTGGATTCTCGAAGTCAATTCGCTCTTTTCCTTTTTTGAGAGTTTATGAACGGCTCTTTTTCCACAAAAAATATATCTCTGATCCCAAGTAGTATATGAACGGCTCATAAATTGGTTGTAAAGCGTCACGGAGACGCAAACATATGTCCCAGGGCAATGAGCAACGGAAAGAATCTCATACTGTACTACACAGCGTTTATAGGGTTTTGCTAGGCCAGGAGCCTCTCCCTGAATATCTACGAGCTCTACCTTTAGCTTGTCTGTACTTGATAGAACTTTTGAATTGTCTTTCGTTGGGATTACAATATTTGCATCTGGCGATCCTGGCATAGTTTGGAAATTCAAGTGTATGATTGGATAAATTGCTTGAGTAATTTCTGTTATGATGCGCGCCTTATCCTCTAAAGAACTGATGGCTTCCCCCTGAAATGTAATCCTCTCCTCCTCATCAGTAGGATACTGATATGCTCCCGTACTATCCTCCATTAGAGTTACAAGGGAAAAACGCTCACCAGAATTTTTATTTAAAGCTGGGAGAAGCCTGCATTGAACTGCGCATTTTTTAGGTCTCCCAATCCCGCCAGCGGGGAGTCCTAGAATATTGCTTGTCAGTACTGTGATATTGGGAGTGCGCTTAATGACGATGCTCGAATCTGAACTTGGTACGCTAGAGCGACTAGCCCCCGGGCTAGAGCTCTGCCTTCTTACTAGATTAATATTTGGAAGATGTGTGCCTTTGTCTAGAGACTCGCTCAACCTTCTTTGGCCAAAGCGGCTGGAGGAGGGAGGGGAATGTGAGTTGGAGCGAATTGAACGGTGTAATCTTCCTCTTATAGGTGAGGCCGCATTTGGATTGAAGTTGCCGTGACT
This sequence comes from Chlamydiota bacterium, assembly GCA_021772375.1. GTDB lineage: Bacteria > Chlamydiota > Chlamydiia > Chlamydiales > Rhabdochlamydiaceae > Sacchariniichlamydia. The sequence goes on along the minus strand of JAJFME010000001.1, from coordinate 69,564 downwards.
AGTTTCTGGGCTTTGTGAGTCCCCGCGAACAGAGCTCATCCTTCTTAGAGCAATATTGTGGGGAAGAGTGCCTTCGTCCAGGGACACGCTCACCCCTCTTTGAACAGCACGTCCGGAGAGGGGATGGGAGCTAGCTGAACGGAGTGAGCTTGAGTTTGCGGCTGGGATCTCATTTATGTTCAAGTTGTCATGACTCGTCCCAACAGGTTTGCTCATGAAACTCTCCCTATATTCTTAACAGATTGCTCTATAAGAGTAAGTATTTTACCCTTATACAGATAAAAATTCAAATATTTTCAAGTTGCACTTATCTCTCCGCCCTTCGAATCAGTCATATGGAGATTCAAGATTTGTGGGACTCTTGCTCAATGGATTTGAGGAACTTCTCTTTCCAATAGTAGTGATCAAGAAGTCCTTTTGGGTCGCGTCCTAAGGTCGTATATGCGATATAGAGCGCTTCCACAGAGGCGAGTCCTCGGCTCGGATCGCTACAGTCCTCCTGCTTTCTTGGGTAGGCTGTTTTTGCCCCTGTACATAAACTCCGTACTGCAAAGGGAGGGGATAGAGAATGGAACATCTTCTCTGCATAGCGCCATGTCCCATCAATCAAAAAAAGCCCCTTGTCTTGGTCTTCCTCTGTGAGAGGGGGCGCATCAAGTGCTAGCACGACATATTGGCTTAAGTTGGGCTGTGCTTCTTGCAGTGGATAGGTATAAAAGTGCATATCATCGCGATTTTCTAGCCCACGCAGACTGCATTTTTTTAGATTCTCTTTGCGGTGTCGCAAAATAATAGTGGGAGGAAATGTAAGCATTTTTTATACCAAGACTAAGGGGACATTATAGGTATTTTATGCGCAAATTTAAAGAGCTTTTCCTACTGACAGTACTTGGCATTGGCTGTATAGCTCATGCTTCAGAGGGGTGGTTTGATGATTTTTCAAAAGCCCAAGCTAGAGCTCAAGAAAAAAATAGTCCTTTGCTGGTCGCATTTTTGGGGCCTAACTGGTGTCCTTGGTCAGACAAGCTAGAGGAAGAGGTTCTTACTTCGAATGCTTTTTTTGCGTCCCTAAAAGATGAAGTAGTCCTTTTGCGAGTAGATATCCCTGAAGACTTTGATCAAAAGACTTTTGCGGGTAGCGTATTGAAACAGCGCTATCAGATTGAAGAGTGTCCATCGCTTGTTCTAGCGCAATCCTCTGGACAGGAAATTGCCAGGTTTGAATATCTCCCAGTAAAAACCAAAGACGTAGCACTAGTGATCAAAGAGCGGATTGCAGATTTTAAAAAAGTTGCTCAACTTACCAAAAAAAAACAGCTTAAAAGCCTCAAGACAAATGAGTTGAAATCGCTTTATACAAAAGCGGGGAAGCTTGCTGATACGACATTCAAAAAAGCACTGCTTCGGCAGGGGCTCAAGTCAGATCATGATCCCTATTTTCTTCTCGAAGAGTACGAGGCTCTTGTCACAAAAGGAAAATCTAAAGATAGGCAATCTCTTCGTGTGCGCAATAAAATTTTAGCCAGAGATCCTCAAAACTCAAAAGGATGCTTACGACAGCTTGCTCTTATGGATTTTGAGGCGCTAGCCAATAACAATGAAAAGGCACTGCAAGCAAAAGCCGTTGTAGATCCTCTTATTTCCTATCTGAATGAGTTTGGGAAAGAAGATGTCGACAATGCTTGGCAAATTGAGATGAAAGTTTCACAATACCTCTTCAGTCACGATCAGCCAGCAGATGCTCTCAAGCATGCGCGGGCCTCTTTGAGATTAGCTCCCCAAGCGGCACGAGAAGAGATTACTCAGTCAATTGAGTACTTGCAAGCATTCGTGCAATGACTATCAGTCCAAAAGGCAATGGAATCCTAGTTGCTCTTGATGAAAAGGCTGAGTGGCTTCTTCCTTGGTTTTGGATCCGTTACAGTGCACATAACACACTTCCAATAGCTTTTGTAGATCTTGGCCTCTCGCACTACGGCAAGAGCTTTTGTTCAGAAAAAGGGATTCTTCTCACACTTGAATCTATGCCCGAGCTTTCTGCTCTTACCGATGATGTAGACAAGTGGCAGACACTACTAGGAAACAACATAGAAGAGAGTAGGTCAGCTTGGCGTCAGAAACCTTTTGCTTGTCTTCAGACCCCCTTTGAACGCACCCTTTGGCTAGACCTTGACTGTGAAGTGATCCAGTCTCTGGATTCTCTTTTTGAGCTTAAAGAAGGTGTTTATCTTGCAGAAGAGACGGAAGCTTCTATTAGCTCGGGTAGAGAGCTCCAAGTGGTTTACGCAGATGAGATGCTCTACAACTCTGGAGTGATCCTCTATTCTCATGACGCCCCTCTGATTAAAAAATGGGCTCAGGCCGTTCTTGATGAGGGAGATGCTTTTTACTCAGATCAGCACGTGCTATCGCGTGTGATTTATACGCATAAAATGTCTGTCAAAACGCTTCATGAAAATTATAACTGGCGTATGTCTCGAGGGTTAAATATACAAGCTGCGATCGTGCATTGGGTTGGCAGTTGGGGTAAGGATTATATCCGTTGCCATGGCGGTATCGGTGAAGATCTAGCGAATCTACCTAAAATCTAGTTTCTCTAGAAGATATGTAAATAAGCTATATAAGCTGAGACAAATGCATCGGTATTGCGTCCAGCAACGGTAAACCAAGAACCGAAAATCATTCCTGAGTAGGCCGAAAAATTATATTCAATACCAGGAGATAAGCTGACTTGCGTAGAAGCTGCCAGTCCTACAATGGCAGGAGCCCCCGTGGGGGTTACACCAAGAACCCCTCTAAAGTCAGAGGCGCTATTCTGATGCAAAAACATGATGTCTGAGGCGATGGCCCACCTTTGTGAAAAGGAGTATTCTCCGGAGAGGAAGGCTGTGAAAATTCCTCCAGGTTCAATAGTACCCTTGGTTCCTTTTCCTCCTCCATAAGCGCTCATCCCTTTCATTTTTGCTCGAGTGGGGAAGAAATACGCGGCGCTTCCGTGTAAAACAAAAAAGTGGTGGGGAAGATAGAAGAGTTTTTGGAAAACAAATCCAGGACCGAGGAAGTAAGCTCCCTGCCCTGTTGAATCGATTCCATCCTTATCTGAATCTAGATCATCGTGTCTGCCGGTTGGGAAGGTCGCTTCTATCAGCAGCCTGAAGTCGGGGATCCAAGAGTCTTTTTGGTCTTGGGCTACCTGATAGCCGATCAAGGCGATTGTGTCTTGCCAGTGTGTAGAATGTTTGCTGCCTTGGTAGCTGGAGATAAAGGACCCGAGGACCTCTACTCCCACTTTCTCACTAACTGCAAAAGTGAAAAGTACAAGGGGATTAATCGCCCAGATGTTTTTTTCACTTTTGACTTTCCAATTCTCGTCATAATCGCCGTACGTACAGAAGAGGGTAAGTATAGGCTCTATCGCAGGGCTTCCAATTTCAGGAGTGTTTGCAGAGGGAGCTAAAACTGGTCCCGTTAGCCAAGGTTCATACTCGACATGGATATGCTCATGGACAATATGGGGTTTTTGATAAGAAAAAAGAGCTGCAGGCAATAGAAATAATAAAAAAGTCAGTAGACGCATGGCCTAGATTATACAAAGGATCATAAATTTTTAGAACGACATTTTCTCCATTCCTATGTTAGATTCTTTGCCTAATTTGGAGGTTAGTTATGGTAGATCAAGTTCGTAGAGCAGGTGGAGGCTTTGAGGCAATTCAGGGAAGAGGGCACGTGAAGTTTGAGCCCAAAAGCCCTCACAAAGATGAATATCGAGTTAATTCAGTCTATGACCAGACCCTGAGAGGGATCAAAGAAAATAAAGGAGTCGCGAGCCCTGATCATAGAGCTCTTTACGCAGATCCGGCTTCTGTAGCTGAAGCCTATCAAGACCAGATTGAAGAGCACATCGATCGGAGAGTGCAACTATTTTTCATGCAACTTGTCTCTTGTTATCGCACTCCCTATCATTTTGAGTGGGCTGAAGCCAATGATGAATATGGATCAGGGGCCAATCACCAAATAAAAATCAATGCAAGGGGAAGAGGAAAGGTTTTTAAAACAGAAGCGGCTCATTCGAGTACTTTGCCTTGTTTAATTGCCTACCCCAGGCGAGCTTGGGAGAAATACCAAGCACAAGAGGAAGAGAAGCCAAAAGGATTTGTCTATCTAAAATATGGCCATGGTTATCTGCAGCAAAATAGCACAATGGAACTCGCTCGTTTTGTCAATCGGGCAGACTGCTTGGTCGACGGAACACACACAAATTCAAAATTGCGCAATGAAGTTATTGAGATTGTGAATGAGGTTGCAAAGGGGCGCTGTGACCCTAAAAAGGGGTTGGATAAATTTCTAGTTCAGCTAGAAAATTTCGTAGTACAGGCCAGAGATCGTCTTACTGAGGCGGACCCTCGTTATTTTGCACTAAATCTATATGCAGAGCGGATAGAAGAAGTGAAAGAAGCAATAGAAGAGGACCCTGGTTATTTCGATCAGCTTTTGAGTGTAAAAGTGGATCAGCATCCAAAAGAGGCAGTTTTACGTAAGGTTGTTTACCAAAGACGATTTCGACTCATTCAAAAATGTGAGACAATTGAGAGCGAGATCGCAAGAACGGTCCTTGATGCACAAAACGCGATGCTAGGGAAAAATAGGAAAGAGTTAAAAAACCTTGACTACCGGCTTCGCTATGCGCTTCTAAAAGGTGGGAAAGGACTTTTTAAGAAGAGAGTAGAAAAATTATTTTGTACTTCATTAGATCAGCTCCAAGCGGGTATTGAAAGAAATGAAGAGCGGTTGCGTTCATTTGAAGGGAGAGCTAGGATCGGAAAATTTCGAGAAAAACATGCACTTGCAATTGAGAACTTACAAAGGGATCTTCGTGCCCACTTTCGAGATCTTTCTAAAGAAGAGTTCACCTATCGGGCAGAGCTTTTCAAAGGATTGAGGTGTGAGCTCAACGGCTGGACTCAATCAAAATTTGCAGAGAAGTTCCAAGCAGATCATCCAGGTGAGTCAATGAGACAACCGATAGTTTCTTGTATGGAGCAACTAGCAAGGCTCCCCACAGGGAAAGCGTATGTTACAAGTATTAGCCAGAGGCAGAAAAATATTGATCGATGGAAAGCTGCGAAAATTGCGCAGACATTCGGGGTGGATAGAGGGCTGTTTCTCCCAGCGATTGTTTCTTCGGCCTACTAATTTCCCCTTGCGAGGATATCGTTTCAGGCGCTATGATGTCCATCTCTCAGCGGAAGTGGCGAAATTGGTAGACGCGCTATCTTGAGGGGGTAGTGAGGGAAACCTCATGGGGGTTCGAGTCCCCCCTTTCGCATTTCAATCCAATCTCATCTAACAGGTAATTTTCAGTAAAACTGATGATGTGATCATTAGTTTTACTGCTTTTTTACCAAGAAACTTTGAATTTTGATGATGGCATCATCAGTTTTACAGGGAAAAATTTTTCAAAAAGAATCTTTAGTATTAAACACTCGTTGGATTTTATGGTGTAGCTCGGGGGAGACAGTCGTTTCCTGGAGCTGCGGGATGCTACGCGTTTTGGCAAGGATCAATAGAGTTGACCATTCCTCTGGAGTAAAAGAGATGGCGTGTCTTGGAGCGTGGGCTTTGCAGTAGGGCTCTCCCTGATCCAGATGGGTAGGGAAGTTCTTGCAGTGAGCGCAGGTGGGAGAGAGAGCTAGGTGCCCATCATGTGTGAGAAGTTTAAGGAGAAAAGATCCTGTGAGGGGAGTCGGTTCTGAGAATGAGGGTAGATATTTCAGGTAGGTGAGGGTGAGTTGATAGAGGTCTGGGGCTGGTTTGCCGGGTAGCTGCGAAGAGAGAATCGATTGTGCGAATAGAGTGGCAGCCTCAATGCTAGGGAGTGTTTTTCGTAAGGAGTGGTGAGTGTTTATCGGAGTGCCATCTTGGAAAGAATAGAGGTTAGAGCGGCGGATGCTAAAGAGGTACTCTCCTTGAGTGAAGGGTGAGGTAAGGGTGAGAAGGTGGCTCTTTTTTCGGGAGATGCCTTTGACGATCAGGCTGACGATGCCGCAGGTAGGAGAGAAAAGCGTAATGATTTTTTGTCGATCTTTGTAATCGATACTGCGAAGAACAAGACCTTCATGTTTTTCATCAGATGGCATTAAATGGGGCTCTTTGGTATTCTCTGTCGCTCTAGCACCGATAGCTCAATTGGATAGAGTACCCGGCTTCGAACCGGGTGGTTACAGGTTCGAGTCCTGTTCGGTGCAAATGTGCTCTATTTTCTATCACACACAGAATACCTTTGCAGAACAAATTTTCGCTACCCTAGGGAAAGGAAAATTTCATGCTGGACAGATCTATGCTCATTGGATGCGGAAGGGAACGCTGGATGGCCTGGAGGTAGAGCCTCAGGCAAAGAGTCTTGTCAAAGAAATTCTTAGTTTAACTGATTTTACTCTTCCCGATCATAAAGTGGTGCAGAATGAAGATGGGACAGTGAAATTCTTACTTCAGCTGGATGGAAGGCTCGAGTGTGAATCAGTCTTTATCCCAATGAAATCCAAGTCGACCCTTTGCATCTCTTCTCAGGTTGGCTGCAAGATGGGATGCGCCTTTTGTGAAACAGGACGGATGGGGCTTTTGCGCAATTTAACCGCAAGGGAGATCGTAGCTCAAGTGTTTGTAGCTGTTCATTTGTTGGAGATGAAGATAGACAACATCGTCTTCATGGGAATGGGAGAGCCATTAGATAACTTTGAAGAAGTTGTTCGCGCAATCGATGTCTTAACAGACGATGCAGGCCTTGCATTTGGTCCTTCTAGAATTTCGGTATCGACAAGTGGGCTTGTAGATAAGATCGATCTTTTAGCAAAAAGAGTGGATCCAGCCATTAATTTAGCAGTATCTGTTAATGCTCCGAATGATGAAGTGCGCTGTAAGATCATGCCGGTTAATCGAAAATGGGATATGGCAGAGTTGAAAAGTGCAATGGAGCGGTTTTGTTCCCATTCAAGAAGGCAAATCTTTATCGAATATGTGCTGCTTGAAGGGGTAAATGATTCTTTGGAGTGCGCAGATCAGCTTGCCAAATATTTGGAGGGGTTGCGAGTGAAAGTGAACCTCATCCCTTACAATCCACAGAGCAAAGATCGTTTTGCTCCTCCAAGCCAAGAGGTAATAGATACTTTTTTTACACGAATGAAAGAGCATGGTTATCTGACATTTCTACGAGGAACAAAGGGACAGAAAATCATGGCGGCTTGCGGTCAGCTGGGAAATCTGCAATTGAGAAAGCGGCTTAAACTCGAGCAGATAGGTGTTTCAAAGGAAAAGAAAGTTTTTTCTTAGTACTCTGAATAGGAATAAAGGGCTGTTTGTTGCGCTTTTCCTCTATATGGCTGATAAGCAAATCCAAAATCTCCAAATGTTGATATTGCCTAGCAATTTCTAGAAGGGAGGCTCCTTTATGATTCGTTTTTTCGACCTCAGCTCCGTAATTAAGAAGAAGCTGAACTAGATTGGCATTATTGAGTAAAACAGCTATGCATAGAAGATCATCTATGCAAGCTCTATGCTTTAGGAGTAGTTCCACCAAATCTAGATCCTGCAATAGGCAGGCAATGCGTAAAGGAGATTGATTGTTTTCATTCAAGCTGTTGACTTGTGCGCCCTGTCCTAGTAGAGATTTTACACGGTTGTAGTCCCTATCTATACAGGCTTTGTGTATAGGATTGTGTCGGAAGATCTGATCTGGGCTTTTGATAGGCCTTGCTGCAAGAGTGGGACTTCGTCTCCAATATGTATCTGTTTGTGGGTAAGTTGTTTCTGTTATCTTCATCTTAAAAGCTATTAGTTTATTTATTAATAAAGTCGGTTGAATTATAGCATATTCGTTAATTCTGTTAATAAGAGATGTTTTTTTAATTCGATGAAGGGTGTGTTTTTTGAGGGAGCTTGCAATTGCAAAGTAAAATGGTTAGAATGATCGATCATAGCAAAATACAGAGGGAATCATGGTTGATAAGGATAAATTCGCTGAAGAAGAAGCACTTGGGTATAACGTCTACATCGTTGGGAGGAACTTTCAGCTGACAGATCCGATGCGTCAGCATGTTTGGGATAAACTTGTTAAGATTGAGCGATTTCACAATCACATCATGGATGTACATGTGACTCTAGATATCCAAAAAACAGACCACGTCTGCGTCATTTCTTGTCACTTCAATCATATCAAAGTAAAAGTCGAATCTAGAAGTACAGATATGTACGCTTCAATTGACAAATCGATTCAGAAGCTTCAACGCCTCTTTAGCAAGTGGAAGGGGAAGCTTCAAGACTATCACAAGAAGCCGATGAACGTTGTTGATATGTCAGTCAATGTGTATCGTCGTCCTCCTGCAGATGAAGTGGAAGAGATCAATCATGAGATCGATGCGGAGAACATGAAGAAGTGGGTGCCGCACAAGGTTGTAGCCAATGAAAGCATTCCATTGAAGAACCTGACTACAGATCAAGCCATTATGAAAATGGAACTCTCTCAAGATGCCTTTTTACTCTATCGCTGCGAAGAAGATAATGAGCTAAAACTGATGTACCGACGCGCTGATGAGCATTATGGAGTCATCCACCCACAAGGGTAATCTTTTTGATCCGTTTCGCAAGTGTTGGGTAGTAGCGAGTCCTGAAGAACTCGTACGTCAAAGGCTTTTGCATATCATGGTGACCCAACTGGGATTTCCTAAAGAACTACTTGCGATTGAGATGCAACTATCCGAGGTGCCCCATTTAAAGGGGGGGACTAATCTTCCCAAAAGGCGGGCGGATATTTTGTGTTTTGCTAAAGGTATTCATTCTGAGTATCCACTATATCCGTTGCTACTTATCGAATGTAAAGAAGGAATAGCTGGAGAAGATGCGAAGGAACAAGTTCTTGGCTATAACCACTTTGTCCAAGCTCTCTATGTGGGAATTGCTGGAGAGGGGCACACAGAGCTTATTTATCCCCAAACGGTTCCATTTATTCCGACGTATTCACAGCTGATGGAGCAAGTATGCAGTTGACATTGCCAGCGGCTGACGTACTTTGTATGTATGGTCTTCCAGATCAAGAATTGTACACAGAACTTAAAGAGTGGCTGGGAGAGAATCCAGAGCGTTTTTTACTCGTGTTAGAAGACGATGAAACAGTGGATGAGCAAGTAGTTAAGAATGAGCGAGTCCGTCTTTGCCGAATAGATGCTACAGAAGAGCTTAAAAAAGTAGTGTGGGAACTGGTGTTTTTGCAATTTGCCTATTTAAAAGAGCCAGGCAATTCATCGAAAGATTCTCAGAAGATGGAAGCTGCTTTGGCCAAGTTAGCTTTTCTTCAGCAAGGAGTACATCTTGTCGCATCCGATTTTCAAAATCGTGGTGTTGATTTATTGCACAACTTTCTGGGAAATAGTGCTCTATTTTCCAAAGCTAAAAGAGGACAATCTCTTTTTGGCGCATTTTCTGGGGTGCCGGCGGTTATTTGTGGTGCAGGGACCTCTCTTGAAAAGGAGGCTCCTTACTTGCGGACACTAAAAGACCGGGCTCTTTTGTTTGCAGGGGGAACGGCCCTAAGTAGCCTTTCTCAAATGGGAATAAAGCCCCACTTTGGAGGTCTAATCGATCCCCATGCTCCCTCGAATAGGTTTTTTCAGCACCAAGCATTTGAAGTGCCCCTATTCTTTCAAACTAGAGCGCATCCTCAGCTTGTCAAGCAAATGCAAGGTCCCTGTCTTTGGATGCCAGGTAGTGAAAACGATTTATTAGAGAATGAAGCGTTTGATGGGGGATGGAATGTCTCGACTTTCTTAGTTGCAATCGCATGCCATCTTGGCTGCAGTCCAATTATTCTTGTAGGTGTTGATCTTGCTCAGAAAGAAGATCGAGTCTCGGCAGGAGGCCTAGGAAGGGAAGAAGAAGAAGAGCTAATTCCCCTGGAAAATGGATTATATACAAAGCGGGACTGGGTCTTTGCAGCAGATTGGCTCAGTGATTTTGCAAAAAATCATCCCGAAGTGGAATGGGTCAATGCCTCTGTCGGAATGGAAGTTGCAGGATTTAAAGCATGTACAGTTCGGGATCTGTCGTTTGAAAAACAGACAGATCTTCTTGGGGGTGTTCACAGTGCGATAGAGGGATTAGAATCAGGAATTACTCCTCCCTTTTCTCCTTCAGATCTAGAGAAAAGTTTTAGGACAGTAGGAGATCTCTGTGTAGAGATGCTTCAACTGTTAGAGCGTCTTTTCCCAGGATCTCCCCAGAAAAGTGGGGAATATATTCTCCTTGAATTAGAAATTGAAAAAGAAATCGCCTACATGAGATTCTTGCGCCCCATTTGGGACGTTTGGAGAAATGTTTTTTCTAGGCAAATACCGAAAGATGTACCCCCAGAATATGGGATCGGGTTGAATCAATGGCTATTTATAAAGGGGATCTGTGATGAGTCGCGACAAGTATGAGAAAATAGGTAAGCAATTTCGAATTCTTGACGAAGAACTTGGAATCGATCTTGAAGGGAATTTGGAATTTTCGGAGAAGGAACACTTCCCAGATGGACAACTCCGTTTTGAGAGCTACCGCAAAGAAGAAAAACTTCATGGTCCATCGATATACTATGACAAGTCGGGCCAAATCCTTTCTGAGACCTGGTATTTTGAAGGGGGAAAGGTAGGAAAAGTTTACCGTTTCTTTTCCACGGGAGAGCTTTACAGTTTAGAGCGTTTTGTAAAAGGGGTGCCTCATCTTGCGCAAGAATACTACTATCTCGATGGGACACTCAAGACAATCATCCATTATGAAAAAGGGGTGTTTCATGGGGAAACTAAACTCTTTTGGCCAGATGGAACGCTAAAGCGGCATGCTGTGTTCTCCAATGGTAAGAAACAAAGTGATGAATTTTATGATGAAGAAGGACACCTCATTGGAGATACTAAAAAAGCGCTATCCTGATATTGGATTTTTCCTCTCCTTTTTTCCTTATGAACCGATAGAGTTGCCAGAAGATTCGACTTCTCTCGAGGCGTGGCTAGAGAAACAAGATCTAAGAGAAATCGATATCCTCTACATTGTAGGCCTGATTGGGTACTCCCTTCCAAAGTCTATTTCCGATTGGCTAGAAGAGAAAAAAGAGAGAGCCCTTATTTTTATTGAAGAAGAGCTGGGTGCTTTTGCTTCTTTCAAAAATACAAACCTCTTAGATAACCCACAAATCCATCTTTATTATGCGCAAGAAGATCCGATAGAGGTATTGGCGCAGATGTTCCCATGCGATCATTTAGCTATTTTTGAAGGAAAGCCCTTTGATGTACTAACCCTTCAAAGAAGATCTGCAGCTCTATCAGCTCTTTACTCAGATGTTCTTTACAGTCATAAGATCGTAGAAAATGTCTTTAAAAACTTTTCCTATCTAGCTTCTAGCTTCGATACAAAAGGCGATTGTAAAAATATCCCAGCTATTATTTGTGGTGCTGGTCCTTCTTTGGAAAAATCACTCCCAGAGCTGAGAGAGATGAAAGATAAGGCTCTTATTTTTGCAGGGGGGTCTGCTATCACAGCTTTGACACAAAATCAGGTTGCGCCCCATTTTGCGATGGCTCTTGATCCGAATAGAGAAGAATTTGAAAGACTGAAACAGAGTACTTTTTTTGAGGGGCCTTTTCTATTTGCTCCTAGGCTGAACCGGCAAGTCTTTTCAACAGTCAACGGTCCCTTTGGCTATATGAAAACCGATACAGGCGGGCTTGCAGAGAGTTGGCTAGAGGAAAAACTTGGTATTGAAGGCGAACCGGTTGGAGCAGAGCTTGGCTCAGAAGCCTTCTCTGTTACCACAATGGCCATTAGTTATGCGCAGGTGCTTGGCTGTAATCCCATTATTTTAGTTGGTGTAGATCTCTCCTATAAAGAAGGGAAGCGTTATCCAGATGGGATAGAAGCAGAAGAGGCAATCTTGAATGATCCAAGGGCTTTGGAAAAACCTTTAGTGCGTAAGGGGATTCATGGGGAGGAAGTGGAAACTCTTCTGAAATGGGTAATGGAGGCAGATTGCATTAGTGCATTTGCAGAAAATCATCCAGATACACAAATTCTCAATGCAACTGAAGGAGGGCTTGGGTTTGAGGGGATTCCTAATACTTCTCTTAGCCAAGCCCTTAAAGGGGCGCAGACACAAGATCTATCAGGTGCTATCCATCAGTGGGTTGTAACAACTCCATTCTCGTTTGATGATGAGAAGTTCACCTCTTTAATGGATCAGTTATGTGCTTCTCTAGACCGGTGTGAGCATCTCTGTAGACAGATCCTGAAAGAGCTAGAAAAAGGCCCAGAAGGGGGCCGTCTTGTTTTGTATAAAAGTGATTTAAGTGAAGAGGATGCATTTCACTGTTTACTTGAAGGAATTGATATGGCACTCGAGCGGGTTTTGACCCGTTATCATCCACATATTGACCATGCACAAGGAAAATGGGAGAGAGAAAAAGCAAAATACAAGGAATTGGACCTGCAAATAGAGAAATTTGCTAAGATCTTTGGTCGGAGATGCAAATGTTAAAAAATACTGCTTTTTTGCTCTTAGCCCTTCTCGTAGGCTGTTCTGGATTAGAAGATTCTGAGCAGAAGAAAATCCGGAAGATGAATGCAATTGGAGAGCATATCTACCGCTCCCATTCGGAAGTTCTTTTTGCGATCCCAGAGCCCAAACAGCACGTAAGAGAGAACTATCCTTGGGAAGATTCTTATGTGGGTAATCAGGTGCGGATTACAAAAGCTTTTTTTCAATGTAAGGGAAGCTCAAAAAATGCACCGATTACAAGACAACACAATGGACAGTCTGTCTATGTATCTGACTGTGGGGGGACACTCCAACATAGTCTTCCTCTTAGGGAGAGAAAAGAGTTTGTCTATCCAGTACTTATTGATATCCTCAACTATATTCAAGAGAAGACACAAAAAAAAGTGGTGATTACCTGTGGGCATAGCTGCCCAACGCATAACACCTACTCAGCACCAGCTAAGTGTAATCGAACGTCAAAGCATATGATTGGTGCAGAGGTCGATTTCTACGTTAAAGGACTCGAGTGGAGTCCACAAGTGATTGTGGGTTTCATCGAGCAGTACTACAAAGAGCATCCCGATTTCCAAGGTTTAGAGAAATTCACTCATTTTGAGCGCTACGAAAAAGAAACAAACGTCTCGACTCTTCCTTGGTACAACAAGGAAATTTTTGTGAAATTGTTCAAGAAAGATGAGGGGCGCGATCTCGACAATGACCATCAGTTCCCCTATCTTTGCATTCAGGTGAAGTGGGACCGAGACAAAGAAGAGGCGGTCACCTACACCTGGTCTAAAGCCTTCAATAACTACCTCCGGTATTGAAGGATAACCTCGCTTTAGGTAGACTTACCCCCTATGCCGATGTGGCGGAATGGTAGACGCGGCAGATTCAAAATCTGCTCTTAGCAATAGGGTGTTGGTTCGAGTCCAATCATCGGCATTTCCCCCTTACATCCTCTATTTAATCTAACTGGTTTTCTGTTGTATTCCAGCAACTTCTCGGGTGAAATTTTGAATACAAGAGTCGCCACTTAAGTAGGGGCATAAGCGATTCTTTACTGCAGTTACGAATGCATCTATATTCCTTTGTCCAACTAATTCGGTTAGTTCTTGGAAAGTGGAAGATTTGGGATCGAATTTCTCTCTATAAGAGCTGTTTAGCCGCTCTGCAGTGGAAGAAAGACACTTTAGCCAGATTAGTGTCCCTGCAGCAGTAATAGAAAAAGAGGTTATGTGTGCTAAAGTTTTGGCATTTGGAACTATTTCAACAATTGTATGTTCGATCAGCCTGTAGCAGGCAAAGCTTGTCCCTCCCCGAACAAATCCACGTAGGCAGGTTGCAAGAAGGCCGCGACAGACAGACTGGACAGCAGTTCCTACAATACTTTGACGCACTTTTTTCTCGTTTTTATCAATCATATCATGAGACATCTTCTCCAGAATATCTTTAGGAGAGTATTTGAAAACACCTGCTACTCGAGCAAGAAGGTTTGTGGTTTGGTGCTTGTTTAGATAAGGTTGAATAATTGTTTTGTCTGCAGTCTCAGATACGTGGCTAGCTAAATTCTTTGATTTTGTTGCCATATCTAGAACAGCGTTCATATCACGAGCAAAAGTATGGAGATGTCTTGCTGCAACAACCGAACAGGTGTCTGGGTAGGTGATAATCGAAGATTGAATTGGCATTCTTTTGGCCCAGTAAAGAGAAAGAGATTGGGCTAGCTTTCCTACCTTGAGTAGAGATTTTGTAGATAGTGGGTCATACAATGCATTTTCTACTTTTTCTGCACTAGATTGGTTCACATACTTAAGAGCTGTAACAGTTGATGTTCCGAGCAGGGCATACAAGCGCTTTAGTGCAGGAAGGGTGATATTTTTTGTTGCGAGATCAGTTATTGGATTCACAACGTAAACATCAAATGGACGTAGGAAATAGTTCCAGCTCTGACGTTGGCGATTATTTTTGAGAAACTCTGCGCCTCCGATTCCTGCATTTAGGTAATGGCGGAGGGGCTCAAGTGAACTATATGACATTAGAATGCCTGGTTATTTATTGCTCGGTAGTTTACATGTTGGTGATTTTTAATACATTGCTAGATTTTTATTTATATTTCTAGATATGAGCGAAGAGATTTTAATCTTGAGAAATGGCCGTATCTTTTGTTTTTTGGCCGATAAACCTTGAGAAATGGCCGTATTTGAGTAAAAATGGCCGATAAATCTTGAGAAATGGCCGTATCTAGGGTAAAATGGCCGATAAAGAGAGAGTGTGGCCGTATTTATGATTCGTCAAAACAAAAAAACAGCTGTATTAGGTCTATTGCAAAGAGAGGGAAAAGCTCAGAGTCTTTCCGATTTGCTTATAGGGCTAGGCCCCAAGTATACAGAACGTTCCGTTCGTCGATGGTTATCCCAGTTGGTCGCAGAAGATCTTGTTGAAAAAACAGGGCAGAAGCGGGGCACTCTTTACCAAGCAATTCAGGAAAAAAGCTCAGAGGAAGAAGCTAGCATAGGTTTTAGTCAAAGGAGCATGGGAGCAATCGACTATGTCCGTCAGCCGATTTTCCAACGTCAGCCTGTCGCATATAATGAAAAGTGGCTAGAGAGTTATCACCCAAATAAAACTATGTATCTAACAGGAGCTGTCAAGCGAGATTTACGCAAGGCAGGAAAGAGATCAAAAAATGAGGAGCCGGCTGGGACCTACGCACGTCATATTTATAATCGTTTGCCAATAGATCTTTCCTATAACTCTTCTAGGCTCGAGGGTAACACTTACTCATTGCTTGATACGAAGCGCTTAATTATTGAAGGAGAGGGTGTTAAAGGGAAGCTTGATGAAGAAAAAGTGATGATTCTTAACCACAAGGAGGCCATTCGTTATTTGGTCGACCAAGCGGGTAAAATTGAAGTTTCTCAGAATGCAGTTTGTACATTGCACTATCTTTTGGCTGACGGTTTAGTAGAAGCAAAGTATGCAGGGAAAGTGCGAGATCATGGAGTTCGGATTGGTGGCTCTACTTATATCCCATTTGAGAATGAAAAAGTGCTAGAAAAGCAGTTAAGACGGATTTGTGATAAAGCGGCTCTGATTGAAAACCCTTATGAGCAGAGCTTTTTTCTGTTGGTGCATCTTTCCTATTTACAAGCGTTTATCGACGTGAATAAAAGGACTGCTCGACTTAGCTCTAATATTCCTCTAGTGCAAAATAATCTGGTGCCACTCTCGTTTAATGATATTGAGAAAGATGATTATGTTTGTGCGGTGATTGCAATCTATGAGCTAAATGATGTGCGTCCATTGCAAGATCTTTTTGTCTATTCGTACTTACGTACCTGTCGCATGTATAATGCAACCATTGAAGCGATGGGATTCGATAAAATACGGGTTATGTATAGAGAAGAGCGGAGGCAAATTATTCGGCACATCGTTACGGAAGAATTGACAGGAAGTTTAATGGAAGGCTACATCAATTCAGAAACAAAGAGTCTTGTTGAAGAAGAAGATCGAGAAAATTTTTTAGAAGATGTACATGAGGATTTAAAAGAACTAGGGCCTCAAAGAATCGCAGGACTTGGGATTACAATTGAGCAGCTAAATAATTGGCTCAAAAAATACCGATAGGGAGATGCATATTTGGATGCTTTGAAATTTTGGAATGAAGTCGGTTCGGAAAAGGATTTTTCTGATTCATTTTTCATAGAAAAACTTACTCCGTGGCTCTTAAAAGGGCGAAAAATTGTTGAATATGGTTGTGGATATGGTCGGCTATTGAACCTGTTGTGGCAGATAAGGGTACGAGCAAGTAACGGGGTTTGATTTTGCTCCAAATATGCTAGAGAGGGGGGCGCGCTTCTTTTCCTCATTTAGATTTGCAGCTCACAATGCCTTCTGGGCAAACAACTTTACCAGATCAATCTGCAGATATCGCAATCCTTTCTACAGTTCTTTGCTGTAATCCTGCTAGAGAAGACCAAGAAAAAATTATAAGGGAATTAAATCGAATTTTATTGGATGGGGGGAATTCTGTATTTCTGTGATTTTCTTGTCACGGATACGGGGAAATACTCAGCCCGTTATGCACAGTACGCAGAGGCTGGTCAAGAAGATTTTGGTGTATATAAGACAAGCGAGGGCGCTTTAGTTCGGCATCACCGAATGAATTGGCTTTTTACTCTTTTGCGAGATTTTGATATTCTCTGGCTAGAACAGGTGGATGACTATACAATGAATGGCAATGCCGTGCGTACTGTACACATCATAGCAAGGAAATAATTTTATATATGCGTTGGATAGGACGGTTTGATCTTTTTTTATTTGATTTAGACGGGTTGCTTGTCAATACCGAGAAGCTGCACTTTGAAGCATATCAGCATGTGTGTGAAGAGGCGGGCTATAAGATTCCTTGGAGTTTTATGGAATACCTGGGAGTGGCTCATGGAAGCGCGGAAGGGCTTCAGAATGCCCTTGGCCCTCACATGAAGGAGCGAGGTGTTGCTTGGGATAATCTTTATGAAGAGAAGAAGAGGGTCTATATCAAGAAACTCAATGCTGGTTCTCTGGAGCTAATGCCAGGAGTAGAATCTCTTTTACAAGAAGTCGCAGGGGCTCGTATCAAGCGGTGCGTAGCTACGCATTCATCGAGAGAGCAAGTTGAGGCGATCAAGCACTTCTTACCTGCTCTAAAAACAATTCCTGTTTGGATTACGCGGGAAGATTATGAATCTCCGAAACCGGCACCGGACGCCTATTTTAAGGCGATAGAACTGTTGGCTGATCCTGGAGATCAGATCATTGGTTTCGAAGACAGCTATCGTGGGCTTTGCGCTCTACAAAAAACACCAGCTACGGCAGTTCTCATTTGTGATGCAACACATCCACAGATGGGGCAGTACGATCTACAAGGGGTAACACACTACCCCTCAATTGAGAAAATACCAACGAGTTTTAAGATCAATAGATAACTTCTACGAGGAAAAGGCCATGGGCAGGAGCGCAGGTGCCAGCTTTTCGTCTATCTTTAGCTGAAAGAATTTTGGGTATTTCTTCGAGGGGGATTTTTCCTCTGGCAACATCAAGGAGTGTTCCGGTGATGTTGCGTACCATCTTGTAGAGAAAGCCATCAGCTTCGAATTCTAGATGGATTTCTTCACCTATTTCAATAAGGTCGATTCTCTTGATTGTACGTACGGCATTATTAGCTGCAGACCCTTTGTGCGCTTCATTGGAAAATGAAGTGAAGTCGTGCTTTCCAATGAAGTGCTCTTTTGCTTTTTGGAGCAAGGGTAGATCGATTGGGTAGGGGAGATGATAAGCGTAGAGGCGAGTGAAGGGACTGGCGATGGGGCTTTTGTGGAGGCGATAGCGATAGATTTTACCCCGAGCGCTGAAGCGTGCATGGAAATCATCTGTAGCTTTTGAGAGGGATTTGATGCGGATATCTGGAGGGAGAAGGCCATTAAGCGAATGTTGTAATTTTCTGAGGTCGACGGGATCTGTGTAGGAGAAATGGGCAGTTTGTCCGAGGGAGTGCACTCCACTGTCTGTGCGACCAGATCCGAATACAGCCATGGGCATATGAAGTGCTGTTGTGAGCGCTTTTTCTATCATTGTTTGAATGGAAATGGCATTTGGTTGTACCTGCCAGCCTCCATAGTTCGTCCCGTCGTAGACGATCTGCAGTTTATATTTGGAGCTCACAGTACAACTCGCTCGCTTAGGATGTTTTCTGCAAAAGTAAGGTCTTCAGGGGTTGTGATTTTGATGTTTTCACCTGTTCCGAGAACAAGTTTTACAGGAGCATTAATAAGCTCTGCTAGAGAGACATCATCTGTAACAGACAGATTGTCTTGTTGTGCTTTTGCAAATCCTTCTAGCAAGATCTCCTTTTTGATCATCTGAGGCGTTTGAATATTATATAAACTGGAGCGCTCAAGAGTTTTTGTGACAAGGAGGTCGTCATCTGCTTGCTTGATGGTGCTTTGTACGGCAGTTGCAAGTGTTGCAGCCCCATATTCAAGTGCAGCATTGATGAGAGTATTGAGTTCTTTTTCTTCGAGTAGTGGGCGTGCTGCATCGTGGACAAGAATGTATTCAGATGCTGGAGAGGTATGTTGTAGGCCGTTAAAGAGAGAGTCTTGGCGTCTTCGTCCAGGGGAGGCGTATTGAGCGGATGGGAAAAGGTGATGGTACGAAGGTATACATACCACAATAATTTCTGAAATGAGGTCACATTTGGTTAGGAGATCGAAGCTATGAAGGGCAATGGGTTTCCCCGATAGAGGAAGGTACTGCTTGGGTGTAGTGGCTCCCATACGAGACCCTGATCCACCTGACAAAAGAATTGCTGAAATCATGAAAAAAAATAGCGGCAGAAAGGATGCTTCCCGCCGCTTTTACGCCTTTTATGAAAGGTGCTTGCTAACTTGTTTTGTCATATCAAACATGTTGATAGGCTTTTTACCAAGAACTTTAGCGAGTTTTTCATCAGGATTGATGAAACGTTTGTTCTTGGGGTCTTGGCGTTTATGAGCTTTAATGTAAGCCCAAAGTTGCTTTGTCACTTCCGTGCGTGGCATTGGTCCTTTTCCAACGATATCTGCTAGCTCTGGTGTGAGCTTCATTGGTTGCATAAATTTAGAAGGTGCTTTTTTTGCCATTTTCTACTCCTTATCAAAATGAATTCTGGCCTTTTTTCGCCGTACTCCAGCGAATAGTCAACGAGGTTTCGCGTTTTTTTTTTCCTCGAATGACAAGTTGTATCTCTGTGGAGGAATTATAGTCAAAAAAAATCATTCTGACGAGGGAAATTTTCTCCTGTTTGATCGTTTCTTGCATTTTTCCTCGATTTCGGGCACCTTTTAGCTCAGAAACTTGATAAGGATCTAGATGTCTTCACAGATGAAATCGGGTCGAGAGACGTCTCTAAGCAATGAATTGCATGAGCTTAAGTCGCAATTGCAAAATCTCGACTGTATCAAAAAAAAAATAGAACTTCTTTCTGAGTACAAGGTCACGCAGGAATTTTTTTCTAAAAACCCTAAGGTAGAGTCGTTATTTTCCCTATGCACAGACTACGAAAAATTTGTCCTCTGTTCGATACTGGCTCTTGGTCAGGGAGAGAAAGTCTTTCAAAAAGAGGGAAAGATCAGCGAAGAATCTGTAAGGGCTTTGTTGAAGAAGCTGTTACTTGTAGAGGAGTTTTATCAAGAGCTTGGTGGTATCATTGGATATCATTTGAGTTGTTTAGATCTGCTTTCTCAAAAAGGGAAGCGGCAAAAAAAAGGAGTCTATCATGCTCCACATGCTCTAGATATTGTAGAAGATAATGATTTGTCCCGTAATGGAGTGGTTGCAGGTATTGAGCATCTGGGGCAGTTAGCTGAAATTTATCCGTTAGGGGGAGCTGCAGATCGTCTTTCACTAAACAAGGAAGAGGCTGGGGCTTTTCAAATTGCAGCGACGCTGGAGTTTTGTGGCAAGTCCCTGTTGGAGGGATTGATTGAGGATTTGCAGGCGCGCGAGTTTTTGCATTTTAAGTTGTTTCATAAGCAGGTGTATGTCCCTTTGGTTCTTATGACATCAGATGAAAAGGGAGGCAGTTCTCAGATCAGAAAGGTGTTTAAGGAGAAAAGGTGGTTTGGAAGAAGGGAGGAGGATTTTTTCTTATTCTCTCAACCACTTGTTCCTACAATGCACACGGATGGCCAGTGGTGTTCTACGGGCCCTGGACAACTTCTTTTTAAACCAGGTGGGCATGGGGCCATCTGGAAGTTGGCCAAAGAGTCTGGGGCGCTTGGCTGGTTAAAGGGAAAGAACTTACGCAAAGCATTCGTTAGGCAGATCAATAATCCAATTGCAGGTGTTGACTATGGATTGTTGGCATTTCTTGGGATTGGATTTATGCAGGATAAGGAATTTGGTTTTGCAGCATGTCCATGTGCTGAAGGGGTCAGTGAGGGAGTCAACGTTGTCATAGAGATAGGAGAGGGGAGCTGTTTAACAAATATCGAGTATTGTGATTTCGATGATACTCTAGCAGCAAAGAACAGAGAAAAGCTTCTGGCAAACACCAATCTCTTATTTGTGGATCTTTCTACGATTGAAGAATTATTAGATATCTGCCCGATTCCTGGGATGCTCGTCAATGCCAAGAAAATGAAGTACAACGATTCTAGCGGCGTGATGCAGGAAGAAGAGATTCTTCGTCTTGAGTCAACGATGCAAAATCTTGCTGATGTACTGATTGAGCCAGGCCCTATTACAGAAGAGAGAAAAAGAAGTTTCATCACATGTAACAAGAGAGTTAAGACAATCTCAAGCATTAAGAAGGAGTTTGCTTTTGGTTCTTCTATGCTTCAAACTCCGGAGCAGTGCTATTTAGACCAGCTTCAAAATGCGCGTGATTTGCTTGTAAATTACTGCTCATTTCAAGTGCCAATTGTTCCTGATCCAATGAACTTTTTCCATAATGGCCCATCATTTATTTTTCTCTATCATCCAGCTTTGGGTCCTCTCTACAAGATCATTCAACACAAGTTAGTAGGTGGGCGGTTGGCAATAGGCAGTGAGCTCAAATTGCAAATTGCTGATCTATATGCAAAACAGATTGATGTAGATGGAAGTCTGCAGATTATAACGGATGCAATTATGGGCCACCATGATGAAAATGGGGTGCTTTCCTATAGTAATCAAACGGGTAAATGCACCCTGAAAAATGTGCGTGTACGGAATTCAGGGATTAATCGCAAAGCTTCTCGCTCTTTCTGGAAAGAGGAAATTGTTCACAGAGAAAAATGTGTTATTTTTATTGAGGAAGGGGGAGAGTTCTATGCGGAAGATATATGCCTTCGGGGTAACTTAGAAATTTGTGTTCCAGCAGGTATGAAAGTGGTGGCTTCCATGGTTGAAGGGAGTCTGCAGCTATCCTATGAAGCTCTTTCAGAATCATCCTGGCATTGGGATTATACAATCAACCCTAGAACTTACTCTATTGAGATTTGGAGAAATGAAAAAAAGCGGATGAGAATCTCATCCGCTTCAGAGTTTTCCTAAATAATTTTCTAAGAATTACGCAGGAGTTTCTGCTGCAGTTGTTGCAGTAGGAGTTGGTGAATCAGGAGCTACTGTAGTAGCTGGGGTAGCTGTAATAGCTGGGGTAGCAAGTGCTGTGTCAGCAGCTTCCTCTTTGTTAGAACACGCGTTGTAGAGAGTAAGCACCAGAGCCGCAGCTGCTAAAGCAGCTACACCACCTAAGCAGAATTCTCTATTTTCTTTTGCTTTGTCAAGCATTTCACCAGCAAATTTCATAAACGAGCTGAAGTAAGGTTTAGCGAACTCAGCTGCTTTAGCAGCAAATCCCTTGGTTGTATTGAATAGTACGTTGACTTGTCTTCCAATCCAGTTGGCAGAGTCTATAGCGAAGTGCTTCACTTGGTCCATTGTTGTGCTGGTAGCAGCCGCGGCTACGGGGTTCGGTTGAACAGCGCTCATATTGGTTACCTCCTTAGGGAACGGTTAAGCTGAAGTGGGCGAAGCCCTCCTTCTTTTTTTGAAATCACGGGTATTATATCTGAGCATTGATTAATGTAAAGTCGTTGTTAAGAAAATGTGAAAAATTTTTCAAATTCTGCTCAGCGGTTGATTTTTTCAGTTTTTCTCTCTACACTTGGGGTGTCTATGAATGAGCAACTACAAGAGCGACTAAGAAGTATCGATGACCGCCTCATACATATGTGGAGGTATCTTTGACCTGGCTAAAAAGCAAGAACAAGTAGAGCTACTTGAGCTCGAGATGCAAGCTTCTAGTTTTTGGGATAATGCAGCGGCTGCCCAAAAAGTAATCGATCAGTCCAACCAACTTAAGGCTTGGACAATCCCCTATAAAGAACTGAAAGAGCGTTTTGAAAATGTGAAGTCGATGCTGCCTGAAATCAGTGAAGCAGAGGAAGCAGAGTTCTATAACGAATTGATAGGGGAGCTCTCTTCTGTAGAGCTTGAGATTGAAGAACTAGAGATTCGCAAGATGCTTTCAGGAGAGCTTGATCCGAAAAACTGCTACATCAGCATCAACTCAGGTGCTGGGGGAACAGAGGCATGTGACTGGGCACAGATGATGGCCCGGATGTATGAGAGGTGGGTTGCTAAACGAGGGTGGAAGTTAGAAACGATTGATAGAGTAGAGGGCGATGTTGCAGGAATTAAAAGCGTTACCTTTAAGGTATCGGGACCTTTTGCCTATGGATATTGCAAGGCGGAAAAAGGAGTCCATAGACTCGTTCGGATCTCTCCTTTTGATAGCAATGCTCGTCGGCATACAAGTTTTGCCTCCATTGATGTGACTCCCGAGATTGATGATGATATTAATATTGAAATTCGTCCCGACCAAATTCGAGTAGACACATTTCGCGCTTCAGGGGCTGGAGGACAGCATATTAACACGACGGATTCTGCTGTACGCATTACGCATATTCCTACAGGGATTGTTGTTTCTTGCCAAAGTGAGAGGAGTCAGATTCAAAACAGAGAGACAAGTTTAAAACTTCTCAAATCCAAACTCTATGAACAGGAGTGCATTGATCGAGAGAACAAAGTTAAAGCTCTGAGTGGAGAGAAAATGGATATTGCCTGGGGGAGCCAGATCAGGAATTATGTTTTCCAACCCTATACACTTGTGAAAGATACTAGGACAAAGTATGAACTAGGGAATATTGAAGCAGTCATGGATGGAGAGCTCGATGGGTTCATTCATGCATATCTCAAGGAATTTGGTTAATGTCTCTTGCAGACTCGACAGATTTTGATATCCGCTATTCTACCCCAGAGGATGTGTCTGATCTGCGAAAGTGGCTAAGCACAGAGGGAATAGAGCACTGGTTTCCTTTTTCAGATGAAAAAGAGCGTGAGGATTTTATTAGAGTTTGGATGGGCTTTTGTCGTTTCAAGGCTACACTGACAGCAACCATTAAAGGAGAGCTCGTCGGAATGGCGGTGCTCTATTTAATGCCTTATCGAAAAGTTGCGCACCAGTGTATGTTTCAAATTGTTGTAGATCCAAAACACCAGGGACTTGGTGTTGGACGGTCTCTAGTAAAAAACCTAAAGCATTTGGCTCAAAGTCGATTCCACATTGAATTGATGCATGTCGAAATACTCGATACCAATCCGATGATTCCCTTATTAGAATCGCTTGGGTTCACAGAAGTTTGTCGCCAACAGAGATACGTGAAGGAAGGGGAGCAATATTTCCCGAGAATTCTGATGGAGTGTGAGTTAACGTGAATCTTTCTATTCGCCAAAGTATTGTCGAAGACGGCAAAATGTTCTTAAATTTGCTTCAGCAGCCAGATGTGCTTCAATATTTTCCAATGCATGACCTGCGAGAAATTGAGGATTCCGTCCGCATTTGGGAAATTTTCTGCAATAGGGGAGCTAGTTTAACCTCTGAAGTGAATGGGATACCTTGTGGAATTGCTTTTCTGAACCTACAGGGATATAAAAAATTTGCACATCAGTGCTTAATTACGATCATTGTGGATCAATCCTTTCGAAATAAAGGGGTGGGCACAGCTCTTCTTAAAGAGCTCTTCAAGCTTGCTAAAGAGACATTTCATCTCGAAATACTTCACTTAGAGGTTTACGAAACGAATCCTGCTATTAACCTTTACAGAAGAATGGGATTTGAGGAGTTCGGGCTCCAAGAAAAATTTATCAAAGAAGGCGATAGCTATATCGGTAAGATTTTCATGCAGCGCTTTCTTTGAGTTTTTTCCTCGATTCGGATAGAATGACCTTCTTAAACTGAGGAGTTCCCTATGGCAGGACATAGTAAATGGGCCAATATTAAGCATAGAAAAGGGCGGGCTGATGCAGCTAAGGGCAAGGTCTTTTCTCGAATCACAAAAGAAATTATTAGTGCTGTCAAACAATCCGGGCCAGATCCAAAGAGCAACTCTAAATTACGTTTAGCTTTAGATAAAGCACGCGCTGCGAATATGCCCAACGAAAACATCGAACGGAATATCAAAAAAGCAAGCAGTGCTGACCAAGCCGATTACTTTGAAATGACCTACGAGCTCTATGGACATGGGGGCGTTGGGATTATTGCTGAAGTAATGACCGACAACAAAAACCGGATCTCATCGGATATGCGCATCGCTACCAACAAAAAAGGGGGATCTGTTGCATCTCCTGGCGCCGTCTCTTTCAATTTCGATCGAAAAGGAGTGATCCAAGTTTCTAAGCAAGCCGGAAGTGAAGATGATCTTTTCTTAATGGCTACAGATGCCGGTGCAGAGGACTTTGAAAGTGCAGAAGATCTCTTTATGATCACAACGGCTCCTGATCAGCTTTTTGAAGTGAAAGAGAAGCTCGAGGCGCAAGGAATCAAATGTGAAGAAGCCAATCTTGAAATGATCCCAAAAGTACATGTGGATTGTGATAGGGAAACTGCCAAATCTAATGCAGATCTGATCGAGTGGTTAGAGGACCTCGATGATGTCGATGCTGTATTTCACAACATGACAGAAAGCAACTAATCTGTTTTATTCCTCTTTTCCCGCCATTTCTTTATGACGATAGGAATCAAAGAAAAAAGCCCGAGGCAGATCAACGCGATTTTTACATCGGGATTGAGAATGGTATTGATCGAGAAGGGCTCAGACGATTCGAATACAGCATTCAAACCTCTTCCTGCCTGGGTAAAAACAAATGCTCCCGGGATGATCCCTACTAGTGTTGTCCAGAGATAGGTGCGTAGGCGGACATTAAAAAATGCGGGGGCTAGGTTGACTAGCCAGAACGGAAAAAGGGGAACAAAGCGCAAAAAAAGCATGTAGCTGACAGCATTTTTATTAAATCCGGCTTCCATTTTTGCCAAGCGTGGCCCAGCCTTTTCTTTTAAGAAATTGCCTAGAGCTGTTCGAGCAGCTAGAAATAGAAGTGTAGCTCCTATTGTAGCGCCTAGGACAACGTAGACTGTGCACCAAGGCTGACGGAATAAGAAGCCTCCGATAAGGCTAAGGAGTAGACCTCCGGGGATAGAGAGGGCTGTTGCTGCGATGTAGACAGCGATAAAGAGGAAAGGGGTCTGGATCGGGTGATCATTTACATGCTCTGTCAATTCTGCATGGTGGTAGCGCAATGTTTCAAATTGCAAAGCTCGATAAGCTCCTGAAAAATAGCCCAATAGCATGAGGGCTATGATGATAAGAATGGGGATGAATCGTTTCCAATTGTTCATGGTTTTTTACCTTTTATTAGGGGAAGAATGGTTTGAGATAGCCACATGTCGGCACTTTTTCGAATCGCAGCGTTGTAAGTGGGATAGGGGTGGATTAGGCGAGCGAGTTTGCGTAAGGGGATATTATAGAGCATAGCTAAAGAAAGCTCGGAGAGCATTTCTCCGGCGCGTGGGCCTACGATCGTGGCGCCTAGGATTTTGCTGCTCCATTTTTTTGTCACAACTCTTAGAAAACCTTCCGTTCGACTGGCTGTAATATTGCGGTCTACTTCAGAGAAGTCTACAAAGTAGGACGCAATCTTTTTTTCTCCAAATTTTTTGATCGCCTCTTCTTCTGAAAGGCCAATGCCTGCGACTTCCGGGTCAGTGAAGGTGCAGTGGGGGAGGGCCTGAGCTTGATCGAACTTTTTCTTAAAAGGTCCTGGTAAAATAAGAGAAGTGAGAACAGCTCGTCCTTGATGTTCGGCCAAGTGGGTAAAGAACGGGCCTCCAAGTATGTCCCCTATGGCAAAGATGTGGGGTTGATTCGTCTGTCCGTATACATTTACTGGGATCCCTTTTTCTGAATGTTTTACCTCTGCCTTGTCCAATAAGAGAGCGGAGATATTAGGGCGGCGTCCTGTTGCTACGAGAAGCATTTCTGCTTGTAGGGTTTTATGCGGCTCTTCTTTTCCTATACAGATTGAAAATAGATTGTCTTGGTACGTGATAGAATTGGCTCTACATTGGACATTGATCGAGATCCCTTCTTTTTGGAAGAGATCCGCCATGAGTGCTTGTGCTTCAATAGGTTCATTGGGCATTACGCCTCGATCTGATTCGATGATCGTGACTTCAGTTCCAAGACGAGCAAAAGCCTGGGCAAGCTCACATCCGATGGGGCCCGCTCCTAGGATAGCGAGGCTATTGGGGACCTCTTTCAAATCAAAGATCGTTTCGTTGGTTAAATAGGGAGTCTCTTTTAGTCCATTAATTGGGGGAATGAAGGGGTGAGACCCGGCTGCAATGACGATTTTTCCTGCGGAGATTTTATGACTCTCTCCATTGGGCTTGGCTATAATTAACTCATGCGGACTTGTAAAAGAAGCTAACCCTGTCAAGGTATGTACGCCCATTTCTTCTAGTTTGGAGGGGTCTTCGTGTGCTCGTACTTCTTTCACAATTCTGCGTACTCTTTCGAGTACTTCTTTGGTTTTTGCTGGTTTACAGTCAAATTCCAGACCAAAGATCTTCTCAGACTTAAGAGCGTGGGCTTTTTCTCCTGAAGCAATTAAGGTTTTACTAGGGATACAACCAAAGTTGGTGCAATCTCCTCCGTAGTGAGCTTTTTCTACAAGCAAGACTTTTTTGCCAGATTTTGCAGCTCCGATTGCGACAACGAGCCCACCAGCTCCAGCTCCAATCACAACAATCGGGTAGTGTTTCACCATTTCCACTTATTCCTCTTAAAAAAGTGCTTATAGACAATTGGAGCTAAGGCTAGCAACCCAATTATGATAAGTGCAAATTTCATTTGAGGAGTGAAGACATCAGAAAGAGCGAGAGGTTGTCCATTTGCAAAGATATCAGAAAGACTTTGTCCTGCTTTTGTCAGAATATAGGCCAGAGGGAGGACCCCAAGTAAACAGGTCCAAATAAAAGTCCAATAGCGAACTTTAAAATAAGCAGAACAGACATTTGTTAGCCAAAAAGGAAAGACATGGGAGAGCCGTAAGAAGAGAAGGTAGCTCACGGTATGGCGCTTAAATTGTTTGCGCATTTTGTTCAAAAAGGGACGCTCGCGCTGAATCAAAGAAGTTCCAAAGACTCCCTGGAAGATGGCAAAAAAGATCGTGGCCCCCAAGGTTTCCGCAAACACTGTGCAGATGATAGCTAGGGGGAAGGGGAACAGTAGACCTCCAATCAGAGTAAGGATGGTTGAATCGGGGATTACAAGGCACACGGAGGCGACATAAAAACCGATGAAAATAAGAGGAGAGAGTGTTGGATGGGCTTGTACAAACTCAGTGAGTCTTTGGTGCTCGTGGCGCATGCGATCGAGAGTGAATTCTTGGTGTAAATTCGTCACATAAACGAGTAGAATCAAGATTACTAGAATGACAAAGGGGATAAGCCTTTTTGTATTTTTGCTCATCCCCTGGTTATACCAATCTGTAGAAATAAATCGACAAAAAGATCTGCCGATTTTATCTGTTATTTCCAGGCCACAAAGGTTCCTTGGTCAAGTAAGTCTTCCTTAGAGATGAGCTCATAGCGGAAATCTTTCTCTTTTGGAGTCATCCCTTCAAATAGAAGAGCTATCCGTTTGGAGTTCTTTCTTGAAAGGGTTTCTACAGCTATTTCTCGTGTCTGTGCATAGGTAAGTTGTTCTAGAGCTGCTATCCGCTTGTTGATCAGTTGGAAATCGCCCTCATAATCAAAACCGAGAAGGAAAAGGCGTGTTCCCATGAGCATCAAGTTTTCTGGTGGCATTTCCAAGCTGGTGATAGCCATTTTGCGAACCATATCAAAACGATCCTCTGGAAACTTAGTTGTATACTGCTTGACAAAATTTTCCAAGAACAGCTCAAAGCGGGCAATCAGCTCTCCCGGTTGGTGCGTACTGGACTGCACAGCAAAAAATTGAAGGAGCTGTCTCTCTTCTTCTTTTTCCCATGCTTTGGCGATATAGGCAGTTTGTTGTTTTGTGCGAAGTGTGTCAAAGAACTCATCTTTGAGAACTCTTCCTAATACTTGCTGGGCTCCACGTCTCTCAAAAGAATAGGCTCCTTGCTCTACGACTAGAAGAGCAGAATTTCCTAGCATAGGCGTAGACTGTGTGAGCATATAGGGACCTTGTCCCTCTGGAAGAATCAGGATTTGTCTTTTATGTTGCTCATCTACTGCATAGCCTTCCGCTTTTAACTTTTTCCTAACGGATGTCCATAATTTATCAGCATTATCACGCGTGAGGTTTCCATAGAGAAGACCTTCCACATAGACCTTTTTAAAGAGGTCATTGGAAAATGCCAGGAAATCTTCGTAACGCAGATTTTTTATGGCTTGTAGTTTGTCTCTATTTGTTGGAGAGTCATTGAAAATAATGCTGCCAAGCAATTCGAAAGACTGCAATAGAGGAAGTTCTCTTGCACCGTTTTCATAGCTAGAAGAGATGGTCTGCTTATAAAGCTCAAATTGTTGACGAGTTGGACGCACTTTTTTCATGCTTGCAAAAACGTCTTCAACGAGTTTATTTGATTGATCACTATAGCCATTGATCGCAACCACAAAGGACAAGTTGCTAGGCCTAATGACTACTTTAGAGCCTGCGGTTTGTGCAGCGGATGTAATGGGGAAGAGTTGATCATCTATTGCTGCAGCATATAGGTCTGAAAGGGCCTTAGCCTTTGGTGAACCATCTAGCAAGGGAGACTTCAGGCGGAAGAGGTGAGCGATCTCTGGAGAGAGATAGCGGCTATCTTCTGCGAAGTAAACTTTTCCCTGATCGGTATCTTGCAAGAGAGTAGGGATGACAGTTGCATCTGATGGAGTTGCATTGACTAGGGTAAGGTTTTTAGGGATGAAAGGATTTGGAGGAGGAAGACCGATTTTAGGATTCACATAGGAGTCATTCCAAGCAAGTAGTTGCTTTTGAGGAAGTGCGACGACAGCATATTCTGCTTGCATCCATTTTTCCGCCTTTGTAGGCGCTATGTGGGTTTTAGACGGATCAGCAATCACAAAAAACACACAGTTTTCAGCTGAGAGATCACCGATGTAGTTAGAGATTAATTCTGGATCGAACTTCGAAGGGATTAGGGTCTTTCTTGGGAAAGTAGCCAAGTCTTCATCAACAAGCTGATGTGCTGTCTTTAGTACAAAGTCAAAAGCATCTGTGCGCGATTGATATTGGTACTTGAGCTGAGAGATTTTTTGTACTTCATCATAGACATAGCGGGGAACACCTGTCTTTTTTAAGCGTGCAAGAGCTTCAAAACAGTGGGTGATGACTGTATTAACTTGGTCGATTCCTTGATCAGATAGCTCAACATCGATAGTGAAGAGCTTATTGGTTCTTCCAAGAGATTCTTCAGAGGCTTTGATAGCTGTTGCTAGGTGATCTTTTTTCAGAACGTTTAGAAGACTATTTTTGCTCCCACTGTTCAGGATGTAGGAGAGCATCGCCCCAGCCTGTGCTTCATTGTCTTCTGCTAGGCCTTGTGGGAGCTCCCAGGTCAAGGAAAGCATTTTCAAATCTTTTATAGGCTTGATATAGATCATGTGCCCTCGTTGCTTCTCCGACATCATATCAGAGGAGAACGTAGGCTGTTTTTTTTCGTTGTTTGGAACGGCTGAAAAGTCTTTTATGGTTTGTGCAACGAGTTGTTCTAGGGGAAGAGGAGATAGGATAACAAGGTGCATTTTGTTTGCGCTGTAGTTTTCCTTATACCAGGTTTTCATCGCATCTTGCGGGATGCCTCGCAGAGTGTCAGCATTGCCTGTAGAGAACTTCGCATTAGGGTGGAGGGGGTTTCCTGTTTCTTTGAAGATCATGTACTGGCGCCATCCATCGTTTTCGATGTTTTTGGCGTGTTCTTGATCTACTGCATGTAGTTCTCTCTCAATGCTTGAAGGGAGAAAAAGAGGATCGATAAAAAAGTGAGCAAAGCGGTTTAGAGCGCCGTCAAAGCCTTCATTGTTGATGGAGAACATATAAACAGTTCGATCAGAGGCTGTGTAGGCATTGACTTTGCCTCCGTAGTCATTGACGAACTGCATGTACTCAAACTCTTTTGGGTAAGCCTTGGTACCCATGAAGAGCATATGCTCGAGAAAGTGAGCCATCCCCGGGTACTCGGCGGGGTCGCTCCATGATCCCGCTTCTACAGCAAGAGCTGCAGCAGATTGATCGACACCTGGGTCGGAGACAAGATAGGCTTCTAACCCATTGGAAAGACGGATTTTTGTAGATTTACGCTCGGAAAGAGTTGGGCTGAGGATCTCAAGTTCTGCCTGGTCGGTGATTTTTTCAAATGAGGCAGGAATTTCTGCGCTTAAATGCAGGGCTAATCCTAAAAAAAGGGGTAGAAGTAGTTGTCTCATGGTGATCCTCCTTGGAACCGTCTATAGTCTTTTTGCACAAGTTCCCAAATATAGTCGGAACGGGATTTTCTGCGAACATCCTTATTAGAATGGTCGGAGTTTGGATAGTGTTTCATATCAATTTGAGGACCAACTGCCACATGAATACCTACTCGACTTATAGAGCGTTTTTCCCCGAGCTCGACCTGAATTGTTTCGGGTGGGGGGAGCAATGCATAAGTTCCTAAGGCCATCGGATAGAAAAATGTAGGAGTCTTCGATTTTTTTGCCATCAGATAGAACATCTCTATGCTTTTTGGGTCAAATGGGGCAATTTCGATTTCTCCTTCTGCATTACGCCTGTCCCTTCCGCCGCTTGGTGCGACATAGATACATTTACCGCCCTCTTTTAAAAGATCGCTCATCAGCTGCATTGTTTTTTTATTGTGCAACTGTTTCTGGTGCTTGTCTTCTGGAGGGTGGTCGATATAGCGTTTAGAATAGATACAAAGCAGGTCGCATCCGAGGCTAAAAGGAATTGCAACAGGATCTGTTACAACCCGCTCTCCTGCAACAAAAATGACTGATTCGGAAAGAGAGGGGTAATTTTCTTCGAGTAGAAGGGATAGAGCTTGGGGATCTGCTTCTGTCTGGTGGTTTGCTAGAAAGATCACGTTGTGATTTTGCTTCAAGTGCTCGGTGATTTCATCAAGATACTGCTTCCCTAAGACTCCAGAAGATTCTCTATTAACAAGAGGGCGTAAAAAATCGATGCCAAACTTGTAATAATCAAATGGTGTTCGCACTTTTTTGTGGTAGTGAGAAAATTGATAGAGCTCTTCACATTGCTCTTTCACTCTATCTAGATAGTCTGAGAATACTTTTTCAACTTGGGGGAGCTCTTTCCCATCACTTAAAGCCTCGATGTAGCTCGTGTAAAACGTTTTCAGAGCATAAGCGGGCTTAAGAGGAATCACCCCGAGCTCTTCATACGAAGCTAGCCTTTCCAAAAAATTAGATTTCGAGTTTTTGTCCATTGATCGAGGAATAGAATTCGAACTCATTCAGATGCAGAGCATCTTGTGTGCCGAACTCTAGTTGAGCATTAAGGTCTTCTGCTGTTTTTGTTAGAAAATCTTTGTCGGTCGATTTGAGGTAGTTATCAAGAAGAGGGTGGCAAACGAGTTTTAATCCGAACTGCTGCTTCTGGTTGACCAATTTCTTGAGAGTTCTTTCAATATCTATAGAGGTGCTTTCATAGGTTCTGATCTGTCCGCTGCCACTGCAGTAGGGACAGTGTGTATTCATCGTCTGAGAAAGAGACTCTCGATTACGCTGGCGCGTCATTTCCACAAGCCCAAACTCACTCATCCCAAGGATTGTGCATTTAGCGTGGTCATTTTTCATGGCTTCTTTGAGGTGGTCGAGTACTCGTCTCTGATTCTTGCGTGAGCGCATATCGATGAAGTCACAGATGACTAATCCTCCGATATTGCGTAGACGCAACTGTCTTGCTATTTCAGTAGCAGCTTCCATATTGATTTGAGCAAGAGCTTCTTCTACATTGCCAGATCCAGGTTGAGAGCTGCGACCAGAGTTTACATCGATTGTATACATGGCTTCAGTTCGATCAAAGAAGAGGTACCCACCAGAAGAGAGCCAGATTTTGCGGCGGAGCGACTTGTCGATCTCTCTTTCCACATTGAATCTTTCGAACATGGGAGTTTTGTCTCGATAGTATTCAATTTTGAGTTGATGTTCACCGCTGTAGTTGGAGTACATTTTTTTGAGAGTTTGAACAGTTGCATAGTCATCCACTAAGATCCGATCGTGCTTCTTATCTACAGCAGTCATAAGACAGCGCTTTAATAGGTCAGATTCCTCGTATAGGCAGGTTGGCTTATTTGCTTTATGGAATCCTTCCATGACCTGTTGCCAAGACTCTAGTAGGCTGTGCGCTTCATCGATCAACATCTCCGCTGTTGCATTGACACTAGAGGTGCGGCATATCAGCCCCATGTCAGAAGGCATTTCAAATGCTCGAATCAATTTCTTGAGACGATCGCGAGCTGCTGAATCTTCAATTTTTCGAGAAACTCCGCGATGGGGAGTGTTTGGCAGAAGAACAAGGTAGCGCCCTGCAATCGATACATTTGAGGTAAGGCGAGCACCTTTAGAGCCAATCGGTTCTTTTACTACTTGTACGAGTACGGGCTGATCGGGCTTTAAGATCTTTGTGATATCAGCCTCGGACTCTTTAACGACCCTTTTTTTGGTCGCTTCCGTGCTAATATCAAAATCCATCTCAAACATATCTTGGAACTTCTGTGTATTTTCCAAGATATCGGAAATATGGATAAATCCATTTTCTGACTCGTTGATACCAATAAAAGCCGATTGAATATTGTGTAGGATATTTGTGACACGACCGCGATAGATATTTCCGGTGATTTGGCGTGTTTTCTTTCTCTCTACGATCAGATCGTAGAGCATCCCTTCTTTTAAGAAAGCGCAACGCACTTCCTTAGACTCGATATTTATAAGAATTTCTTGCATGTCTCGCTTAAAATAAGTCTTCGAAAGGTCTAGGGTACCAAAAATTGGATTACATTGAAAGGGCCAACTTTTAATCAATGTAAGGCGAAACCAGTTGGTTTTTTTCCTTTGTGTGTGTAAAATCCTGCCCAGTTCAACAACAGAGGGGACTTAAGTTATGGTAATGCATGTACAATCGCAACAAAATACTTCTACTTTCTACACAGCAATTCCTTATGGAGTTGGAGCAATAGCAGTAGGTGGAGCAGGTCTTGCACTAGCTCTTTCCTCTCAAGCAACAGCAGCGGTAGTTGCCGGTGTTGCTTTAGCTATTATAGGCGCTTACGGGACCTTTGCAGTGATGGCCTGTGCGTTTACTCATAGTGGAGATCCAGAAGGATTTAAAGAAAACATTGGCAAATTCGCGACCACAATCATAGGAGCTGGCATGGCTGAGCACCTGAGAATGGCCGTACAGATTATTTTAATTGAAGCTATACAGGCTGTGTTTCGTCCGAAGCACTACTAATTAGCTTGTAAATTTATTTCTTTGGATTGGTAGACCTCTGTGGCTTGTGGCTGCAGGGGTGTTTTTTATTCTTTAGTTATTGTCTTTTAATTTTCATTCCGTGATATAATATTACTATGGTTAACGAAAGCGCGTATTTAGTAATAAAGAAAGGGCGTTGTTATGAGTGTTGTAAAAATAGATGAGCTTCCGGTTCAAAATCCTCCCGTTCAAAGAGCGATAAAAGAAGAGGTGCATAGAGCAGTCGATTGGGCTACTTATGGGGGCCATAGAGCTGTTGTGCTAGGTGCTCGCTTTGGTCACGGGGCCGTTTCTCTAGCTTCTAAAGCAGGGCATAAGGGAGTTGAGTTGGCAGCTACTGCTGGCCAAAAAGCAGTGGGGCTTGCTTCTTGGGCAAAAGATAAAGTATTTGCTTTGGGGACTGAGTCCAAGTCGGTTGCTAATGAAATTTATAATATGACTTTTTACCCGAATCGAGAAGCTACTAAGTCTTGTAAAGTAGCTCTTCTCGTTGTTGGGGCTCTAGCAGTAGGTGGTATTGCAGCGACAGCTATTGTTGTGGAGTACGGCGTTGTTCAACTCTTTTTTGCTCTATTCAGCAAAGTTTTTGTTATTGATAAAGGTTATCCGACAGAAGTAATCGAAGATGTCGTGTGTGCTGCAGGGATTTCACAAATAGCTATAGGAGCTGTGGTAGGTGTAGTTGTTGCGCATTCTATTTTTAAGATTATAAGTAAAGTCAACTCGAAGATAAGAGCGGATCGCCAAAAGATGCAGACAATCGAGGGGCAACCTCTTCTTAAAACAAGCAAGCGTCTAGCATACGCTAGAGTTCTGGAGGATGTAGGGAATGGTTTAAGGATAGTTGGACCTCCCGTTTTCTTGGTATATTTGACGCATTTGCTTTCTTGGGACATATTCCAAGACGCGTTGACGTATTATAACTGGTCTCGGAAGAAGGCCTATGTCGGAGCAGCAGCTAGAAGTACGGTGTTTACTGCAGGGATTGCTCAAATTGCAATGGGGTCTTTTCTTGGCGTAGTTCTTTATTCTGCAGCGAATATCGCCTATCAAAAACTGCAGGCGGGGTATTACACCCAATCTAATAGTTAAGGAGGAATATATGGAAAAATCAAATGCTATATTGCCTGTTATGGCGGTGCCCTATGCGATAGGTGCACTTGGGGCTAGTGGTCTTGGAGTAGCAGTTGCTTGTTCTACAGCGTCTACTGCTGGGATTATTACAGGGATTGCTATTGCAGTTTTTGGAGCTTGCTCTTTTTTTGGAGTTCTTAATTGTGGGCTTGCCAACCGAGATAACTCAGAGCAATTTCACAGTGAACTTGGAAGATTTGTGCTTACTACAGCCGGAAATGCTGCTGCTAAAAGTATTTCAACGATTGCAAATGCTATGCTGATTGCTTTTGCAACGCAAAACCAGAACGTAATGCTGCATCTATTGGTCGGCGCGGTCTGAGCTTAGTTCTTTCTTTAGCTTCTCTAAGAAGAAGTTGTGCACAAGTCGGCTTGCGCCCTTGATACTATTGATAAATGCATCAGGGGTGGATTCTCCGTGACACTTCATGACAATCCCTTCAACTCCGCAGAGAAGCGCTCCAGGGTACTCGGCATAGTCAAGCCTGTGGCGTAAACTGGCTATTATTGATTTGATATCAGGGAGCGATTCAAGAGGTCCTAGGGTTTGCATCTGTTCTAGAATAAATGCGGCGATCCCTTCAGCTGTTTTCAAAAAAACATTTCCTGTGAATCCATCTGTGATGAGTACATCGATGTTGCCGTGGAAGACGTCTCTCCCTTCAATATTTCCAATGAAGACAGGAGTGTCAATGGGAGCGTCTTTATTGAGTGCTTGTAGGATTTTGTAGGCTTTCCGAAGTTCTGGGGTCCCTTTCTGTTTCTCTTCCCCGATATTGAGTAGTCCGACAGAGGGGTGTTTGATTCCCCTAGTTTTTTGATAGGCGATGCCCATTTGCGCGAATTGGAGGAGGTTTTCGGCTTTAGCGCTGACATTTGCTCCAACATCGAGTACAGCTATGGGGTCTTGTTTGGTGGGGATGAGGGTTATCAGGGCCGGGCGGTCGATGCCGGGGAGTGTGGGGAGGGATAGCGTGGCAGCAGCGAGTAGGGCACCGGTGTTTCCTGCGGAGATAAAGGCATCGAGTTCATAGTGTTTTAGCTGCTGTATGCCGACGATGAGGGAGGAATCTTTTTTTCGGCGTACGGCTGTAAGGGGATCTTCATCCATTGAGATGGTCTCTGTGACTTCGTGACAAGTGAAGTCATCAGGAGTGGAGACCTGTGCAAAAATTTCTTTGGTAGCAAAGAGAGTGAATTTAGGGGGATGTTCCCCCTGGAAATCGAATTTAGTGAGGTCTTCTAGGAGTTTTTTACCTGGGATTTCACAGCCTAGGAGATCGATCCCGATCCGAGGTCGGTGAAGGTCTTCCTTACTCAACGTCTTTTTTCATGCTGATTACGGCTCTGCCAGAGTAGTGCCCGCAGTGGAGACAAAGCTTATGAGGTAGGCAAGACCCAGAACAATTTGAGCACTTGATTACGTTTTTTGGGGTTTTTGCATGGTGAGAACGTCGAGAATTTTTTCGAGCGTTAGATGTACGATTACGTGGTACTGCCATTGAGAAGGACTCCTTATTTAAACTTGAGCACCAATCATAGAAGATTGCCTAATTTTTTTACAGAGATAGTTCGGAAAAGGGAGAGTGGGTGTCTTTGGAAGGCTTTTTTAAATAGTTATTTACATCTTTTCGATGTGGGCAGTGGCCGTGGTGGCATTCAAGAAACTGGGGGATTTTGAGCAAAAGTGCTTCGCGGATCTCATCTGAGAAGTCATAAATAGCGGATTTAACTTCGCAGATCTCGACGGTATGGCTGAAGTCGTCCACTTCGATAGGGGTTTCTACGGATTCATTGCAGATGGAGCAAGGGAGTTTGGCTTTTGCTTTGATCTTGAGATCTAGGATTAAATGGTTCTTTGCAAGATAGGCTTGTCCTGAGACAAGTATTTTTTTTACAAAAACGAGTTCTTTTTCCTGTATTTGCAGGAAGTCGGGATCGACAGTTTCGAGGATCTGCTCTGTGTCGTCATTTTTCAGGCGATCAATAAATACTTTAAACGGGCCGTTTTTCATTAATTAAACTGTTTAATGTTTTTGTAATTTCTTGCTCGGGCATTTTCTTTTCCAGCATTGTACCAATGTCTTGGCATTTTTCTCTACATTCTTGAAGTGCTTCCGGGGAGGAGAGGAAGTGATC
Organism: Chlamydiota bacterium; assembly: GCA_021772375.1. Lineage (GTDB taxonomy): Bacteria > Chlamydiota > Chlamydiia > Chlamydiales > Rhabdochlamydiaceae > Sacchariniichlamydia. The sequence continues at coordinate 32,349 of JAJFME010000001.1, read as the reverse complement.
AGCATGGTTAAAGAGACTTTCATGGTTAAACTGAGGTCCTATCAGCTCGGGGAAGATACTCTTGTTCGCAACGATATTAACGATGCAGTAGAAGGGGAGGCGGATGCGTAAAAGATTTTTTGCGATGAAGAGGTCTAGGGGACCGATTCCATAGGTCACGACGGTCGGGATGCCATGCAATGCTAGTTCTAAATTATTTGTCCCTGATTTTGCAATAGCCATTGTGCAGCGTTGCATCAACGCTTCATTTTGGGATGCATCGACAAGCATGATCCGATCTCCAAAAAACTCTTGCTCTCGCATCATATTCTCCAGTTGCAAGGAGAAAGAGGGGTGGGCTACTGAGATAGCAAAGAAGAGATCAGGGTGTTTTTTTAGTAGCTTTTTTGCAGCGCTTAGCTGCTCTGGGAAGTTGCGGAGGAGCTCTTTTTGTCGGCTTCCTGGAAAAATTCCTACAACTCGATATTCTGGATCGATGTGTAAGGGAGGGGTTTTGATATTTGCAACGGTGTGAACGAGGGGGTGTCCGACGTAGTCGACGCTTAGCTTTTCGGTGTTAAAAAGCTGTTTTTCAAATGGGAATATTACGAAGAGTCGGTCGAGGTTTTTCTCCATTTTAAAGATGCGTTTTTTCCCCCAAGCCCAGACAGACGGGCAGATGTAATGGCAAATTTTTCCTTTGAACCCTCGCTTGGAGAGGCTTTTTGCTAGTGCCAAGTTGAATCCTGGATAGTCGATAAAAAGAGCAATATTAGGCTGCTCCTTTAAGAGTGTATTACGCAGGAAAAAAAACTGCTGCGCAATGCGTGGCAATGCAAAAAAGACGTCGACAAATCCCATCACTTGAAACTTTTCCATAGGAAGGATGCACTCAAGACCTGCGGCTCGCATCTTAGGGCCTCCTACTCCAAAAATCCGAGATCCTGGATGGGCTCTTCGGAGCGCTGTCACGAGTTTTTCTCCGTGGAGATCTCCACTTGTTTCACCAGCAAATAAAAAAATGGAAGGGGGGCTCACTTAATCACCCCTAGTTTTTTGCCTATCCAATGCGCTCCGGATTCGAAGAGCTCTTTGGAGGTTCCGTGTCCCATATGCCCGATAGAGGGACTGATGATGAGCTCTATGGGAGGGGATCGTTCTCCTTTTTGGAAGGCTGCTTCCGTAAGATTTTGCACGAGCTGAAAACATTTGTTTGTGCTCACGCGAATGTCTCGGTTGCCGATGTAGAAGCGAATCTTTTGTGTACAAAGAGTTTCAATATGATTTTCAAGGTTTAAGCAAGAGGCTAGCTTGTGATTATGTAGGTCTGCAAATTCACTAGCCCCAGTTAGCTCTGTCATCGGAGCGAACCCTACAATAGCATGAATGTCAGGGAATTGTGTCGCAAGAAGAGAGGCGATAAAACCGCCTCGTGAAAGGCCCATCAGGCCGATTTTTTCTCTGAGAATAAGACCTCGGTCGATAAGTTCATTGAGAGCAAAGATCACCTTCTCAATGAAAGGAGTAAGAGGGTCTTCTCCCTCTTCAAAGGCTTTGGCCCAAGCGCCAATTGCATCTAGTGCATTCAAGTTGGGGCCATGATAAGGGAGATTAAAAGAAAAAACTCGGCAGTTGTGCTTTTCTAAATAGACAGCAGGTTGGTTATAGGGGTCGAGTTCAAGGCTTTCTTGGGCGGATAGGGCAAAATAGATAACAGCAGGCAGACGCCCCTCTTCTAGAGGAGGTCCTATATGCCCAACTTCAACATCGGGAGATAGCTGCAACATTTCCATCAAGATTTCCTCGTTCGCCTTCTTTTACGAGGACGTCTTTTAGGGCTAGGATCTTCTCTGGGATGGCGTGAGTAGAGTTCTTGCCACTCATCGTGTACGATTTTGAGCCCTGGCTCAAGGCAAGAGCGCAAGTTCAAAAATTTTAGAGCTAGGTGAAACTCACTGTCCCTTGGAACTCGTCGTCTTTGTACTCGCTTTTTGTGCAAGGGGGTTAAGCGATATTGCCCCATCAAAATATTATTTAAGCTAACTTTTAAGCGTCTAGGTACACGGAAAAATCCATCAAATATTTCGCCGATAAGGTCACCGACATGAGATTGGATCTGTCCTAGGTGGGGGATCTTTTCTCTATCTATAAAATGTTTTTGCATTCGCTGTTGGAGTAGTGGATAGGCAAAAGAGCCTAGTAGAACGGGTCTTTCGAGATTTTCACTTTCTGGATCTTTAAAAATTGTATCGACCTCGTGGAGGTACTCGTAAATTTCAGTTCCTGATTTCTCTTTTTCAATAAAGTGGGCCACTTCAGGAAGGATATGGGCGAGCATGCCGTGCTGACTGAGGAGTTGGATGAAAGGGGTTGCAGCACCTGATTCGAGCATTCGGAGCATTTCTTCTAAGACTCTGGCGGGAGCGCTTTTGACAATTTCTTCTCTGCACTCGACAAGGGCAATGTGAGAAGCTGGGTCGACATTTAAGTTAAAGCGAGCTTGAAACTTTAATAGGCGGAGCATCCGGACAGGATCTTGCTTGAAGCGGACGTAGGGTTGTCCAATAGTGCGCAAATACTTCTTCTTGATATCTTCGTATCCATTTACATAGTCGATAATCGTCTGGTTGGAAGGGTCGTAAAATAGTCCATTGATGGTGAAGTCTCTCCGAAGAGCATCCTCTTCTGGATAGCCCCACTGGTTATCGCGTAAAATGAGTTCTTCGGTTTCAGGGTCACCTGCTCGGAAGGTGGAAACTTCAAAGACTTTTTTTCCAAAACGGATATGAGCAAGGCGGAAGCGGCGTCCAATGAGCAAGCAGTTGCGGAATAGAGATTTGATCTCTTCGGGTTTTGCTGATGTGGAAATATCAAAATCTTTTGGACGATGATTGAGAAGTAAGTCTCTTACGCCGCCGCCTACTAAGTAGGCAACAAATCCCGCTGCTGCGAGTTTTTCCAGGATATAGAGAGCGTGCGTATCGATCTTCTCTGTAGGGATCTGGTGTGTTTCAAAAGGGATGATTTTGTGTTCCAAAGACACCTTACGGGTTTGCGTTCTTCGCTTTCTTGTAAATAACGGAAAATATCCTTCCAAAGGCAAAAAGTCAATTTGCTTTAACAAGTTTTTCCTGTTACCCTCTTCTGAAATGGTAAAGTCAAAATCTAAATTACTTAGTGCATCTCTGCTTGTGGCAGGAACTGCCATCGGAGCGGGGATGCTCGCACTACCTGTTTCAACTGCAGCGGGTGGCTTTGGGCCTGCCATAGCTATGTATTTTATTTGCTGGCTATTTTCTGCATGCACAGGGCTTTTGCTTCTAGAGGCCTGCCTTTGGCTTCCTAAGGATTCTAATATTATCAGTCTTTCCTCTCATTTGCTAGGAAAGAAAGGAAAAGCCTTTAGCTGGGTCCTCTATCTCTTTCTCTTTTACTGTTTGACGATTGCTTACTCAGCACTAGGAGGGGGATTCATATCGGCTATTGTAGAAAATGTTTTGCCACAGCCTTTATCTGTTTTGTTATTTGTGCTTCTATTTTCTCCCATGGTTTACATAGGAACTCATGCAGTTGACCGCCTGAACTTTATTTTGATGGTTGGGCTTATTCTCTCCTTTGCCCTTTTTATTTTAATGGGTTTTGGGTTGGTAGACCCCAACCTTCTAGCTAATGTGAATTGGCCAGCTGCTATTCTTTCACTTCCCGTCGTCTTGATTTCGTTTAGCTATCAGGGGATCATTCCTAGTATGCGCAATTATTTTCATGGAAGAGAGAAAGATGTGCGCAAAGTGATCTTAATTGGCAGTGGTATCCCATTTTTTGTCTATTGCATATGGGAGTACTTGATTTTGGGGATTGTTCCTTTAGAGGGAGCTAACGGTCTTTTGATGGCAAGGACAGCAGAGCTTTCTGCTGTCGTTCCTCTTAAAAATGTACTGGCTTCCCCGTATGTCTATGCGATTGGGCAGATATTTGCTTTTTGTGCGCTGACAACTTCATTCTTAGGAGTGACGCTTGGACTGTTTGACTTTTTATCAGACGGATTAAAAATGCCTAAGAAGGGGAGAAATAAGCTGTTTCTCTACCTCCTAGTGTACCTTCCTCCAGCGGTTATTGCGATGCTCAACCCCAACATCTTCATCAGTGCATTGAGTTATGCCGGTGGCATTGGAGGAATTCTTCTACTTGGACTGTTTCCTATTTTAATGGTTTGGTCCGGGCGTTATAAGAAGAACCTAGAAAAAAGATATCAACAGCTAGGAGGGGGGAAGCTTGTATTGGTTCTTCTTATTCTCTTTGTTGTCTTTGGACTTGTTGTTGAAGTCATAAATGAATTGCTTTGAATCTCTAAAATTTGTTAAGGTTTTTTCCCATGAGTAAAGGACTATTTGTTAAGAAAAGTATAGATGATTTGCGTGATGAAGCCTCTGGAAAAAAGGGGGGGTTATCGCGCTCATTAACAGGAATGAACCTCATGTCGATGGGGATTGGTGCGATCGTAGGAGCTGGTGTATTTGTTCTCGTTGGACAAGCAGCTGCTGAATACGCCGGACCAGGAGTTGTATTCTCCTTCATTTTAGCCGCCATTATTTGTGCATTTGCAGCTCTTTGCTATGCTGAATTTGCGTCTCTTATCCCAATTGCTGGTGGTCCCTATTCGTACGCTTATGCGACACTAGGGGAATTTGCCGCATGGACAATCGGTTGGAGTCTTTCCTTAGAGTACCTCTTTTCTTCAGCTACTGTCTCCGTTGGCTGGTCGGGCTATTTGTCGAGTTTTTTACAAGATTTTGGGCTTTACTTGCCTGCAAAAATCGCTAGTTCTCCGCTCTCCTATTCTGTAGCAGAAGGGTGGGCGAAAACAGGGGCTATCATCAACTTGCCAGCAGCTCTTATTATGGGATTTATCGGTTGCATGATCGCAACAGGAATCAAAGCAGCCGCCAAATTCAACAACATTGTTGTTGTTCTCAAACTCACTGTAATCGTCTTATTCATCATTTGTGGAGTTTCCTACATCACCATGGATAATTGGACCCCATTTATTCCTCCTAACACGGGGACTTTTGGAGAGTTTGGCGTGAGTGGTATCTTGCGCGGTGCAGGGGTTGTTTTCTTTGCTTATATTGGTTTCGATGCCCTTTCAACACTTGCTCAGGAAGCTCGTAACCCACAAAAAGATCTCCCTGTTGGGATGATAGGTTCTTTGGGTATCTCTGCGACTATCTATATCATCATGGCTCTTGTTTTAACTGGTGTTGTAGGATATAAAGCACTTAGTGGTCCAGCACCCTTTAGCGTGGCGTTAGAAGCTCTTGGACCCAAATTTATTTGGCTTCGCTATGTATCTAAGTTTGGAATTTTAGCAGGGCTTAGCTCTGTTATTCTTGTCATGCTTCTTGGTCAGACTCGTATTTTCTACACCATGGCGCATGATGGGCTTCTTCCAAGAGCTTTTTGCAAAATGAATAGAAAGCACCAAACTCCCTTCTTCAATACCATTTTCCTAACGATTGCTGGGATGGTGATTGCGGGATTCTTACCAGTCGGAATTTTGGGCCTAATGGTTTCTATTGGAACACTGATGGCTTTTGGAATCGTTTGTTTCGGTGTACTGATTCTTCGCTACCGTAGACCGAGTCTGCACAGGCCATTTAAAGTCCCACTCTTCCCTTGGATTCCTCTAGCAGGAGTATTTGCTTGTATCTTGCAGATGACATTTCTTCCCTCTGTAATTTGGAAGCAACTCCTTGTTTGGATTTTCCTTGGCTACATCATCTACTTTGGGTATGGCATACGCAATAGCCACATCCGTAAAAAAGTGAAAAGCAAGTAATGAGCTTACCTGTAGATCTGTCGACAGCTGGAACATTGATTGTATTATCACAAGACCTTCGAGATCTTGACTCTCCCGCTAGTGTTCTCCCAGACTATGTTGATATTATGAAGACAGTGCGCTTAACAGGGGAGTTTGTTGGAAAGGCCGATGCTCTTCCATTTCAAACTGAAGAAGATGCTAGCGCGCTTGAAAAGTTAGCCAACCAAGTCGTTGAACAGGTAGATCTTGCCTTAAGCCAATCTTGCACAGCATCAGAGGTAGAACTCTTAAGTCAAAATAAGAATAGAGCCCTTTATCACAAGTCTAGAGTATTTCTTCGAAATGCTAAGTACTTACTTCAAAGGAATCTTTACAAGGAAGCACGGCGATACCTCGATCGTGCGATTACAAGCGCAAATGACGCCCAACTTCACTGTAGTGAAGCATCGACTATTCTAACTAAAGCACAATCCTTACTTAAATTATATGAAGACAACCCTCCACCCCCTAGTCACTGAATACACTAAGGCTCACCCCCAATTTCTTTATCCTCCAGAAGTTTCGGCTGTAAAATTGGCTGGAAAAACGGCTGAGTTGAGTTCGCTAGCACAATCGCTTGCTCCTGAAAAGAACTTTTCTGAGATGGAGAGAATTGCATTTGAAGCGATAAGTGCGGCAGAACAAGCTCTTTCTCGGACATCTAACAACGCTCTTAAAAGCCAACTCAATGGGATGCAGGCAACTGCTTTCAGTACCTTGTCTATGGCTCTTGGTAATCAAATTCTGGAACTCGATTTTCAGCAAGGTTCAGAAAAAATACTTCGCCTGGCAAAGCTTGCATCAGAATTTGCAAGCCTAGGTCTAGGCCTCCAAGACAAGGAATCTACGGCTTTTCTCCAAATTAATTACCATGCTGCACGGATTTGGGAAGCTAAAGTTCTTCTATACAAATCGAACTACCAAGCAGCATTAGTCCCTACAAAAGACGTTGTAGAAGATTTGAAAGAGCTTGCTTCTTCCGATATGGGTGAGAAAGTTTTGAACAACTTCTCGAATGCTTACTATCTGCGAGCAAAGACCTTAAGAAAGCTAGGGAGGCCCTCAGAAGCTTTACCTGATGCAACATGTGCTAAGAAGAAGGCGGAAGAGGGACTCGGGTCTTGGCCAGATTCACGGAGCCTCTTGATCTGTAAGAGAGCAGCAGAAAGAGAAATACGATTTTGTGAGGAAGCATGTCAACTTCAGCGCTAAGCTCTGTGCCCCCTTTACCCCATATTCTATTTCGAATATACATTAAGCCATCCTAGAGAACTTCATCCAGAGACGATGCCGGAAGAATTGAGGAGGTTAGCATGTGAGTTAAGTCAGACAGCAGAGCTGCTCTTTTGTGAAGGGAGATTTGTTGAAGCGGAATCTCTTGCTTACAAAGCTCTCAGACTAGCAGAGGAGGGCTTGCATCCTGGGATTAGGGAAGATCTAGAACATCAGCTGACAATAGTCATGGCACAGGCTTCTTGTAATTTATCTGCAGCGTTGAATGGTCGAGTGAGTAGATTAAATTCTAGAGAGAGCTTTGAGGAAATATTTCATTTAGCGAAGATTTCAGAAGCTTTTGCGGCGTTTGGATTAGAACACGATGGTGGCAATGTTTCACTACAGAATAACTATTGTGCAGCCAGGGCTTGGCAAGCGACTGTTCTCAAAGAAAAAAAGGATTATCATGGAGCACTGGCCCTGATAGAGGGAGTAATAGAAGCCTTAGAGAATTCCCAAGAAGGGATTAATGAGCCAGCAATCCTTAACAATTGTGCAATAGCCTTATATGTACGATGTGTTGCACTGAGGAAATTAGAAAGAATCAGAGAAGCTCTAGATTGTGTAAATAGAGCAAGGGAGAAGGTCGCAGAAGGACTGTTACTTGACCCCAATTGCAGGGCTTTAGAGGCCCGTATGAAGGCTATAGAGGAAGAGCTAGTCTATTGTGATGAAGCACTTGTACTGCTCCGCTGATTATTTATTGTAGGTTTCAAGGCGTTGGTTCCACCCCTTTAACCACTGTTCTTCTTTTCTGTGGATAGGCGCATTTTTGACGCGGCGCGCGAGCATCTTCTTTGCGCTATTTACGAATTCCATTACGAGCCTATTATCGGAGGTGTCTGTAGGGATGTTTTGCAGTACTTGTAAGAGTCCCCAACCTTCGTTGCGGTACCGTTCACTGTGGGTGAGTCCGGTTCCTTTGAAGTTGATGTAGTCGATAAGAGCATAGGCTCCTTGAGGGGTTGTTTTCAGTTTTTCAAGGAGAGCTTTTTGGTTGTTGGTCAAATAGGGAGAAAGCTTTGCTTCCGCTATCTTGAACCTTTCAAAGAGAAAGAGAATCTGTAGATCAAGTGTCGAGGAGAGAAGATCACGTAGTTGCGCCATCTTCTTACTTCGTTTCTCTTGTATAAAAGCCTCGCGTGTTTTCCAAGGAAATCCTTTTTTTGATCTAATCCAAGCGGGGATCTCCCGATCGGTTCCTTTAAATTCTTCAGCAATGAAATCAATTAGTGATGGGAAAGTTTCATCGAATTTCTTCTCGGATTTTTCTGGATACCAAATGAAGTGGCCGATGCCAAGAGAGGGGAACTCCTCTTTCGCATTCCAAGAAATGAGCCCATCGAGCGTGGAACGGCACTCATTTTGCCAAACCTTTAACCCAATCTTATGGAGGGTTTCTTGTTCAAGTTGTAATTCTCCACAAAAGGCGCAGAGGGGCAGTAGCAATAGACAGAGGTATTTCATATCGGTTGAGATCTTTTTCGTTTGCCAAAAAGCAGTATCGCAAGCATTCCGATAAAAATCCAGCCCATCAAGTAGAAGCAGTCGTTCATGCCCAAAACAGAAGCCTGGCTTGTGGCCATATCATTGACCATTGTTTGTGCTTTTTCTTGCGTGATTCCCATCTGACTAAGTTGTGTATAGAGTCCTGAAACGGGTTCTCTGCTAGGGTGGACTTGAGCTACTTGGTTGGCATGGTGGAAAGAACTGCGCCTTATCCACATTGTGGTGAAAATAGAAGTGCCTACACCACCCATCATGGCGCGTACGAAGTGGAACATGCCAGTTGACGAAGGGAGTTTTTCTGCTGGGATATCTCGGATCGATAGAGAGAAGAGGGGAACAATAAAAAAGAGCAGGCCCAGTCCGAAGAAGAAGCGGGAAAGGGCGATATGAAAAAAATCGATGTCGGTATTGAAGAATGCTCCATCAAAGGAGGCAAGAGCAAAAAAGACCAAGCTAAGCGCTAGAAGAGGAATAGCCCCCACTCTAGCAACGAACTTACTCATTAATCCAGAGAAAAGGGCGGGCAAAAATCCCAGAGGAGCGACGGCAAGCCCTGCCCAAATAGGAGTATAGCCCATATATTCTTGGAGCCAAAGGGGAACAAGAACAACCCCTCCAAAATAGATCGCATACATCGTACCCATAAAGAGCACAGAGAGGTTATAACTGGGGATTTTTAGAAGGCGCAATTCGAGTAGCGGTGTGCGATGGGTCAGCTCCCATGCTATGAGAAAGGCAAAGCAGACGAAAGAGGTGACTGCGCAAGTGCGGATGATGGGGGAGGTTAACCAGTCGAACTGTTGTCCTTTATCGAGCAGGAATTGTAGACACGATACTCCAACTGCCAAAAGAAGCAATCCCATCCAATCTGTAGGAGGTTTTTCCCGTTTTGTTTCCATAGGGCTTAAGAAGAAGTGGATGATAAATGCTGCAAATAGACCCAGAGGGATATTCAAAAAAAAGATCCAAGGCCAATAGATGTCATAAGAGATCCATCCTCCTAAGATAGGGCCTGCAATGGGACCAACAACTACAATCATACTCCAAAAGCCAAGGGCTTTATTCTTTTTTTCAGGAGGGAAAATAGAGACGATTAGTGTTTGGGATAAGGGGACAAGAGGGCCAGCTGCAGCTCCTTGCAAAAACCTAGCAATGACTAGCATCGTCAAATAGCGGGAGGCTCCACATACCCAAGAAAAAAGAACAAATCCGAGCAGACACATGACTGTCAGCCGAATAAGACCAACACGCTTTGTTAGCCATCCTGTAATGGGAAGAGCGATAGCACTTCCAACAGCAAATGAGGTGATTACATAGATCCCTTGATCGGCACTGACGGCTAGATCCCCAGCGATATAGGGGATCGAGACGTTTGCAATGGAATAGTCAAGTGTCATCAAAAAAGTGCCGAGGGAGACGGCGATCGCAGAGAGGATAAGAGGCCAGCCAGTTAGATATTTATTTTCGCCCATCGCTTTTTTTGCTCTCTTTGAAGGTGCGATTTTTTTGGATGATCTCTTGAATGATTGTTTCCACCCCTTCTTCTTGCTTATTAAAAATGTCTGTAGAGAAAAGAGCTCCTTTAGGAGGAGGAGCTGGAATCATTTTGCCACTGGTGTCTCGGATATCAACCGTAACATTCATGGAAAGGCCAAGGCGCAAAGGATGCTGTTTGATCTCTTCGGGGTTTAGCTCAATCCTAACGGGAAGGCGTTGTACGATCTTGATCCAGTTGCCCGTCGCATTTTGTGGAGGGAGAACGGAGAATATATTTCCTGTCCCAGCTGAGATCCCAATTACTTTTCCGTGGTAGATTACATCGGATCCATACATGTCTGCTTTCATCGTAACGGATTGGCCAATCCTCATTTTTTTAAGTTGGACCTCTTTGAAGTTGGCATTGACCCAGATCTGATCGAGTGGAGCAATTGTCATCAAAGGTGTTTTGGGAGAAATTGATTCTCCAACTTGCACCTTCCTTTTGGCGACCATCCCGTTTGCAGGAGAACGGATCGTGCACCTTTGGAAATTAACATAGGCCTCACGTACTACATCTTTGGCTTTCTCTACAAGAGGATGCGTTTCTACTGTTGTATTTGCAACGAGAGCTTTAGCTCCTCGTAATTTATGTTGTGTGGAGAGCAGGGCTGCAAAAGCTCCAATAAAATCTGTTTCAGAATGTTGGAAATCTTCTTTGGACACCCCGCCAGATTCGATCAGATTTTTGCGGTGCTTATAGTCTCTTCCTGCTTGCCTCATCTCTGCTTTGCGCTGCTCTTTTTCGCCCCTTAGAGTGCCTACATCTTCAAACATCTGTGTTACACTGCGTACAGATTCAGCAAGAGAGTTTTTTGCAGATTCAAGTGCCATTTTTGTGTCAATTGTATCGAGCTCTACAAGAACACGCCCTTCTTTTACAACTTCGGTATCTTCCACGCTGAGAGAGGTCACAAAGCCAGCTATCTGAGGGGAGACGACAATTTGATTCCCATGAACATATGCATCTCTTGTAGACTCTTCAAAGCGCCAGACCAAAAGCCAAAAAAGAAAAACAGCTACTCCAGCAGCTAGAAATCCCCATGTCATTGTCCATAAGAGGCGATGTTTTTTCTTTTCATGTTCTGGAGCTTTTTCAATTTCGGTATCAGCCAAGAGGATTCTCCCGGTTGCAATACCCCCCACCCAGAGCCTTAATTAGCTGAATTGTCGAGATGTTTTGTTTGTATTCAAGTCTGATCTTCTCAAACTCCTGCTTGATCACAAGATCTTGGGATTCCAATAGATCTAGTAGATTACTTACAGCGTGTTTATAACGCTCAGCCATGAGCTCTCGATCTTGAATCCTATTTTCTACAAGCCTCTCTTCTACTTTGAGATTTTCATTGGTCATTTTCAAGATAACGATTTTATCAGAAACTTCTTTGACAGCATGCAAGACTCTATCATTGTAGGTGTAGATCAATGCTTCGAATTCCGCCTGGCGCGCTTTTAGATTGGCTTTGAGCTTCCCTGCTGTAAAGATCGGTAAGTGGACCGCAGGTTGCAGAGATCCAGTGCGACTGCTTCTTTTAAAGAGCTTTTCTACAAAGACACTATCGAGCCCAGCCAAACCAACTAGATCAACACGAGGATAAAAATCTGCCCTTGCAGCTCCAACAAGGTGAGCTGCTGCCTCTACTCTCCAGATCAAAGCCATCAAATCAGGCCGCCTTGCTACAAGGTCAGAGGAGATGTTTTCAGGAAGGGGAAAACTTTTATGAGATTGCAACGAAATCTTCTCGACCAGTGTCCCATTTTCTGGTCCTTCCCCAAGAAGCATATTAAGCGTGTGTCGATTCAAAGCCACTTTCTGCTCTCCAACCAAAATATTCTTATTGATGATGAGTAGCTTCTCTTCTGCGGAGAGTTGGTCACTTGTATTATCTAATGCATTTTCCTCTCGTAAATTTGTCAGATCAAACAAATGTGTGAGAATTTTCTGCTCCTTTTTTAAGAGCTCGAGCTGTTCCATACTCGCTTGCAATTTAAAATAGGCCGCTGCAACCGATGTACTCAGCATGAGGATGGTGCTTTCTCTCTCCGCTTGTTCAGCTCTTGCAAGACCTAGTGCAGAGCGATAGACATTGCGATTTTTCCCCCAAAGATCGATCTCATAGCTGAAGTCTACATCGATCTCATATTCGGTGATGTTGCCTGGGATAGTAGGAGCATATGCTCGGAAAAAATCATTTTTTCCAAGGTACTCCCAAGTTAAAAGGGCATTGAATCCAATTGTTGGAAAAAGACGAGATCGTTTTACTTTTGCCTCTGCCTCAGCTGTACGAAGTCTTGCTTCGACCATACTCATTGTCGGATTGTGGGCTAGAGCCTGGTAGATCAACTTGGAGAGTTGGGGATCTTCGAACATCTCCCACCAATGGTTACCTGGAAAGTCTCCCCTGTGGAAATGAGAATCTTCCAAGGCTAGTTCTTCTGCTTTCTCCACGCTGGGGGGAGACTGCATTTTGCAGATGGCTTCATCCGTCGGTATTTTGACGCACCCACCCACAGAAATCAGAGACAAAAGGATCCACAAAGCATATCGATGCATACCTTACTAGATAATTGAAAAAAAGTTTTACAGAAACGACTTTTCTATGAGGGCACCACCTAGACAGACATCTCCATCATAAAAGACGATCGATTGGCGGGGAGTAATAGCTCGTTGAGGAGTAGAGAAGGAGACTGTAACTGTATCACCCTTAATGGACTCGATCACACACTCTTGGTCTTCTTGCCTGTAACGGATTTTCGCCCGGCAGTGGAAAGGGAGCTCTAGAGAAAGTTTATCATCGATGAAACTCAATTCTTTTGCGATCACCCCAGAGGCTAAGAGAGCGGGGTGATCAAATCCTTGTTCTACTACAACGACATTTCTTTCTACATCTTTATCTACGACGAACCAAGCATCACCAGGGCCACCAATGCCAAGTCCCTTTCTTTGCCCTACGGTGTAATAAGCAGATCCGTCATGTTTCCCGATGACCACTCCTTGGAGATTTTCAAAGTTGCCCGGATGATAGGGAATATAGTGACTGATGAACTCTTTGAAATTCCGTTTTCCAATGAAGCAGATCCCTGTGCTGTCTTTTTTTGAATGAGTTGGAAGTCCTTGCTCTTTTGCTATACGGCGCACTTCACGCTTTGGAAGGGCTCCTACTGGAAAGAGAACATGCTCGAGAACTTCTTTTTTTATCGCATTCAGAAAATAGCTTTGGTCTTTATCGGGGTCTAGACCTTTCAGTAGCTGCCCATTTTCAGTGCGGCAGTAGTGACCCGTTGCCAAGAAATCAGCACCGAGGCTCTTTGCCTTTTCGAAAAAGACACTGAATTTGATCTCTTTGTTGCAAAGGATATCGGGGTTCGGGGTATATCCTTGCTTGAGCTCTTCAATAAAATGGGAGAAAACAAGATCCCAATACTCCTGTACAAAATTGACCGAGTAGATAGGGATCTCCAAAAGATCACAGACACGAGCTGCATCTTCATAATCAGCTGTCGACTGGCAAATTCCTTCCGAGTTCTTCTCTTCCCAGTTCTTCATAAATAGACCCACCACTTCATACCCTTGCTCTTTGAGCAGGTAAGCTGCGACAGACGAATCGACTCCTCCAGACATTCCAACAACGACTTTTTTCATGAGGATCATTTTACCTCAATCCGCCGATATGGTAAAAGCAGAATATGGATACATTAATTCTTGCATTTAAGCAGATCCCCTGGTGGGTCTACCCGATTTTTATCTTCTTGATTCTCTTAGGGATCCAAGCGCTCAAGCCGAGAACCGTCTCATTGCCTCAACTATTTCTTATGCCTCTTATTTTTGGCTTAGGCTCTATTTGGACTTTGATTGCGAGATTTCAAGGATTTTTAGATCTTGTGATCTGGATCTTCTTCCTTCTTATTGGCTACATCGCAGGGATTGGACTTGTTCACGCATTGAAAATTCAAGTAGATAAAAAGAAATTATTGATACGGCTTCCCTCAAGCTCTGTTGTTCTCGTTCTTGTGATTTTGCTCTTTTTTACGAAGTATTGCTTTGGTTATAGGGAAAGCTTGCTCCTGGAGACAGCTAACCTAATTGGAACAAGTCTCATTGCTGGGATGTTTATCGGAAGATTTTTGGCCATTATCAAAAAAATCGAAAAAGCTAAGCACACAAAGCTGAAAAAGACTCCATGGTTCAAATCCCGCTAAAGAGTGTTACCCTCGAGGGAGATCTCGAGATCCCAGAACATGCCGTTGGCATCGTTATCTTTGCTCATGGTAGCGGAAGCAGCCGTCATAGCCCTCGTAATAAAATGGTGGCCGAAGAGCTCAACCAAGCTGGCCATGCAACTCTTCTCTTCGATCTTCTCACAGAAGAAGAAGATCAAGACGGGGAGATGAGATTTAATATTGATCTCCTTACGGAAAGACTGGTCGAAGTTGCAGAATTTCTTAAAACAAACCCGAAGACAAAAAGCCTGAAACTTGGTTTTTTTGGAGCAAGCACAGGAGCTGCAGCTGCTCTAAAAGCTGCTGCCCACCTCAAACAGAAGGCCTCTGCTGTTGTGTCTCGCGGTGGAAGGGCAGATCTTGCAGGAGCTAGTCTTCCTCAAGTGATAGCGCCCACGCTACTCATCGTTGGAGGGGATGATACAGTTGTCATCGATCTCAACAATCAAGCCTTTGCAGAATTAAACTGTGAGAAAAAGCTCGAGATTATTGAAGGTGCCAGCCACCTCTTCGAAGAGCCCGGCACCCTTGCCCAAGTAGCAGGTCTTGCTACAAAATGGTTCTCTAAGTGTTTTTAGACTTTTCTTCCTCATCAATCGGAACCAGTTCATAGCGATAAGGTGGGTAGATTTCTACCAACTCTCCATCACGCATAAAAGATAAGGGCCGTCCCTGTGCGTACGGCCGTTTCAAAAGCTATTTGAAAACTTTGTTCATGCGCTTTCATGACTTCCTTCATGAGTTCATCTTCCATATACGGCCTCCTGTATTTTTTCCCAGGCATGCATGTCTACAATTTCTATATCTTCGTGAAAGGCCTTTCTTGCCATTAGGGAAAATCCATTATTGATACGGCATAAGCTTAGCTCTAAGGGGCTAAAAAATTAAGGAAATACTTGTCGTACTAGATTCCCTTAGCTGCGTCTTCTCTAGTTCGGTAGAGAATCAGGTATTTCCCGCTCTCGGGCAATTTTTCATGATAGGTGTCTTCAGGATGAAAGACGAATTGATTTTTGTTGAGGGTTTGTTGAGCATTCAGGTTGAAGATGAAGCCCTCTCTCCCATCTGTGCGTATCGTATCATGCGGATCCCCCAGAACTACGAGATCTCCCTCTTTGCGGGCTGCAAAATGGGTATAGGTCTGCATGAGAAAAGTAGGAAGGGGCATAAAGTGATTTCCAGACTGTACAACAACGATTTTTCCATCGATTTTGAGATAGGCACCTTCAGTTGCAATAGGAGAGTCTGTCTCTGATAGAATCATCGCTCCTGAAAGGAGATAGATCACATTGGGCTTTTCTCGGTTGATTAAGTGCTCATTGATTTTGTCTTCCAATTCTTTGATCATACTTTCGGTAGTTTTTGGTTGGCCATTAAGCCAGAGGGCAAAGATGCTGGCATTCTCTTCTTCCCCGGATGCAAGCCTTAGTACAATTGCATGATTACGATCTCCATCGGGCTGTCCCTCTTTTAGAATAGGCCTGGTTTTTATATCGGTAACTTTCCCATCTAGTCTAGCGAGGGTAGCTCCAATTACCTGCTCAATTACAGGCTGGTGAGCTTCTTGGCTTGAGTTTGAACTTCGAGAGAAATAAATGGTCACAAGAACACCTCCAGTTAGCAAAAAAATCAACAAAGCAATTTTCAGTTTTTTATTCATTCGATTTCCCGGATATTTGAAAGGTGGATAATATCGGGTTTCTGAATTAATGAGAAGTGCGGATTATTCTAACGATAATAAATAAATTCATAAATAGCAGGTGCATTTCTCTGCATTTTATCGCATTTAGATATAAGAAAGAGGCTCTACTATGAGAGCCTCTTCTGTGGAAGCTTACTCTTCTTCTTTGACGGTTTCTTTTACTGCAGCGAGGTTATCCTTCACATCGACAGGAGACTCTCTATCTGTGAAGGTGAATTTACCTTCTTCGATGGAGATGAGCCAGTTGCCCCCTTGGTTGGGGTTCATGAGGATTTTCTCTGCAATGGGATCTTCTAGTTCGTGCTCGATCACGCGGCGCAAGGGTCTTGCACCCATCGTGGGATCAAATCCTTTCTGACAGAGGAAGTCTTTTGCTTTCTGGTCAATCTCAATCTCAATGTTTTTATAAGCGAGCCGTTTTTTCACTTTGGCGATTTCAAGATCGATGACTTTGAGTAGATGCGATTTATCCAGAGGTCGGAAGATCACAACACCATCAAGTCTATTGATGAACTCGGGTTTAAATCCTTTTTTCACAGCGCCATCGATTTTCTCTTGCATCGTTTTGTAATCCATCAGTCCTTCTTCGATACCGAAGCCAACTTCAGTTGATCTACGGATGAGATCAGCACCAAGGTTGGAGGTCATAATGATGATGGCATTGCGGAAGTCTACTTTGCGCCCGAAAGCATCGGTGAGTCTTCCTTCTTCAAGGATTTGTAAGAGGAGGTTCATCACGTCCGGGTGCGCTTTTTCTACTTCATCAAATAGAATAACGCAGTAGGGGCGTTGACGCACTTGCTCTGTGAGTTGTCCTCCTTCTTCGTGACCAACATATCCTGGAGGAGAACCTGTCATACGGCTGACAGCAAATTTCTCCATGTACTCAGACATGTCAACTTGGATTAGAGCATCTTCACCACCAAACATTTGGACAGCAAGTTGTTTAGCAAGGAGGGTTTTTCCAACACCGGTAGGGCCAAGGAATAAGAAAGTCCCGATTGGACGGTTGGGGTCTTTGATGTCAGCTCTACTGCGGCGGATTGCTCTGCATACGGTATGGAGCGCTTCGTCTTGTCCAACGACTGTTCCCTCGAGCTCTTTTTCCATATTGAGAACTTTTTGGGTCTCGCTTGCTGTGATACGAGCAGTTGGGATCCCTGTTTGTTTTCCAACGATGACGGCTACTTCGTCTTCATCGACGATCACTTTTTGTTTCTCTTTGGTATTTTCCCATTCCTCGATGATTCTCTGGAGTTCTTGGCGCAGCTTTTTCTCATTATCGCGTAAGCTTGCAGCTTTTTCATACTCTTGCTTACCAATGGAGTCTTCCTTGGCAAGGCGGGTTTCTTCGATCTCTTTTTCGTACTTGGTGATCTCTTCTGGCTGGAGCATAGAGCCTACACGGGCTTTTGCACCGGCTTCATCGATGAGGTCGATCGCTTTATCGGGAAGGAATCTTCCTACGAGATAGCGGTCAGACATTTCCACAGCACTACGAATTGCATCATCTGTATATACGCACTTATGGTGATCTTCATATTTGGGTTTTAGTCCCGCTAGGATGGAGATAGCATCTTCGATAGAAGGGGGAGCTACCAGGATCTTTTGGAAACGGCGTTCTAGCGCTGCGTCTTTTTCGATGTGTTTTCTGAATTCATCGACTGTTGTAGCACCAATCACTTGGATTTCTCCACGAGAAAGAGCGGGCTTTAGAATGTTCGAAGCATCAATGGCTCCTTCAGCAGCACCGGCTCCGACGATGGTGTGCATTTCGTCGATGAAGAGGAGGATGTTACCATGTTTCTTTACTTCATCCATGACAGCTTTGATCCGCTCTTCGAACTGACCCCGGTACTTTGTACCAGCAATCATAAGAGTGAGGTCGAGGGCGATGAGTTTTTTCTTGGTGAGGTTCTCTGGAACTTCTCCTTGGATGATCGCTTGGGCAAGCCCCTCAACGATCGCTGTTTTCCCAACCCCTGCTTCTCCAATAAGAACTGGGTTATTTTTTCTGCGGCGACAGAGGATGAGGATAAGTCGTTCTACTTCTTCTTTTCTTCCAATTACAGGATCGAGCTTTCCTTCTCTGCAAAGTTCTGTTAGATCATGTCCGTAGGCTTTCAGAGCTGGAAGCTTTTCAGCAGAAGCTGCTTTTTCTCCAGGTTTAGCGCCAGGGGCTCCCCCTGCTCCAGAAGTGCCCATAGGAGGAAGTTGTAAATTGAATGTCTCAAGCTCTTTAAGCACCTCTTTTCGGATGTCTTTTAGATTCACGTTGAGATTTTCAAGGACTTGGGCGGCAACGCCATCGGTTTGGCGCAAAAGAGCTAAGAGGAGGTGCTCAGTACCTACATAGTTGTGGTTAAGGGCGGCAGCTTCTTCATTGGCGAATTCAAAGACTTTTTTGACTTTGCCTGTGAGGGCTGGATCACCATAGACTTGGATCTCAGGACCGAATCCAACAAGCCTTTCTACTTCTGCACGGACTGTTTCATAATCGAGATTTAGATTGCGCAGAACGTTAACAGCAATGCCTTGTCCAAGCTTGAGCAATCCTAGGAGGACGTGTTCTGTTCCTAAGTAGTTGTGGTTGAGTCGCTGCGCCTCTTTTTTAGCTAGCTTAATGACCTGCTTTGCTCGGTTGGTGAATTTGTCAAACATCATATTAGAAATACTCCTCTAGGGTGGGCCAATACCATTATTCGTCTAAAGCCCATTTTTCGCAAATCGATGATAGATTATCAAGAAAAGAGTTGTCTTTTCCGAAAAATAAATTGCAAGTCGTTGACCGTGAAAAAACAATCCCTTATGATCTTTGGCTTAGATAAATGTTAGGCGAAAAATAAGAATGGATACCAATAATCGTCAATAGGCGCCATCTTTTGCCATTAAGTCCTTTTTTTATTCATGAAGAAAACAGATTGGAATATTCTCGATACGGGGATTCGCTTGGCAAGTGAGAACATGCGCCTCGATGCTGAGCTTTTAGAAACTCTCGATCCCCATGCATTGCCCATTCTTCACTTCTATGATTGGGAAGGAGATAGTGCTACCTATGGATATTTTGTAGATCCAGCTGATTTTCTTGACCTGGAAGGGGTGAAAAAGCGAGGGCTAAACCTAGGGAAACGACCAACGGGTGGGGGGATTATCTTTCACATTTGGGACTTAGCTTTTTCGGTCCTTATTCCGGCAAACCACGCCAGGTTCTCTGAAAACACCCTAGATAACTACGCCTTTGTCAATAATGCGGTACTTGCGGCAGTAAGTACGTTTCTCGAGTCTCGATCTAAGCTTGAGTTGATCAAGCAAGATGCATTTGCCCTCGATCCTTCTTGTTCTCGCTTTTGCATGGCGCAGCCAACGAAGTATGATGTAGTTTTTCAGGGGAGAAAAATCGCAGGAGCTGCCCAGCGCAAGACAAAGAGAGGGTTTCTCCACCAGGGGACCATATCGCTGAAAATGCCATCAGAAGAATACCTCAAATCGGTACTGCTTCCTGAAACCAAAGTCTTAGATGCGATGAAAGCCAACACATTTGCCCTAATGGGTCCTGAAGAAGATCTGAAAGAGGGGCGATACGCCCTTCGAGATGAACTGCAAAAACAATTTACTAAAGAGCATGACTATGTCACAAAAAGCTAAAACTGCAATCACTCCTACTCGGGAAGAGGACTACCCTGAATGGTACCAACAGGTGGTGCGTGCTGGTGAACTTGCAGAGAATGCCCCTGTGCGTGGCTGCATGGTAATCAAGCCTTGGGGCTTCAAACTCTGGGAAAATATCCA
The DNA here is from genome assembly GCA_021772375.1 of Chlamydiota bacterium. Taxonomy (GTDB): domain Bacteria; phylum Chlamydiota; class Chlamydiia; order Chlamydiales; family Rhabdochlamydiaceae; genus Sacchariniichlamydia. Next base: position 12,481 of record JAJFME010000001.1, on the reverse strand, counting down.
GAGCCACCTGAATGCAGAGTTCAAAAAAATAGGTGCCGATAACGCCTATTTTCCACTTTTTATCCCTTTGAGCTATTTGGAGAAAGAGGCGAAGCATGTTGAGGGCTTTGCAAAAGAGTGTGCCGTTGTAACTCATCATCGCCTAGAGCTTGATAAAGAGGGGAAGCTTATTCCTGCAAGCCCTCTGGAAGAGCCGCTCATTGTACGTCCTACTTCTGAGACAATTATTGGAGAGATGTTTGCCAAGTGGATCACCTCTTATCGAGATCTTCCCCTAAAGATCAATCAATGGGCAAATGTTGTCCGCTGGGAGATGAGACCACGTATTTTCTTGCGAACCGCTGAGTTCCTCTGGCAAGAGGGACATACAGTGCATGCTTCTTCCGATGAAGCACTAGAGCAGACCCGTGAAATGCTCGAGATTTACAACCGCTTTGGTCATGACGTATTGGCGCTACCTCTTATTACAGGAGAAAAGACAGAAAGCGAACGATTCCCTGGAGCTATTTCTACCTACACCATTGAAGCGATGATGCAAGACCGCAAAGCTCTTCAGGGAGGAACGTCTCATTTCTTAGGGCAAACTTTTTCTAAATCAGCAGGCATTACCTTCCGAGCAGACTCTGGAGAAGAGCAGTATGGCTGGACAACTTCATGGGGTGTCACAACTCGCCTTATTGGTGCTATGGTCATGACTCATGGGGACGACGATGGCCTGATTCTTCCTCCCCGAATAGCTTCTTCCCATATTGTAATCCTGCCAGTCTTGCATAAAGAAGAAACAAGAGAGGAAGTGCTCAGCTACTGCAAGAAGCTCACAGAAGAGCTTACAGCCCTTGATTACCACGGAAATAAAATCGATGTGATCATCGATGATCGGGATGTCCGCGGCGGAGAAAAAACTTGGTCTTGGATCAAGAAGGGAATCCCCATCCGCTTAGAAGTGGGACCTCGCGATATCGCAGAGGATAAAGTTATGCTATGTAGGCGGGACCTATCCCATAAGGACAAGAGCTTCCTGAAAAGAGAAGAGCTAATAGAGACTCTTCCAAAGATCCTTGACGAGATCCAAGACACACTCTACCAAAGAGCTCTTGCACATCGGGACAAGCACATCGTTAAAATCGATGATAAAGAGAGTTTTTATGCCTTCTTCACACCCAAAAACAAAAATAAACCAGAGATCCATGGGGGGTTTGCGCTGACCCATTGGTGCGGGGACCCAGCTGTTGAAGAGCAAATACAAAAAGACCTTAGCGTCACGATCCGGTGTATTCCATTTGATGGAGAGAAAGAAGAGGGAACTTGTCCCTTCACAGGAAAGCCTAGCTCGCAGAGGGTGATCTTTGCTAAGTCCTATTAGAAGGATTAATCGCAGTTTGTCGGTATATTGTGGATATGGGAAAATCCGATAAATTGCCGATAAATTGCCGATAAATTGCCGTATCATCAGCGTTGGTATATTGCACAATTATTGCCCCCCTCAAATCAAGAAAATATAAGCTCGCAGGCAAGTATCTCCCGATACTCGATCTTTGAGAATTTCCAAAAAAGGCGAAATCGTCTAGAATCTGTCAAGCTCCAATTCCGAACTTCTGACAACATGGATATTTTGAACATGCGATTTTTTCGAAACTTTCTTCCTGCGATACTGAGTCTTTTATTTGCCAGCTCCCTTGTTGGGAGCCTGCCCGCAGAGATTCGCGCCTCTAGCCCTCTTCTTGAGATCTGGCAAAAGGAATGTGGATACGAGAATTGGTATTTTGAGAGCTTTGGAGACTACATTCGTGACCGTTATTATATGCCTTTGAATGTCGAGATTGACTCGTTTATCGAAAATAGCGCTGCCTATGCCGAAGAAATCATGGAGATGTTGAAAGGGGAAAACCCCCATATTGATCCCACGTTTCATGGGTTTTCTGATTTAGTTGACCAGTTTTCTATCAGAGACATTCCAGTGATAATTCAGGGGAATGCACGTTCTTATACGTTCATGACACGAACGATTGAATCGAAGGAGAATCATAAGCTCCGCTTCATTCTTTTCAGTTTTTATGGAAATACCCAGTCGGAAGGGGGTGTCACCTCTCCTTGGAGTCCGAGAAGTAGTGTTGAAATCGGGATGGCTCCTTTGGAAGTATTGAAAGCTTTACAGGAGCACATAGGGGTCGATTCAATGATGTGCTGCTCTTTGGGAGGAATCTGTTTGGATGCTCTTAAACACGTAGGCGAAGATTTTCTTCCTTCCACGATTATTTGGAACCGAGCACTGACCTCGACTTGGAAAGGAGGAATGTCGTTCTTCTCGCTCCCACAAAACTATATGCTGTATTTAGCGACTTCTTACTTTGGGCTCGATGCTGATCCAGAAAGCTCTCTTATCGAGTTTTGCAAGCGCTCTAAACCAAAAGAAATTGTCACAATTGAAGTAACACACGATCGCTATTTTTCTGGGGAGTCAGCTCTCGATAGATCTTTTTTTGAAGAGTTGCGCAATGCCAACATGGAGGTCAGGCAGGGGCTCTTCTTCATCCCTATGCTGGCTCCCATAGCGCAGCACGCTTGTCGTTTGGATCACATCCTTAATAATGAAAATACAGGCACTTCGACAAAAAACTTTTTTCCAATGAAGAAAAATCAACCTCTTTCTGATGGGCTTATAGAAAATATTTTCAGTAAGGGGACTGGGCATACCTGCTTTGTAATTGGGGGTAATAAAGACAACCTCGATTCGATTACTTACCTCCAAGTCTTGCCGCTGCTTTGTTCCTATTCAAAGCTTTCTAGTGGGAAGGGATAGGTTCTTGCAACCAACCGGAAAAACCGTTATTATGAGTCGCTCTAAAGGAGTTAGTGGATTATGCTTGGATTTTTTCGTAAACACCAAAAATTTTTCTTTATTTTTGTCGCGATTTTTATTGGAATTTCGTTCACATTTTTTGGCACGTCAGGTGCGATGAATTATGAAGAGAAAGCCCCCGATGTGGAAGTTGGGCGGCTTCTTGATGGGTCTGTACTTAAGGAGCAAAAACTTCATACTTTGACTCGTCTTCTACAAAATGGGATAGAAGAGGGGGGAAGGGCTGTAAACTTGCTCAATGACAGCATGGTTCATCGCGATCTTATGCTTTCTGGTTTGGGCGAGATGCTAGCAGAACATCATTTTGATAAAATCGCATCAGAATTAGAGCAGCGTTGGGATAGAGCAAAGCGATTTTCTCCCTATGCACACCCTTACGTATCTTCCATTAGTGCGCGCAATGTCTGGGGACAGTTTGCGCCGAAGATACCAGCTCTACTTGAAGAACTAAATGCAGCTCCTGAAGAGTTCTCAAAAGAGCAGCTTCCACTACTGTTTAAGCTCTATCGAGCACAAGCAGATTTTCCACCTCCTCTATTGCACCAGATGCTTTTCTATCAACAACAGAAGGGGAATCAAGTTCGCCAAGATCCAGGACTACCCGATGCCAATGTTGCCCTTTTCGGCTTCCAATCGATAGAAGACTGGTTTGGAACGAAGTTTGTTGAAGAGGTTGGGCAGTTCATCCTAAATATTGCCTGCATTGCAAGGGAAGAAGGATATAAAGTTACAGAGAAAGAGGCTCACATTGATCTTTACTCTAATGTATATCGAGGCCTTAAAGTCTATTCTCGTGGAGAGAATCCCACTAATGAAGATGTGCAAGAGCGCTTTGCGCAACAGATTCGTTACTTTGGTCTTGATGAAAAGCAAGCGGTGAGTCTTTGGCGTGAGGTGATGCACTTCCGTCGAATGTTTAACGAGGTAGGAGAGGGCGTCTTTGTAGATAGATTAGCACTTGATCAATTCAAGAGCTTTGCAAAGCCAGCTCATCAAGTCTGCCGTTATCAACTTCCGCAAGAACTTCGCTTGTACAACTTCCGTGAGATGCTCAAGTTTCAGCGGTACTTAGAAATCGTTGCACAAGAAGATCTCATGGAGCTTCCTAGTGAATTGCGATCGGCGGAAGAGGCGATGGATGCTTACCCTGAACTTGTCTACAAAACCTTTGCAGTACAGCTTGCAAGTGTAAGTAAAACGGAAGCTGCAGCGCGTATTGGTTTGAAACAGACCTGGCAATGGGAAACAGATGCTGAGAACTTCGCAAAGCTCCAAGAGGAGTTTTCCTCTTTGCCAGAAGAAGTAGCAAATACAGAAGAAGCAAGGCTTGAAGCTCTAGATAACTTGAAAGAATCAGTTCGTTTTCAAGTGGATCAATATGCACGTAGGGCAATCATTGATGCCCACCCCGAAAAAATTGCAGAATTGTTAGCTGATGCAGAGAGAAAAAATGAGACGTTAAAAGTCTGTCTCAAAGCAGAAGGCAACCCTCTTTCTGGAGCGCATTTCCTTGCACTTTTAGAAACTGAAGACCCAAGGCTTTCTCAATATAGCAATGATGGAGAGAACTTCTACTCGATACAGGTTACTGAAAAGGGGAAAGGATGGGATTTTCTTTCTTTCTCAGAAGCAAATCGTGGAGAGGTGATGGAAGAGCTTTTAGACACTCTTCTTTTGAGTGCCTACACAGACCTAGGGTTTAAAGAGGCTTTTGAAGAAGTCAGAGATGAGGTAGGGGCTAAAGTCTACAAGGACTTGCTTACTGCAATTGAGACGCATGCAAAGATTGAAGAGCTTGACCAATATGCTGTGCATCGCTTCGACGGATACCTGAAAAAAATGCGTGCATTAGCTGTTGAAGATGCAGAAAGCTTTGCAGCAAAACTCCAAGACAGTATATGGCCCTTTATTCAAAGAGAAGAAAAAATTGCTCTGGGTGAAAATACTCTTGCTGTAGGGGAGTTTTCTCCAGTGGCTAACAGGCAGTTTTATCAACTCTTAGAAGAGGCGGAAATGGAAGCTTCTCCATCAGATATAGCTGCTGTAAAAGAGCACCTGAAAAAAGATGCACAGCAAGAGTTGATGCGCAAAGTACTGAAAAGGTTGTAATAATATAAGTGGAAGAAACGCTCGATCAAATCTCACCGATTCTTCCCATTGATTTTTTCAGTATTACAATGGAATTGCATCGTGTGGAAAAAAGCGGAGTGAAAGCTCCTCTGAAAAGCAAACACCAGCTTCCGGACCTATCCAAACTCCTTTTTGAGAATAGATTTGCAGACCTATCTATAGGCTGGCATCCGAAAGGACTTGTTTTTCACGTAGAGATTCGCAAACGCTTTGATTCATGCTCTTTTCCAGAATTTCGTAAAGGGGACAGCGTAGAGCTTTTTATTGATACGCGAGATCTTAAATCAGCAGGATTTCCCACTAGATTCTGTCACCACTTTGTGATTTTGCCCCAAGTAGTCGATGAGATCTCAGTTAGGGAAGTTACTGCATTTCGTACAGACGATCGGCATGAGCTATGTGACCCCAATGCAATTCAAGTCACTAGAGAGTTTCGAGCACGTGGCTACTTTTTGAAAATTTTTATTCCCTCAGAATGTCTTCATGGGTATGATTCTGCATCGTTTGATCGGCTTGGTTTCGCCTATCGGATTAACCGATCAGGAGGGGATCCCCAGCACTTAGCGATCTCATCAGATTACTTAAGCATAGAAAGCCAGCCCAGTCTTTGGAGTTCAATGCAAATGAGGGAAAAATGAAATATACAGATTCACATGAATGGATTCATTTTGAAGAAGAGGCTTCTACTGTAGGTATCTCTGAACATGCACAGAAAGAGCTTGGTGAAATCGTATATGTACAGCTCCCCGTTGTGGGACAGAGAGTGGAAGCAGGAGAAGAAATCGCTGTTCTAGAATCAACAAAAGCAGCTGCCGATATCTACTCTCCTGCATCTGGTGAAATTGTAGCGATCAATGAAAGAGCAAAAGAGAATCCTAGTCTATTGAATACCTCTCCAGAAAAGGATGGATGGCTCTTTAAAATAGCGATAGCCGATGCATCAGAGCTTGACAGTTTGCTTGATCATCAGCAATATCGTCAGTTGATTTCTTAAAACTGGATCGTATTATGCGACGTACAGCCCTCATATTTTTTTCTGTTGTTCTGCTCTTTTGTGGTGCCTTGTTTGTTTTCCGTGAGCAGTGCGTAGTTCTTGGAACAAAAGTCTTTTTGCACAAAGTTTTGCCAAACACTTTTGTTTGTAAGGAGGTCTCCACTAAAGATGGCAAGGTCTGTCTCCAAGGTCTCCAGTTAAAGGAAGAGAGGATGGAGCTTTCTATCGATAGAGTAGAGTTCTCATTTGATCTTTCAGAAGTATTATCTCACCCGAAACGTCTCTTAGAACTCTATCGTTCAGGTTTTGCGAACTGGACACAAATTCTTGTTCCTATGAAGCAGTACGGACTCGATTTGACAGTGCAGACAGGTATTTTACAACTCGATGATCAGCGCTACTACTTCAATTTCACGGATGGAGAGAAAAAACACGAGATTGGCACTTTATCCATCTCCCATGATCCAGGATTGATGCAGCACCCTTTTCTCTCTGTTCAATTTTGCATGCGCGGAGATCAGCTGCTCACCAATTTATTAGTAGAAGAAGTATCGAGCGAGAGGCTTTTGCACCTCGCAGCTGTAGCCTTCCCTGATCGGCTACGTGGGTTCGAACAAGCACAAGGAAACGTACAGCTCCGTGCCAGTGTTATCTTTGAAGAGGATGGACAAGTTGATGAGTTCTCTACCCGTTTTTCTTGTCAGAATTTTGAACTGCGCAATCCTAAACTTCAGCTTGCGCTGCAGCTGGAGCATCTAGCAGGGGACTTGAGCTATCCAGAAGGAATAGAGAATGCACAACTGCCTATTTGGAAAAAAATGCAGTGTGAGCTCTCCCTTGAAAAAGGGAGCGTTCTCTGGGGAAGAAAACTCGCTTTATCTGGGTTGCAAGGAAACCTTGCTCTCGATCCGCGCGAAGATCCAGTGCTCAACCTAAAAGGAGAGCTGCTTGGGAAAGAGAAGCCTTTGGCTTTGCAACTTGAAGGAAGAGGAGCGATTCATGAGGACTCCGCGTACTGGCTCGAGTTCGCTCTTAACCTCCATGATCGGCTTGGAACAGAATGTGGCGCTTTCCTTTCCATTTGTCGTCCAGAAGCTGAATCTCTAGTTGTTCAGTTAGAAGCAAACCACCTGCTTCCAGGTCAAGTAGAAATGCTGAAAGGCTACCTTGCCAGGTCCATGCCTAGGCTCAATAATTGGGAGATCCAACAGGGCGATTTTGGCGGCAAGCTTGTTGTTTTCTTTGAACAGGGGAATCTGGCCCATTTCGAAGTACAAGACCTTATCGGAGAAAACGTAGCACTTTCTTCGGGAGAAGAACCTCTTTTCTTTTCAAAAATACAAGGACATGGTCGCCTTTTTGATGCCCTGAATTTCTCGATCGATCTTCCTACAGCTCAGTTCTTCTCCTTCATCTCTCCAGAATTAAAAGCAGCTTACTCTTCTTATCGCCCTGATGATGCTTCTCAGCTCTCTATGACTGTAAAATTTGAAGAGGGGCGAGTAGAAACTTCGGCGCATGTGGATTTCCTAGGATTGGATCAGTCGCTTCAGTTTGGGTTCACGAGTAAACGTCCCCTTCCTGGTGCTTTGCAAGATATCCAAGATGGATGGGCTAGATCAGAAAAGATAACACATATGCTCTATGGCCCATTTGTTCGTCTCTTGGATGAAGATCTCAAGGTGTACGGAGATGTTGATATGATTGCTACGTATGATGGCGAAAAAATTGACTTTGCTTTGCAGATTGATGAATTTCTCTCAAAACACCCTCTTTTAGATTTCAAAGCTGTATCGATTGGTGAAAAAGCAAAAACGAAGGGAAGAGCACGCTTTACTTATGATCCAGTAAGCCATGATTTTGAAGGGCAGCTTCCGTTGCGTTCTGGACAAGTCTATGAGAGACGTTATGGACTCTATTTCCAAGACGCCGATGCAGACTTCACAATCACCCCTAAGTGCTTAACAGCTCATGTGGCTGATGCAAATGTGCTATTTGACCAAACAGCTCTTTTAAGAAAAGCACAGTTTGATTTTTCCTATGAAAAAGTACCTACAGTCACAAATCTTAAAGCAGAACTTCCTCTACTCACAGATAAAGAATTTCGCATCACAGTTTCTAAGTTAGATCCGACAAGTCTTGCCTGTCGTCTGTTCGATGGGAAAGAAGAGTTAGCTCATTTTGAAGGTAAACACACAGAAGGTTGGGATGGGAGTCTTGTTCTAAAAGCCCTGCAAAAACCCCTTCAGGTGCAATTTGGCTGGGATCCGATGACTAATTTCGCCTCTCTTAAAGCTACAAGTAAAGAAATTGAGTTGTCGTGTAAAAAAGAAGGAACGGAGTTCATAGTTGAAAAACTGAGCCTCGATGGCATGACCTGCAAGGGTGCTCTTTCGAAAGCAGAACAAGGATTTATTCTTCCCTATTTTGAAGTGCAAAAAGACCAGGTTGCAGTCGAGGGGTCGGGCTCCTTTCTCCTAAATCTCCCCAAGATAGATCAGTGCTTTAGTATCCACAGCGATCTTGAACTAAAAGCCACAGCCACAGGAGCGATTCCAGCTCAGTGTGTAACCACACACCCAGTCAAACTAGCCTATTGTCCAGATCTTGGTCTTGTGTGCTCTGGTCTTGATCTTGAAGGCTCTGGGTGTCATATCAATATCGGACAGGCAGAGTACTGCAATAAGAGTGGTAGGGTCGCAGCGAACCAATGCACCTTTTCTCTTTCTGATGAGATGCTAGCAACTCTTTTTGAAGCGGGATCACTTCCTGAACTATTGCGCGACTTCCAAATTTGCAAAGGCCTTTCTGGTAAGATTAACTACTCTTTAGAAAATGGACAAACTAGCGCTACGGGAGTCCTCTACAGTAAAAAAGGAGACCTCGATCTTTCGGTTGCGTGGAAAGACAATGCAGGGGAATTTTCTCTAGGGGAACAAGAACAATCTACCAAGCTCACTTTCCAAACGCACTACAATGAAGGAGTATTTAGCATTGACTCAGTCAGAGGGAGTTTGCGCCGTCTTACAGCGGACTTGAAAAAACTTGGAAAAGATCGACTCAAAGGAATTGTTACACTTGATTTCTCTCTTTTCGATCAACTCTTTGATCTTCCTATGAATCACTATCTCTCTCTTTGGAAGACAGGAGGGGGTTACCAATTTGACGGGATCTTTTCTCCCAAAAAAAGGCTCTCAGACTGGACATTCAAAGGAAAAGTAAAAGGCTCAAGCTTTGCATGTGCAGGCTATCAACTTCGCTCGCTAGAAGCCAAAGTTCAAATAGGACCGGGACAGATCACAGTCGAGAATCTTGACCTTACAGACGATGCAGGGAAACTTTGGATCGGAGAAGGGGCTCTTACACGATCAGGAGATAACAGTGATTGGCACTTTACCTTCCCCTCAGTTGAAATACGTGGTTTCCATCCTAGCTTTCTTCAAAAAATTGGGGTTGCTGAACACTCTTTAAGTCCACTTACAATTAAGTCAGCTACACTGCAGGACATGCATGGTTGGATCGATGATCCTTCCAGTATTACAGCCAGTGGTAGCCTGCGCTTTACCAATATTTTCGAAGGAGAAAAAAAACTTCCAGCAAGTCTCCCCCTAGAGGCCCTAGCTCACATGGGACTAGACGGATCGCTATTTGTTCCTGAGTCTGGAGAGGTGAGCTATGTAATCCAAAATGGACGGTGTTACTTACAAGGACTTCACTCAGTCATCAGCGAAAAACGGCACTCAGAGTTCCAACCTCCCCGCAGCGGTGTGATGGGGTATCTCGATTTTGATGGAAACTTCTTCATCGATCTCCAGGTCAAACAACACGTAGACCGCTCTCATTCCAGCCCTCTCTCTCTCAAATTGCGTGGCACATGGAATGATCCTCAAGTCATCATCAGATGAGCCTGCTCGATTTGATCTATCCCCCAGCTTGCATGCATTGCCATGCAAGCCTAGATACTCATGCTCCCCTCTGTCCTGAATGCTTAGAGAGCTTTACTCTTCTTTCAGAAGAGGGCCATTGCGGCAAATGCTTCACAGAGATCCCCACAATTGTAGGCACTTGTAAGCCCTGCCAAGAGATCCGTCACTCTACTTCCAAACTCAGCTCTTGTTTTGATGCCTATGGTCCTGCTAAGAGCCTTGTAAAGGGATTTGAACAAGGGCAATATCACTTAGCTAAAGACATAGCAGCCTATCTTCTTATTCAGCTCGATCTTTTACGCTTTCCAACCTTTGATACAATCACAATAGCCCCAAATCACTTCCAAAGTCCCCAGGCCCTCATCGCAAAAGAAGTGGCTAAAGCACTCAACTGCCCGTTCAAATTCACCTTAAAGCGTCACTTTACCCCCAATCCCACCTTTTCTCTGAAAAAAAAGTGCAACATTATTAACCAAAAGGTATTATTGCTCGGCATTAGCATGCAGACACGCAACACATTGCGCTCTGCGGCGTGGGCACTCGACCTAGGGGGCCCAGAAACTATTTACGGGATGACATTTTGCGCTACTTAACTCTACTTCTGCTTTGTTTTCTTTTCTCTACCGGTTGCTCTCGCTACGAAGATCCAGCTGTAGCCCAAGCCCGTGTTCGGAATATGCAGACACGCACTTTTGTAGGAGCAGAGCTCACAGCTGTCATGAAACAGACCATTGCAACTTTTCAGGATGAAGGGTTCATGGTCAAACATGCCAATACAGATGTAGGGCTCATTACAGCAGAGCTCGACACCAACATCGAAAGGCTCTCCTCTAAATTTTGGGCACACATCTTTTCAGGAAGACAAGCTCGATGGAGGAAGCATTCAGTGATCGAGATCACCTCAAACATCACCGAAGAAGTAGGTAAGACCAAACTTCGGATCAATCTTCTCGTCCGAGTTTTTGATAACTTAGGGCGTGTTGTAGATGTTCATTCTGTTGAAGATGAAAAAGTCTATGCAGATTTCTTTAGCAAAGTCCAAAGGGGACTTGTTATGAATCAAGGTCTTTAAATGCTTTAGACGGCGGTTGCTGGAGCTTCTTCAGGCTGCAGAATAGATACTTCTTTCATCCAAGTAACCCAATATCTGACTAAATGCCCAAAAGTATCTTTGGTTCCTTGGTGGAACCATTTGGTCACTCCTCCGATTAGGAGCATAGCATCGATAAAAGAGTAGAAGTTTTGCACGTCCTCATTTGGGATAACTCCGGAGATCTTATATCCATGTTGAAATGCAGCTTGTAGACTTTTGTATTCATCAGAGGACAATTTACCATCATTATGGAAATACCATATCCGGTTCATTACCTGCACATAGTCAACGAAGGGGGTCCCTCTTGGGGCTCCTTTAGCATCTACGGAGTATGCACCCCACCAGGTATCAAACAAATGGATTTGTTTGTCTTCACCGCATATGAAATTTCCAAAACTAGCGTCTGCGTGGATATAGCTTCTTGGACCAGGTGATTCCATAAGAGATTTGTTGTTCTTAATATATTCTTGTAAGGATGTCATGAAGCTGACCTTGTCTGTAACGCCGTAGCATTCATAGACTTCCAAATCTGCCTTTCGTAATTCTTCGATGGTATCATTCATAATACCCAGCAGATGTTCTCTTACATAAGGATCCATTGGTTTGGGCTCGGAGCAGCCCTTACTATGAAAATCAGCAAGCGATGAACCGAAGGCCTTAAATAGCTCGATAGTCTGAGTCATTTGAGTAGCTCTGGCTTTGGAGGTAATCTCATGATCGAATAATTTACTCAGATGACTTTTTAAGGTCTCTCCGGGGATCATTTCTTCTATCATAACGCATCGTGTTTTCTGACTTTTCTTTACAGGATTCTCCTGTATTAGGCCTACATCTAAAATATTGGGGCAGACAATGCCATGCTGTACGTAAGCTCTAAGGGAGAAAACTTCATCCAAAAACTCGTTGGATTTATCTTCAGCGAATATTTTGGCTAAGCCAAGTGTTTTTTCTGTTGTAGGGTCTATAATTTGGTAAAGAACACTTCCGCTGTGTCCTTTGAATGGTGCTTCTTGAATTGTATATGAATCCCTGTTGAATAACTTGCGAGCGATCTGTTCTATGCCTTCGATCACACCTTGATATGTAGGCAGGATATTTTCTAAAGGTTGATTAGCCATTACGTCTTTATAAGCGGTGTATTTTCCTACTTCGCATTGATCAATTTGAGTTCTTAAACTAGAAATATGTTGTATTAATGATTCTAATGAGTTCATAGAAAGTCTCCGGATTGTTATTAGCGATTTTAACAGGTTTTTTAAAAAAAGTCAAGTTGCTTTTTTAAAGAATCCGTGTGTATGTGATTGGTTGTGAATGAGTTAGAGAATGTTGAGGTAGAGTGGGCGTTGTTGCGTAATTGATGGTAAGGTAAGGCTCTGGGTTTGGGATCGCCCTTTCTGCCACTTTTTAGACTCTTTGTGGCATGCCCAGCTCGTTGATTTTATTTAGGATTAACGACTTGAGTACCATTTCATTATGCT